>DAOTTW010000149.1:0-7541 GCA_034437615.1 Anaerolineae bacterium | reverse complement strand
GGTATGTCGTAGTTGACCAGTCGATCACAGAACTGGTAATCCAAACCTTCACAGCCGACTTCGGATGACAGCAAAACGTCCACAGCATCCGCGTCAGTATGTGGTTTGGCGAAGCGCTCGCGCAACCACTCACGCTCATCGTCAGTGACTGCTCCAGTAACTAACGCAACACGGTAGCCACGTTTGAGCATATGGTCATGCAAGTAATGTAGGGTGTGCAGGAAGAACGAAAATACCAGAACTTTGCGCGGGCCATCTGCATGTAGGGTCTCGTCAACAAGGCGCATTAGCTCATCCAATTTAGGGTCATCAGGGGGCAATTCGGTTGCGGACTGTTGCAATTGGCTGTATTGCTGGCGTAGTGCTGGGGTTAAATGCAAACTCTGCGTCTCTTCAACGGGTAAATCAGAGAAGCTATCGACATCGCCCGTTGCAATTAGGCGATCAAGGGATTGTCGCATTGCGGGTAAACAACTGGCGGCCTGACGTTCTAGCATGTCGGCAATTAAGCGCGCCACTTGAGAACCATGCATTTCCGCCAGGTAGTCGTATCTGAAGGCAACCATCTGCTCATAGAATTGTCGTTGCGCTTCCGTAAAGTCAATTGCGACCGTTTTGGGGTCACGCACCGTAAAGTAGCTTCCAATATCCCGGCGCCGGGTGCGGTTCATGATGTGGGCGAGTGTGTGTAATTCTTCGACGTCGCGCAGACACCGTATGCGTTCAGAATCTTCCAGTGGCATTTTATCGCTTAAACGATTTAGCCAATGTTGGTAAAGTGGGTCCGCATGTAAAACGCGGCGACCATAACCCGTTTGTCCAGCATGACGCAGGGCGAATGCTGTGTCGCGCTGCCAGTTATTCGTCCGGCTACGTAAGAGACGCATCGCCTCATTTAGCTTTTGGTTCGGTTCTACCATTGCTTCAAATGTGGAAAAATCCGGAAACAGGTCTTCGCGCAACATCCGTAACAGCGAAAATAGATTATGTGAACCTGTCTGCAAGGGAGTCGCTGATAGGAAAATCACCGCTCTGGATGCATCGCAGAGGTAGCTAATGACCTCATGTGTGTTGGTATCCGTATTACGGGCATGATGTGCCTCGTCCACAATAAGCAGATCGAATTGTAAGGCTGAGTCTAATTCAAAGAGACCGCGATTACGCTTCTTGCCATGCGTATAAGCATCCTGACGCAGCAGTTCAAGGTTGACGATGCTGCGTGCATATTGTTGCGGCCATTCGCCATCATGATCTGTCTCGCGAATGCAATATAGCAGGGAGTTCGCATCATGAATCAAGAAATCCTCGTCAAAGCGCCGCATTTCTGCCTGCCACTTGCGTGTGAGTGGTTTTGGACAGACGATGAGTACGTTCGATAATCCTTCACGTGTTTGTAGTTCCTTGTAAATCAGCCCAGCTTCAATGGTTTTGCCAACGCCAACCTCATCTGCAATCAAGAGGCGAGGCCGTTCAGCACGCAACAAACGCAACAACGGTTTGAACTGGAATGGAATATACTGAATACGTGCAGCGTGCAGTGCATATAGCGTATCCACAAGCGCATGTTGCAAGCGTGTGGCTGTCATACGGGCATAGAATTGATCACGTCCTAGAAATTGTCTTGATTGCACAGCATCTAACAATGTATCGGTTGCACTTTGTGCAATGACAGGCTGTAACTGATCTTCGTGGTACTCGCGAATGTCCCCCTGACCATGAAAGACCTGATAACGCGCCTTCCCGGCGACCGGGGGCAAAACGGTAATAACTGCTCCCTGGCGGTTTGGATCAACCTTTAGTGCTACGGTTTCGCCAGCTTTAAATTTCGACATTGTTCATTTGCCCCCTTATTCTTGTGCCTAACTCAGGTAGATGCTGAGTTCATCCAGGTGGTCGCTCAGCAATTGCTGGTCATCTAAGCTCTGTGCAGTGATGACCAGAACATTCCAGCTCAGCTTGCCTGCCATTGCTCGTTTCAGTCGGTCTTGTCGGGCACGTTGCGGATCACCATGTAAATGTGATGATGTTCCATCGACAAAAACGAGTACACGTGCCTCAACCCAGGCAAAGTCTGCTACCGTGTAATTGCCATTATTCAGATCGATTCTATGTTGGAGGGCATCCGGTTGACGGAAGCTACGGGCAGCCAGTAATTGCAGATAGCGTTGCTCGGCAGTGCTATCAGGCTCAGCGTCACCATTTACCTTCTTTGTGGGTTGTACACTTGCCGGAATCTGGTGCAGTGTGTGCGGTTGACCATTGATTTCACCAAGTAGACGCATGGCATCATGTCGATTCAAAACGCCGTGATGTTGCTGATTGCGGAAGTGTTGTAGGCACTTATAACAAGCTTCCTCACAGTCACAACGCCCTAGTGCTTCGCGTCCACGCTCACAGATCAGCATCCAGCGCTCAAGCATTTGGTCAATGAAGCCTGTTCCGCCTGGTAGTGGATCGTAGAGCACAGCCCAAGTATCGCCATTTTCTTCGACCTGCAAAAAGCCTTCCAGTTCGCTATCACTCATGTCCAGCACGGCACGGGCACCTGCCAATAGGCCCTCATAGGTGTTGACAGCGTCACTGGCCGCCTCAAACGGTCCGACGCACAATACATCTGAGGTCAGATCGACGTGTAATGCGACAAACCCAATCTCGGATACATGACAGCGCTCCTGATGTTTCTGGTTAAAATCATCCAGTTCTTGCTGGGTCGCCGCAGGCGAACGTGTTTCGCCACAGACCGGACATAACGGAAAACCGTCAATACCTGTTGGCCCTTTGCGCATCGGCCCTCGATTGACAAGCCGTACCTGCTCCCGCCGCAAGAGGCGCACTTCACGTTGCCCGACGCGACTGTGAAAGCCTCCGGCATGTTGATCCAGCAATAGGCCATGAATATTGAACGCAATACGCCGTCTGGATTCACGGCTATCGTCAATCCCTTGCAGTGGTTCCATTTCCACATCGGTCAACTGGTAAGATATGATCTCCTGACGCTGCTTTTGTCCGCCTTCAGTTTTCACTGAATTTAGGCGGTACAAACGTTCATTGGCTACGTCGAAACCCATCACATCGCGTAATTGATCGGTTGTGAAGTTGGGGTCTTGCGCCTGTAGCTTACCGTAATTCAAGCGCTGTACATTGAATACACGGCGATTGGCGTACACCCAGTTGGCAGGCGTCAATTCGCGTAACGCGACTGCTGATGGGCGTGATAGTTCGATGAACGGATCCAGGTTTGTCGCCTGGACGCTGGCGCGTGAAAGCGCATAGCCTGGAAAAAAGCCATCCGAGGCCAGCCAGGAAAGCGTGTAGTTTTCAATCGAGCGTTCTGTATAGGCTTTGATGGCGCGTTCGATACGATTGCGGTGACGTTTCTCGTCGTTACGCAGGTTTTCAATCTGGCGCAGGCGATTTTGTTCAGCCCGATAGGCTCTGACTTGCGTGAACAAGACACGGATATGGCGCGTCAATTCTTCAGCCATACCATCGACATATCGCGCTAGTACCTGAACAGATACGGCCTCTTGATCCTGTTCATCGTCTGACCAGGCGGTAGAAAATGCTGTTTGCAAACGCTCCAGTAGCTGCGGTCGGTAGCGTGCAATCAGGTTGCTGAGTGCATCAAAGCTGGCTGGTTGATCGAAGAACCTGAGACGATAGCCATCAGCGTCTTGCACGTATTCGCCCAGGTAGAAGACAATATACTGTGGGAACGTTGTCTCTAGAACGGCAGCCTCAGCAGGTGTGACCCACTCTCGTAAAGAGGTTAGAATTAGACTGTGTACGTGTTTGCGAACTAGAGGGGCGTTGCGCATCGAAAAGGCTGGTATACGTACGGCACCTGCTATGGCCTCTGGCGGATCAGCGTAGAAGTAACGGTCATGCTGGCTGGCTCCGGCATACGTAAACACGACGCCAATGCGATGTCGTCGTCCAGCTCGCCCTGCACGTTGAGCATAGTTGGCCGGTGTGGGCGGCACGTTACGCATCATCACCATTTCCAGCTTGCCGATGTCCACGCCCATTTCCAGTGTGGGTGTCGCGACAATGGTATTGGTAATGCCCGTGTCATTTTTGAAATCGCGTTCAATCTTCAGGCGGTCCGCGTGCGGAACCTGGGCTGTGTGCTCAGCAGCACCCATCGAAACGAAGTCGTCCAGTTGCGTATACTGGTACACGTCGTAATGCTCCATATCTCGTTCTGCGGCTGCAAGCCGCCCATTGCAATTATATTCCGGACAGTTGCCTGTTGGTGTCATGACCTGTTGTGTGCGATGGCAATGGGAGCAAACAAAAAAATCACCTGCCTCGAATAGCCCGACGCGATGCAAGTTCACATGGTAGACCTCGGCGGGCAAACCACGCACTTGTACGTTCTTGCCAGCACGCCGTTGCGTCATCTGAATAGGCAGCAGGTAATGGTGCTTGACGAACCAGTCCCAGACATCACGCAGGAATTCATCCCGCGTATTGCTGCCTACCTTCAGCGCACTAGCAACGATTACCTGCGCCGTTGAGCGCCCATTTTTTGCCAACCAACCCGATAAAAACGGGCTTTTGCTCGGTTTCTGTTGTACAAGCGCCTTCGGTCGGTAGAAATCTGGCACACGCACCCAGCCTGAATAGACTTCTTTGTCGCGGTTGCTCCAGTAACGTGAAAGTAGAGATGTGCTGAGATAACCACGCCGCCGAAATGCATCCAACAGCAATTGCATCACAGCGCGTATGTCGTCTGGTTCTACGCCGAGGCGGTCAGCCCAATACGCAAATGTGTCATCCTCACTTTGCCAGAGGTCGCCATAGGCCACGCCCACTAGACCTAGTTGTTCGAGGTTGCTGCGGCGCTGGGTAACGTAGGCGAATTCCTCGACCATGTACCAGCCTGCCCGCGTATTGTTGACCTGATCGCGAAAGTCGCGTCGCTCAAAGACGCCACCGCCCATCGCACGGGCAATTAGCTCACCACGAAAATCATCCCAGTTGAGCGGCTGATTATGCTCACGCGCAGTCTGATACATCATGTGTCGGATGCGGAAGCGCTTGCTGCGTTCGTCCATCCAGCCTGCCTGGAATGCAGCCTCCTGGCGGCTATCCGCAAAGATCAGCACCTTGCGCAGGGATTGTTCCTGCATCATGGTCAGCATGGATTGTGCCAGTATGGTCACGTCAGCGACAGCAGCACTGCGTGTATAGCTCAGCAGGGGGGTTTTCTCGCTGTTGGGGCCGCTGCACGCACCGCAACGCTTGGGTGTGCCGCCTTTGGCTGGATTGTAAGCGAACAGCCCGACGAGCGACCCTTGCATACGACACTGCGGATTGAGACAGGCAGGCTCCTGCTTCTCATGCACGGTGTTGCAGACGCTGCACACGTAAATTTGTTCCCAGCGCGCATCATCTACGTCGTCATCCTCATCTGATGTATGGAAACGATCCGTCAGGTAGAGCCAACCGTCATCGTTATCTGGTTCCTGAAAGTGTTCAGGGATTTGTGCCAGTCGATACCCATTGCGGCTATGCTCAGAAGCTTGCCAGTCGCGGGCGATGAGGCGCGTGTAATGCTGACCGCACGAACGGCACAGAATTAGCGGTGGTACGCTGCCCTGTTCACCGAATTCAATGCGCGATGGTTGCTCTGGCTGGAAGCGGATGCCCAGGCCCTGCAAGCCCTGCACAAAGTAATGCACTTTTGGACGCAGCAACGGGTCGCCATCCAGCTTGATGAGCGCGCCCAGTAACAAATAAGCCATCATCTCGGCTTTAAGCGCGTCTTCGTCGGCGCTACCACGACCATTACCCAATGTACGATACCTGGGAATAGCTTGCTCCCAGTCCTGCGGCGAATCGAAAATCTCGCTCAAGCGGCGCACACAGCGGTTTGACGCTAGCAGTTCGCCTAAAGCCTGCATCGTATCCAGATCGGCGCGGCGCTGACGCCCACACAGGTATTCCACCGCATCAATCAGGCCCTGTGGCAAATCCGCCGCAGTGACCTCCGTCTGCAATTGCAGCGTCCGTGTGATTTGCAGCAGTTCAGCCAGCGAGTCGGTCATGCCCTCCGGCAGGGGTGGCACGTAGGTCTCTGTCTCCGGCAGATCGCGGTACGTCTCGCGGACAACCGTAATATCCGCCTGTGGCACGCCGAACAGCCGATGCGCAAAGCGCCGCGTCATCGCTTCGGTGTCAATGCTGCTATCGCCGTCAGTATCCTCATCGGGTCGGTCACTGACCGTTGCCGATGTGCCGATCATCGTCACCTCATCCGGCGATTTCTGCGCTACGTTGCGCAAACGCCGCACCAGGCACGCGACCTCGCTGCCCAGCGCACCCGTGTAAGTATGCACTTCATCGAAGACCATGTAACGCAGCGGCGCACGCCGAAACAAATCCAGGTCTTTATCACGCAGCAGCAGATACTCAAGCTGGGCGTAGTTCGTCAGCAGGATGCGCGGCTGGCGCTCGCGGATGCTCTGCTGATCCGTGCATTCTTCGTGCGGCATGGGCAAGATTTCGCTGCCGAAATTCGTGCCGTTGGCGTGCGCTTCACGGTGGCTCGGCCCATAGGACACTGGCGCGTTGAACTGATGCGGCATGTCGTCATGATGTTGGCGCGGCGTCTCACCCGTATAGCGCCCGAACGTGATGCCCGTACCTGCCAGCGTCCAGCGCAGACGCTCCAACTGGTCGTTGACCAGGGCATTCATGGGGTAGACCAGCACCGCGACCACACCAGGCAGCGCGCCTGCGAGATGCGGGCGCAAGCAATGGTCGATGATGGGCAACATGAACGCCTCGGTTTTGCCGGAACCCGTCCCCGTGCTGAGGATCAGGTGTTTGCCGCGTTTGACCGTGCGCAGGGCCTCGGCCTGATGGTAGTGCAGCGCCGGGAACGGGAACACGCCCTCCATCGCCGGATGCAAGTCAACCTCTGCGATCATCTCGCGCATGGTTGGACCGGGTTCGAAGGGCTGATTCAGGTAGACATATGGGCCTTTGTACAGCAACGGATCGTTGTCGATGCCGTGCTGGAAGCGTTCTTTGACCTGTTGCGCGAGCCGTTCGTCTGCGATGGGGAAGGTGGTGAGCAGATAGCGCCCGAACTGGTCGATCACGTCGTTACCGAATTGAATGGGATTGAGTGACATAGCGTATACATCCTATGCTTCAGGGGGAAACCATGTTTGCAGTTGTTGCTTAAAGCGTTGAAAACTCGCGTCTGTACAGCGATTGGGGGAGACTCGCTTCGCAAGGTCTGCGAAAATGCGTGCAGAAAAACGTAATCTCACGACTTTGATTGCTGCTTGCAGGGCTTCTTTTGGCCTGCTTGGCTTGGTGGCATTAGCTTCTAAGCGGTTTTGTGCGCTTAGCCATTGCCGCAGATTGGGTTGCCTACCAGCCCATTTTAACGTCTCATCGACTTGCGATGAGTCGCTCCATACCCAGATTTCCAGTTCGGGTGCGATGACGATCACACACACATCTTGGGCTTGCCAGCCATTTCTTACAAGTTGCGCTTCAATTTGCGTCTGAATATCTTCTAC
>DAOTTW010000148.1:0-1697 GCA_034437615.1 Anaerolineae bacterium | reverse complement strand
CAACTGAGCATGGCGCACCGGGTCAGCCAGCACCCACTCGATGCCCTGCGCGAGGTCCATAGGGTCGTAGGGCTGTGCCAGATAACCATTTTGCTGATGATCGACAATATCGAGCAGCCCCGTCGCACCAAAGGCAACAACAGGCGTACCACACGCCAGCGCCTCCGATGCCGTTTGCCCGAAGGCTTCTTGCTTGGAAGGCACGACCACGACATCCGCCATTGCATACGTTCTGACCAGTTGTGGTAGGTCACTAATGAAGCCCAGGTCTGTCACTGGAAAGTCGAACCCCGTAAACGCCGCCCTGGAACCTGTGCCGAAGATGACCAGTTGGATGTCGTTAGCATGTGTGCGGGATAAGTAACGCAAAGCATCGAGCAAGAGTGCCCCACCCTTGTTTGCGTCCTGCATCACATTGAATGCGCCAAACAGCACAAGCGGCTTCTCATCGCTCAGGCCCAGCTCCCGACGCACTGCTGTTCGGGTGCGCTCATCTGCGATGGGCTTAAAATCGTTGACGTTTAAAGCATTGGGGATTACCGTGATCGGGTGGTCTCGCAGCAGGCTGCTGGCCCTGGCCAGGTCTGCCAGCCAGCGGCTTGGTGTGACGATTGTGAAAGCCACGTCCTGCCAGTGCCGCTGCTTATGTAGCCATTGACGGCGGCTCTGGTCATGCTCGCTGGAACGCTTCAACTGTGGACAATGGCCGCATTGTTGCTCAAAACTGCGGCATGTACCGACGATGTGGCATCCCCCGGTGAAGGCCCACTCGTCGTCTAAGCGCCATACAACGGGTGCAGCAAGGTGGCGGATGCTGCGCACAGGTAAAAACCCACCGTTGACATAATGAAGCTGCACAATATCCGGTTGCAGGCGGTTGATGAGACCCGCGATACCATTCGGCATGTAATTGCTGTGCCAGGGGCGGCCCGGCTTTATCCATCGCAAGCGCCACGCATCCGCACGTTGGGAAAGCATCGTCGTCAGCCGGGGCCAGCCCAGCGGGACGCGCTTTACCGTCGGGTCGTCGCTATCACGCTGCATCACAAGCATCTGAGAATCGACCCCAATCGACAGCAGGGCCTGATGTAGCCGATTTGCAGCCCTGGCAGCGCCGCCTCTGTTGTCGTAGGTGCTGACGTGCAAGACTTTCATGGCCTAACGAACCGCTTCAGTTGTAGCCATAGTCGCTTCGGGATGATGTACCTCAGGATCGGTTTGATAACGGGTTCCATCAGCAAACGGCTTGGATAATTCCAGAGCTTTGACCATAAACGCGCCAATGGGTACCACCAGGCCGTTAGCAGCCTTTCGACGTCCTCTGTTTGGCGCAGTTCGTAATCGCTCTCTTGTAGCTCATGCCACATAGCTTTGACCTGAGGCGGGTGCTTGCCTGTGTAACGCTCTAGCCAGGACGGATAATCATAAGCGTTGTGTACGTAAAACGGATGCTTGAGGCCGAAAAAGCAATCCGTGACCCACCATTGCATGCGCTCGCGCTTCGCCCAGGCAGCATTCTGATAATAAATGGCCTTCTCACGAACCTGCTTCGGCAGCAGCAACGAATAGTGCAGCATGACAATCCCTGCGGCTTGCGTTTGGCGTCCATCGAGCCAGTTCAGTGTACGTAAATCCCGCCCTTGCTCATCATACACGGTTGGAGGGCGATGTGTAACGTAGGTATAGCCAGGCCCCCA
>DAOTTW010000147.1:0-5037 GCA_034437615.1 Anaerolineae bacterium | reverse complement strand
CCGCAGCCGCCCAAGCCCACTATCGCGAATTCATCAAGAACGCCAACAACATGCGCAAATACCTGATGCACTTCGCCCATCAGATGAACACCTTAACCGTGTCCTTTGGCGAGCGTATCGGCAACAGCGATATTATCGTATCACCAGAGCGGATGCACGCGGCGGATATTTTCCGGGCGGTGGTGTTGGCCGTGTCCGGCTATCGTGTGATGGTCGTATGCACAGGTGGCGACCAGGCGCGTGATGAACGCGGCAACCCGCGCTTTATTGCGCCCGAAAACCCGCCCGAAGCCCAGCTTTATGCCTTGCTGGATCAATATGTGGATGAAGGCAACGCGCTGCGTAAAGCGATTGCGGAGTTAGTGGAGGTCAGCGTGTATGTGCGGGTGGTGTTTACGCACCGTTCCGCCATGCAAGCCCTGGAGGAAGTGCTGCGCCTCAAGCACCTGATCTGAAGAAGTGCTGCGCCTCAAGCACCTGATCCAATAGAGAAAGCAAAACAAATGGTAACTACTCAGGCAGGCATATTTTGCCCGCGAATTGGCCCCCACCCCCTCAATCCCTCGCTCCCGACCAGACACAGACACAGAGGCAGGCCGCAAAAAGCCCCTCTCCCAGTGCCGAAGGCACGTTCGGGAGAGGGGTTTGGGGTGAGGGCTGAGCAGTTACAACAAATGGCTCACGTGCGAAAAGTAGGGGCGCAATGCATTGCGCCCAGCATGTCTTTTTAATCGCCTGCCCCTGCCACGCGATAGGCCAATGCGCCATCTGACTTCGGTTTTGCAGGCAACAGGCGATGCGTGATAAAGACAACGCTCAGGTGCAGCAGGGCTGCCGCCGCAAATGTAGCGCGTAAACCCCCCAGCGCCGCCACACCAGCCCCCACCATCGGCGCGACAGCACGCGCACCGGAAAACAGCGCATTATCGAAGCCATACGCAACGCCTTCTTCGCCCTGCCGCGTGTATTGCGCCAGCAACGCCGCCGGAGCCGCGATCAAACCGCCACTGGCCAAGCCCGTAATCGCCTGCAACAGCAACAACTGCTCGACGCTGCTGACGAATACCTGCGGGATGTAAAAGACAGTCGCCATCACCGCACAGCCCAGCAACACAATCCGGTGGCCGATGCGATCCCCTAAACGCCCTAGATAAATGCCGCTGATGGTCCCGGCACCGGACGACACCGACATCACCAACCCCGCGTAAATGCTCTGGCCTGCCACTTCCGTTGGCAACAAGGACACCACGAACAGCGGCGCAATCGGGATAATCATGGTGCGTCCGACGCCGCTCATGAAGCGCAGCAGATACACAGGCGTCACGCCTTCAGCAGTCAGTACGGCCTTCCACTGGTCCATAATGCTCATCTGTGGCGCGTCCTTTTTGCGCCTGGGCATCACGGCCTCTTGTATCCCGAAATAAACCAGCACACCCGCCACAAACAGCAGCAAAGCCGTCAGATAAAACGGGAAGGCAAAGCCGAAGGCATCCGCCAGCAAACCACCCAGCAACGGACCCGCAGCCACCCCCGCCCATTGGCCGACCTGCAATGCGCCCATCGCGAAGCCGATGCGATCACGCGGGACGACTGACGCTGCCATTGCGTTATTCGCGGCGACGGTGCCGGTAATCACGCCCTGTAACATCCGCAAGAGGATAAGCTGCTCTGCGGAGGTCACCAGCGCCATCAAGCCCATCAGCACCGCGCCACCGAACATGGCCCGCATGACCATCAGCTTACGGCCATAACGATCTGCAACGACCCCCCAGAAGGGCGCAGCAACCGCCATCGTCAGCGCCTGACCACCGATGACCAGCCCTGCGGCCAATTCGACGCTCATGCCCATTGTGCTGCCGAGATGGTTGACGTAAAGCGGTAAAAACGGGAACACCATCGAAAAACCGACGGCTGAGGTGAATTGTGCCAGCAAGACAACCGCCAGCGTCACGCGCCAGCCTGATTGCCCCTGTGTTGCGTCAGATTGCATAGGATAACTGCCTGCGTTGCTCGTGCTCGTTCGAATTTTTTACAAAGACAAGCAACAGCGTAACGCTTTGGTGCGCGGGTGGCAATAAAACCATCGCATACCAATTGGCACAGTCTACCGGATAGGTTGTCAATGTAGATGGTTTTCGCTCAATGTTGATGTGATTGTAACCTGCGCTTAATCCTGCACTTGCTGATACAGCTTTGCATAACGCTCTGCGACGCTCTGCCAGCTATAGCGCGTTTCGATTAATTGCCGCCCGTTCCTGCCCAGCCGTTCACGTAGCCGCGCATCGCGCAGCACACGCACGACCGCAGCGCCCATCGCCGCCACATCAGCCAGCAGCACATCATGCCCCTGCTGCACGGCGATGCCATCCACGCTTAAAGCCGTCGCCACCACCGGGCAGCGCATCGCCAGCGCTTCCAGCACTTTATTCTTGATGCCAGCCCCCAACGTCAACGGGCAGACGAACGCGCCAGCCTGCACCAGATAAGGCCGCACATCCGGCACGCGCCCGCTGACGATCACATGCTCTGTGGCCAGCGCTTGCAAGTCGGCGGGTGGCGCGTTGCCGACCAGATACAACCTTGCAGCGGGCAGTTCGCGCCGCACCTGCGGCAGCACCTGCTGAATCAGCGTGTAGGCGGCTTGCAGGTTGGGCGCATATTCGTAATTGCCGACGAACAGCAGCATATTCGCGTCGCGTTGTATATCCGCTGATGGCACGAAATAGCTGAGGTCAATGCCATTGGAGATTACAGCCAGGTTCAGATCTGGGTTGATCGCCTGCAATTCGTCCTGATCGGGCTGCGCCACCACCACCGTCGTCTGATACGGCGTGAACATCCAGCGCTCGAATTGCCGCGCCATCAGGCGTTGTAAGCGCGGCCTGATGGCCGTATTTTCGTTTGCATCGATCAGGCGCTTGAGATACAGGCTGTAGGATTCATAAGGGGTGATGATTGCCGGGTGCTCGTGCAGCAGATGCGCATATTCATAGACGCTGACGCTGCCAAACACATGCACCACATCATACGCCTGCTGCGCTAGATGCGCCGCGATAGCCTGCCACATCTGCGCTGACCATGCCGCATCAGCCTGGCGCGGGAAGCGTGCCGGGGGCCACAGCACACGCCGCAGATAAGCCCATTGGCTGCGCTGTGGCTCGGCTATCAGCGTGATATGCCGGAAATAGGCTTGATAGTGCTGTTGCTCGTGCCAGTCGCTATCCCCATCCGCAAAGGCGATTAAATCCAGCGTGTGCCCCAACGCAGCCAGTTCACGCGCCAGATGCCACACAATCAGCCGATCCCCCAAATGCAGGGGATACGGCGGACAGCGTGAGATCAGCAGGATGTGCATGGGCTAGCAATCGAGGTCATCGGGGCGGCTGGCCTGGCGCTGTACCTTCTGAAATTCCAGCAGGAAGAGACGTGCTAAATCCGTATCCTGAATGATGAGCAGGTTTTCGTCGTTGGATTCAACCGCGTTGTTGCTGAAGTTAAACGACCCCGTGATAACCGTTGCATCGTCAATAATCACGACCTTGTGGTGCAATTGGCCGCCGTTGCCATCCTGACGTACATCCAACCCGGCGCAAAACAGGCGCGTCATCTCGCTAAAGCGCGTCTCGGAGCCTGTGGTTTCAAAGACGCCCTCGACATCAATCCCGCGTTCGGCCTGTGCCAGCATCGCGTCGCCCATGTCATCCCGCGTGAACGAGAAGACCATAAAGCGGACCTGGCGCTGTGCGCTGTTGATCTCTGCGATGATTTCGTCAACTACGTTGTTCTCGCTGGCGAAGTAAATCTCCATCGGCGTGCCAGAGTAGGTGAAATCGGCGGTGTTGCCCTCGGATGATGTAATGCCGAATTCGCGGTCTGAAAACATCTCATCAAACTCCGCCTGATAGACCTGTACCGCTTGCGGCACGTCCAGACGCAGCAGGTTGTTGTTATTGCGATAGACGCCGTTGCGCGTATAATTCATGGACCCCATCCACACGCTTTGGCCGTCCATAATCATGAATTTGTTGTGCATCAGGCCGCTACGCTCATCATCCACCACCGGGATACCGGCAGTTTGTAAACGGGGGATGCTCTCCTCAAATTCTTCGAGTCCGGCTTCATCGTCGCTGACGACGCGCACCCGCACGCCACGATTATGCGCATCGAGAATGGCCTGCGTAATCAGTTCGTTGTCCATCTCATAGGCGGCGATGTCCAGCGTGCGTTGCACGTTGGCGATGGCGTTTGCTAGCGGCACGTCAATGCCATCGTCATAGGTGGTATCACGGCTGCTCAGTGGTGGATCGGTGAAGTAGGCTTCCCAGAAGCCCTTTGTGGCCCCACTACCAACACCGACGCTGATGCTGCGCACGCTGCCGGGCGGTGGCGGTGGGGCGTGCGTGACAACGGCGGTGGCTTGCGGCGCAGGTGTCGTGTTGATGCCGAATAGGTCGATGCCTGTCACCTGATAGATGAAAAAGCCGACGATCAGAAGCACGATGCCGCCGATCACACCGAGAATCGAGCGCGGGCTGTTGGATTTCTTGTTGCTCATGGGTTGCTCCTTGCGTACTGTTTGATAATGGCGGCTTGCGCCGCCCCTGGGCACCCCATCGGGTGTCCCTACGGTTCACAATATGTGTGTAGGGACGCGCAACAGCGCGTCCGCCGAAATACCTACCCCTGAGAACAGCAAAAAGCCCCTTTGCATCTGTGTCTGGGATAGTTCGGGAGAGGGGTTTGGGGTGAGGGCCGAGTAGGGACGCGCAACAGCGCGTCCGCCGACGAATAATTTAAAACGGCCAATCAAAATAGGTATTGCTGTCGTCTGTATCGCTGTCTTGCGAACGTGTTTCATCTATATGATCTGCGTTATCTGCTGGCCTTGTTGCATCCGTGTTGTCTGCTGCGGGCTGTTGTGGCCCTGCTGCATCGTCCTGTTCGGGCGTAAGCAGCCCCAAAATCGCGTTCAATGCACCCATCTGATCGGCAGGGTCAGCAGGCAGCGCTTGCATCAATTGCGCCTCGCTGACCTGT
>DAOTTW010000146.1:0-7491 GCA_034437615.1 Anaerolineae bacterium | reverse complement strand
CTTCAGGCAGGCTGTGCAGACTGTCGGTGAGGGCTTCATCGCTGTGACGTTGGGCGCTTTATATGGCTCGGCTATCCTGACCAGCCTGACGATCCTCACATCTCTGATTGCGCAGCATATCGAATTTTTCAGCTAATGGACGAACCAAAGTGGATTTGTATCATTGGGCGTAGGGGCTTGGCGTGCCAAACCCAGGGCGCAACCCATTGCGCCCCTACGGCTGGCCTATTTTTGTTTAGTAACTACTCAGGCCAGTCTGTGTGTCGCCACTGGCTAAAGCCAGAGGCTTCCGCAGGCCAACCCCCCTAAAGGGGGCTATTGCACGGTGCATACAGCCTGCTTGAGCAGGCTTGTTGTTACCGGAGCCGGACGTTTTAATGTCTGGCGACTAAAAATGGGCCTACCTGAGTAGTTACACAAGGTGAACAGAACAGTTACCTGATAGCACCCCTAGCCATTACCGCCCGGTGCAGCGCTCAGGTTCAGTTGGCTCACGTCTGCGGCTTCAACGTCAAAATCTGCGGCACCGATAGCCAGCAGCACGTTATCATCGCTGAACGCCAAGCTCGTCACCGCAGCATCGTGCAACGCAAGCTGATAGACCTCCTCGAACGTCACAGCATCCGAGATTTTAACGACGCCTGTCTCATCACCCGTAGCGATCATGCGACCATCCGGGCTGACGGCAACCGCCGTAATCATACCGTCATGGCGAACCCCAGGCTGCGTATCATCCGCCGCTTCGGGGTCACTGATCTGCAAGAGGCCGGCCCCCGCTGCACAGACGACCTCACCCGCCGCATTGACGGCATCCTGTGCACAGACCCCGAAGACCAGTTCACCCGTCGGCAAAAAGTCGAAGGCGCTGATCGGGATATCCGGGGATGCGGCAAACGCGCTCACAAAAGCACCCGAAACCACATCCCAGACCTGAACGCCATCAGACGCCAACGATGCGATCAGGGAGCCAGAAGCGCTAAAGCCGACCTGCGTCGGAGCATCCGGGTGCGCGGGTTGTTGGCGGATAAGCTGGCCGGAGTTCGCGTTCCACAGATCAACGCGGCCCTGTGCGCAACCCGCATCGTTCGTCTGATTGCAGTTGGACGTTACGAATAGCGTGCCATCAGCGTTGAAGTCGATGGATGTGAGGTACACACTCGGTTCTTCGCGCTGGATTGTCCGTGATCGGCTGAGCGTGTCCAGGTCCCAGAAGGTGATATTGGGGTTGTCGAAGTTCGTCGTCACAAGCTGGCCATCCGGCGTGGTGGTCGCTGCGATCAAGATGCCGACTTCCAGGTTGCGGCCTGTGCTGGCACCACTGACGAAATCGTAAAACGTGATGGCGGTGCTATCGTTGGCCCGGATCATGACATCCTGACTGCCAGGTGCAAAACCGATCAAATTGCCACCATCGGCAAATCCAACCGTGCGCAGGATGCTCGGCTGGCCCGGCCCCGCTTGTGTCGCAGCAGTCGAAGCGGGTGCAGCAGGTGCCTGATCTGTATAGGTGCCGGGTGGGGCCGCATTACCTGCTGTCGGCTCCAGATAGTAGGTCCCATCCGGCCCTTGATCGACCTCTGACTCAACCGTCCAGCCTGTTTCACCATCAAACGTCACCTGCCACCACACAAAGCCCTCATTGCACAGCGGGCCATTCAGCACGCGGTCAAGCGTGCGGTTCGGCTGGATCAAGCCGAGGCGCTCTGTGCCCTGCGTCGATGGATAATCCCGGATGACATTCGGCAGACCACCCGCCACAACGGACGCCGTAGCGTTGCCCCCCACGATGCGCGGCACCATATACCCCGTGAAATTCGCCGGACATTCAAACGCATCCGAGGGGTTAGGACGCTGCACATTGGAATTGGAGCCTGTACCAACGGGGGCCACCGTCGGCGTGATGGCGTTGGGATCGTCGGGGTCGATCGGTGACAGGTTCGAGCAATTGCCGCTGCTTTGCACCACGAAGGTCGCCACCCAGCCCTCAGCGATGCGATACCAGCTTCGTTGCGGGTTGATGCCAACCACAGGCGTTTGCGTGCCCTGGAAAATCTGCCCAACCAGTGAATCCGGGCGGTTTTCGTCGGGATAGTTACGCACATTGGCAAACGCGCCGTTTGGCTCAATCGTGCACTGGCCTGTTGTGTCGCCTGTATCGCTGTCGTCGTCATCTGGTGCGCCAACCGCCGGGTTAAAGACAGGCAGCGTGTTGCAGGCGTCCCCGGTCAGCGTGGCCCAATTCGACGGAATCCATCCGGTTTGGCCATCCTGCGCCACCTGAACCGAGGTGCGGTCCTGTGTGATGCGCACAGCAGGCAGGCTGGTATTCGCAAAGACGCCGAACGCATCCCCCGCCTGTGACCCCGGCTGCCTATTGGCAACGCCACTGGTCGTCAGGTTCGCCGTGCAAACGTCCACTGCGGCATCCGCAGCACGCACGGGCAATTCAGCACACGGGCCGTTCAGCGTCGCAAAGTTCGCCGTCAGCCAGCCAACGCCCTGCCCATTTTCAGCATACGACAGCCAATACCATTGGCTATCTCCGCTGCGTGCCACTGCCGGGTACGCCTGCCCACCGACCACCGCGTTATTCAGTTCATCAGAGCCAAGTTCGGGCTGTGCCAGCAGGTTCGTGTTGCCGTTGGGCGTCACGGTGCAGGTGTCACCGCTGGGCTGGCCGCTATCGTCATCATCCTCATCACCATCATCGCCCGTATCCGGCGCTTCGATGTCGCCAAAATCCACATCACACGGGATGACGATGCTCTGATCCGACGCAACGCGCACCTCATACGTCGCGTCACTGTAGAAAAGCTGATAGACGTATACAGCCACCGTCCGCCCCAGGTCGCTGCCTTCGACCAATGGACACCCCAGCGACGATTCGCCCACGTCATTCTGAATGACGAATGTCCAGCGCTCCGGGCGCGTGGAGCGGTTGAGTTCCTCTTGTGCGCGGCTGATGGCTAGCTCACGCAGTTGAGCGTCGCCGCTGGTTTGGGCCTGTGCCACACCGCCACCCAGTATCAGCAACAGCAAAAATACACTTGATAACGCATAGGCGCTAATTTTCCTCAGCATGGAAGCTAATATCCTTTCAAAAAATGCAAATTAGAGCGCTGTGCTCGCGCTGAAAACCTATCTCTAGTGTACTGTACGCAGGACAAAGCCACAAAGCACGTGGGGAAAAAGTACGGTTAAAATGCTGTGGTGGCACTGTGAGCGCACAAATCGCGATAAATCGTCAGCGTCTCGTCAATCATGCGCTGACTGCTGAAATGCGTCTCCAGCCGATCCTCACCCAGCAGGCCCATGTGTCGGCGCAGCGGTGCATCATCCAGCAACTGCCGCAGCGCCTCTGCCAGTGGTGCAGGCTGCCCTGGCGGAACGAGAATGCCCGTTTCGCCGTGCGTCACCACCTCTGGAATCGCGCTGACATCACTGGCCACAATCGGCAAGCGCCGCGACATGGCCTCCAGCAGCACCAGGCCCAGCCCTTCCCACAACGACGGCAGCAAGAACACATCCAGCCCCGCCATAATATCGAGTACGTCCTCGCGCCACCCCAGGAAGATCACCCGCCGCTGCAAGCCAAGCCGCCGCGCCTCTTTTTCCAGCGCATCCTGCAACGGCCCCTCGCCAGCGATGACATAATACAGATGCGGGTAATCCGCCTTGATCTGGCCCAGCGCACGCAAGGCATATGACAGCCCCTTCTGCTGGATCAAACGCGCCGCCGTGCCCAGCAACAGCGCATCATCCGGCACCCCAAGCATCTGACGCAGGTCGGCGCGGGCGCTACTGATCTGCTGTGGGGATAAACTGGCGTAGTCGATGCCGTAATGCACCACATGGATTCTAGCTGCCGGGGCGCGTTCCACTGCTGCGGCAAATTGTCGGATGGCATCCGAGATAGCAATACCAGCCGTCGCGCTGCGCCACAGGCGACGGTTCAGCGTGCGGATCAACAAGCGCCGCCGGAAGGCGTCGTCATTGTGGCGGCCAGTGATAATCACGGGCACACCCGCTAGCCGCGCCGCCGGAATCGCCAGCACATCCGCGTGAATCAGGTGCGTATGTACGATGTCTGGCTTCAGCGTCCGTAAGCGCTTACGCAGCGCATAGATCAGGCGCACATCGTAATCCCTGCGGATCAGCAAGCGCTGCACATGGATGCCGCCCGCCTCAGCCTGCGCGACGAACGCAGCCATCGGCTTATCTGGCTCCAACAACAGCAGCAAATGCACATCAAGGCCGCGTTGCACCATAGCAGGCAGCAACGTCAGCAGATGACGCTCTGCGCCGCTGATGCGCGTGGCCTTGATGACGTGGACGACCCGCATTAGCGTTGCGCCACGTGTTGACGACAAGCAACTGTGCAAACACGCTGCATCTGATTACCTCTGATAGCGTTGGCGAAGCCACACCATGACAGCGAACAGCAGCAGCAATGCAGCTAGCGCAATCACACCGACGATGAAGCCTGTGCCAGCAGGTAACGCGCTCACAGCCAGCGCAAGCATACCGTACAGCACACAGCAGCCATACAGCACCAGCAGCGTTTGCCGCTGACTGAGGCCGACACTCATCAGGCGGTGCGATGTATGGTCCTTGCCGCCATCAAACGGTGAGCGCCCCTCAGCCAGGCGCGTCCACACCACCAGGTTAATATCAAAGATCGGCAGCGCCAGCACCAGCACGGGCACCATCCACGTCACGTTTAGCGGCTGATCGGCAAAGTTCAGCTTAATGGCCAGCGCCGACAGCACAAACCCCAGCACCAACGCGCCCATATCGCCCATAAACGTGCTCGCCGGATTGAAGTTATACGCCAAAAAGCCCACCGCACTACCGAAGAGCGCCGCCGCCAGCATACTCACCAACACCTGCCCCTGTGAGAGCGCAATCAGCAGGAAGAAGAACGCGCCAATCGTCGCAATACCCGCCGAAAGGCCATCCATGTTATCCAGGAAGTTCAGCGAATTCGTCAGCGCCAGCACCCAGACAATCGTCAGCGCAATATCCAGCGACGGTACGCCGAACACACGTATCTGTATGCCTGCGATAATCAAGACCACCGTTGCCGCGATCATCGCCAGCAAACGCACAACAACCCCAAGCTGAAAACGATCATCCAGCAGGCCGACCAGCGCCAGCACACCCGCCCCCACGCTAATTGCGACCAGTTCGGCAATGTGCTGCGCCGGGCTGAACAACAGCAATGACAGCACCAGCGCCGCATAAATCGCCAACCCACCCATCAGCGGCTTGTTATCCAGGTGGATTTTGCGCTGATTGGGCTTATCCACGACGCCAATGCGCATAGCGATCTGCCGCGAGATCGGCGTTAGGCCCAACGAGGCCGCAAAGCCTACAATCATGATCGGGATGTATTGCAATGTGGCTTCCATCACGCAAAATCCTCTGTGCGCCTTGCGGTCGTCTTGCTATTCGTTATCTTCTGTCCTGGCTGCGTCTGTTTCTGCATTGGCCTCGGCGTCGCTGGCTGCGTCTGTTTCTGCGTTGGCCTCGGCGTCGCTGGCTGCGTCTGTTTCTGCGTTGGCCTCGGCTCCATGTCCATCTTGGTTTTCATGCCCATCTTGGTTTTCATGTCCATCTTGGTTTTCGTTCTCGCCACGATCAGGCGGGATGTATTCCCCGTCCTTCATATGGCGCACGTTGATGGATTCCCAGCCCCTTGCACGCAGCTTAGAACGCATGTGAACCACCAGCACCGGATGTGCGAACTCCACAAAAATCGGCGGATCAGAGAAGAAGTACATCCACAGATTGCTACTGGTATCGACATCTTCAGCCAATTCAAGCTGGTCGGTGATGTCGATGGCGTCCGGGGGCAGCGTTGATTGAGCTTGTTCCGGTTGCTCTGGTTGGCCGCCGTCGCTGCTTGCAGCCGCCGCTTCAGTTGCAGCGGCCTCAGCGGTAGCACTGGCTTCTGCTGCGTCTGTTTGGCCCGCCGCATCTGCCAGTTCACTCACGGGTTGTGGCTGAAACGTGCCGCTGGCGTCGTGCATGGCCACCACGCGCCGCCCATGAAAGTTGATCGCTTTGAATTCGTCCGGTGCTCTTTCATAGCAATCGACGAGCGCCGTATGTTCCCAGTCCGGTTGTTCTGCTTCGCTGATATACACCAGTTGCTCCGGCCACACGGCCTGCACGTATGCATAAGGTATTTTCTTGGTCATGAGGTGGCAATCTCCTGTGGTTGGATAATGCTGGCCTTGAGTTGGCCACAGCCCGCGTCGATGTCGATGCCGCGTCGCATCCGCACCGTTGCAGGGACGTTATACGTTGCTAAGATGCCGATGAATTCCTGAATGGCGCTTGCGTCCGCCGGGATGCCCGTATAGCCCCCGGTGGGGTTCAGCGGGATAATATTCACATGGCAATTCAGCCCCCGCAATAGCCGACCGAGTTTATGCGCTTCTTCGGGCGTGTCGTTTTCGCCTGCAATCGCCGCCCACTCGAAGGTCACGCGCCGGTTAGTACGCTCGATGTAGTATTCACACGCCGCGATCAGGTCTGCGATGGGCCAGCGCTTATTCACAGGCATCAACGGCGTGCGTTCGGCGTCACTGGCCTTGTGCAAGCTGATCGCTAAGCCGACTTGCAAGCCCTCATCCGCAAAGCGCCGAATCTGTGGCACCAGCCCCACCGTACTCACGGTGATATGCCGCGCCCCGATGCCGAGTTCGTCCATCAGCCGCTGAATCGCTTGCAGCGTGGCGTCGTAATTGTGGAACGGCTCGCCCATGCCCATCAGCACGATATTGCTCAGGCGTTCGCCCTTCGTGGCCAGTTCAGCAGCAAAGTGCATGGCCTGCTCCACGATTTCGGCGGCGCTCAGGTTGCGGGCAAAGCCCATCTGCCCCGTCGCACAGAAAACGCAGCCCATCGCACACCCGGCCTGTGATGAAATGCAGGCTGTGCGGCGCTGATCGTCATACGGCATCAGCACCGACTCGATATACTGCCCGTCCTGCAATTGATACAGGCGCTTAACCGTGCCGTCCTTGCTGCGCTGCTCGGTGGCAACGCGCAGCGTGCCGAGCCTGGTTTCAGCCTGTAGGCGCTCACGCAGGCCAACAGGCAGGTTTGTCATCGCCTCAAACGCGCTCACGCGCTTATCATACAGCCACGACCACACCTGCCGACCCCGGAATCCGGGTTCGCCCCACGTTTGCAGCAGGGCAACAAGTTCGTCGTAGCTCAGTTCATACAGATTTATCATAGGGATGTGTGGTTATTTCCTGTATACGTCATGGACCAGATATTTTAACGCCGACGACTGGATAAGACGACCCCAAGCACGACGATCACCAGCAACAGCAATCCCCCGGCGGCCAACACCAGCAATTGCTCGTTTGATATGCTCAGCGTCGGCGCTTCCTCGGTGGTTTCCGGTATCGGCGTCGGACTCGGCGTAAAGGTCGGCGTGGCGGTCACGCGCAACACAAATGACTGCGCTGGGCG
>DAOTTW010000145.1:0-12933 GCA_034437615.1 Anaerolineae bacterium | reverse complement strand
ATGCGGCTGACGCCGCTCGGACACCCAGAAGGGTGTCCCTACAGGGCATCGTTCGTAGGGACACGGCTTGCCGTGTCCGCAAACCGTGTCAATTATTTTGTTGGGATGGCCCTACATGATCGTAGGGGCTTAGCACGCTAAGCCCTGGGCGCAATGCATTGCGCCACTACTTTTTCCATAAGATAAATTTGTTAAGGGCGCTGTGATGTTATTAGCGATAGATATTGGCAACACCAACGTGCATCTAGGCTTGTGGCAGGGGCAAAGCTGGCGCTTATCCTGGCGCGTGCGCACCGTGACGGACAAAATGCCGGATGAATACGCGGTGCTCGTGCGTAATTTCCTCAGCAACGCCGAAATCGGCTATCGGGCCATCAGTGGCGTGATTATCGGCAGCGTCGTGCCGCCGCTGACGCGGGCCTTCCGCGAGATGTGCCAGCGCTACATCGACATCGACCCGTTGGTTATCAGCAGCGAGATTGAACTCGGCATGAAAATCGACATCGACCAACCAGAGCAAGCCGGGGCGGATCGTCTGGCGAACGCCGCCGCCGTCGTCGCGCTCTACGGCGGTGGGCCAGCCATCGTCGTAGATTTTGGCACAGCGACCAACTTTGATGTTATTTCCGCAGAGAATAACTACATCGGTGGGGCAATTGCGCCCGGTGTCGGGCTGGCGCATGATGCCCTCGTGAGCCGCGCCGCCCGTCTGCACAAGGTCGATCTGGCACCGCCGCCGTCGGCCATCGGCAGCAACACCATTCACGCCATGCAATCAGGCATTTTCCTGGGCTATCTGGGCTTGGTCGAAGGGCTGATTGCACGCATCAAGGCCGAATTAGCTTCAGAGCAGACGCAGGTGATCGCCACCGGCGGCTTAGCGTATTCGTTTGACGAAAACACGGCTGTGATTGACCGCATCGCGCCAGAACTCACGCTGGATGGCTTGCGCGTGATTTACGACCTGAACAAAGACAAGCTGGCACCACAGCACGTTGCATCCGGCAATCACACGCGGCGTTAGCCCTGGATGTACGCAATGGCTAAGCGAGATAAGCGGCTGCAACACTACATGGGCCTGCGCTATCGCATTGTCTTAGGCTTTTCCAGCTAAAAAAAACAAGTCAAATTCTTGCAACATCGGCAATGCGGCTGACGCCGCTCGGACACCCAGAAGGGTGTCCCTACAGGGCGTCGTTCGTAGGGACACGGCTTGCCGTGTCCGCAAACCGTGTCAATTATTTTGTTGGGATGGCCTTAATACCTGAAGATGATAGATGATGGTTGGTGACTACTCAGGTACGTGTCCCATTCTCAGTCGCCAGACGGTAACTACTCAGGCAGGCATGTTTTGCCCGCAACTTGGCCCTCACCCCCTCATTCCCCCTTCACAGGGGTAGGTATTTGATGTTTGACCGTATTTTATGGCGGCTTGCGCCGCCTCGGACGCCAAGAATGGCGTTCCTACGGTTCACAGCGGTTGTGTAGGGACGCGGCTTGCTGCGTCCGCCACACAGGAACAACGAAAAACCAAATACCTACCCCTGTAAACTCATTCCCCCTCTCCCAAGCGCCGCTACACGGCTAGGAGAGGGGGAGGTACGCTGTTAAAAGCCCCTCTCCCAGTGCCAAAGGCACGTTCGGGAGAGGGGTTTGGGGTGAGGGCTGAGTGGTTACAGGTCAGTGCCCTGTCCCTACAGGGTCGCAATCATTCACAACAGGTCTGTAGGGATTCGCCACTGGTGCGTCCGCCACGAGAAAACCCGTAACTGCGCTTTAACCTAGCGCGAGCATCGCGTCGTCGTATGTCTCGCGCACCTCAAAATGTTGCAAGAAACCCGTCAACGA
The DNA here is from genome assembly GCA_034437615.1 of Anaerolineae bacterium. Lineage (GTDB taxonomy): Bacteria > Chloroflexota > Anaerolineae > Aggregatilineales > Phototrophicaceae > DAOTTW01. The sequence continues at coordinate 11,085 of DAOTTW010000145.1, read as the reverse complement.
GAGCACATCCTGCAATTTTGGCGAGATGCCGACCAGCACCATACTACCGCCGCTTTCGGCTACTTTGCGATACATCATCAGCAGCAAGCGAATGCCCGCGCTGGACAGATACGTTACGCTGCGCATATCGACCAATACGGGGCCATCTGGTTGGATAACCTCATACAACACGTCGCGGTATTCGTCTACCATCTGGCTATCCATACGGCCAGTCAACGAGATAACACACACATCGTTCTCAAAATAACGTTCAACTGGCATGGCTTGCATGTTTTGCATGGTCCCCTCCACAGGTGTAAATGCTGCACTGACACAGCGCTAATTACTCTATCTTACTACAGGCTTTTTGTCCATGTCGGGCGCTTTATCGGCGTTTCATCATGAGTTATGTATTGACGCTTTTCGCATTTCGCGGCGTTTCGGTGTAGGCTTGGTGTATAGATTGATTGGCCTTTTTTCAATGGATGAGTAGACACATCATGGCAACCTACGACCTACGCACCGGCTACCCGGATACACAACGCCTCGTACCCCATCGCATCTTGAGCGATATTACCAGCGAGTTATTACTGAATGATCGCGGCACGCAATACAGCGGTACTTTGGTCGGACCTGTCGCCGAGCGCGAAGCGCTGGCGGATTTCATCACACAGGTCGCGCACGACAGCGCACACCCCGATCATCTGCTGATGGCAAGCGGTGCGCTGGAAGCCATCAACATCGTCACGCGCACCGTTGCCCAGCCGGGTGATGTGCTCGTTGTGGAAGACCCCACGTTTTTCTTCGTGTTGCGTCTGTTCCACGCCGCGCACCTGACCATCGAAACGGTGCCCATGACGCCCGATGGCCTGGATTTAGCAGCACTGGAAGCGCTCGCGCAGCGCTATGGTGAACGCCTGGCTGCGCTGTACACGATCCCAAGCTTTCACAATCCGCTGGGTGTGACGACCCAACCCGCACACCGTCAGGCACTCGTCAGGCTGGCGCAGCAGTATGATTTTACCGTCATTGAGGATGCGACCTACCAATGGCTGCACTTTGATGAGGCCGCGCCGCCGCTGTGCAGCCATTACGATGACTCCGACGAGCATATTGTGACAGTCGGCACCTTCTCGAAGATCATCATGCCTGCGATACGTCAGGGCTTCATCTGGAGCACACCAGAGCAGATCAAGCGCTTTTCGGCCTTCAAGGATTTTACGGTCAGCACGCTCAACGCGGGTTTGCTCGGTGAATTCATCCGGCGTGGGCACATCCACACACAGCTAGAAAACGCCCGTCTGCTATACAAAGAAGGGCGCGATAACCTGTGTGCAGCCTTGCAAGCGCATTTGCCGGATTGGGTGCAGTGGTCGCGGCCCGATGGCGGCTTCTTCGTGTGGCTGACGCTGCCAGAGCAGATGCAAGCCGAAAAGCTGCTCGAAATCGCCAAGACTCGCGATCTGGATTTCATGCCCGGTCATGCGGCTTTCGCCAAAGAGGTGCCAGATCGTTACGTGCGCCTGTCGTTTACCATGTGTCATGGTGACGACCTGCACGCCGCAGCACAGCGGCTAGCAGACTGTTTGAATGTATTGCGTGATCGGCTACCACTGGCATAGGCACACGACGGGGTAGCACCACACAATAGCGTGGTCGTGCGTTTTTCATAGCGGATGCAGCAAGCCACCTATCACTGGCATCATGCATGGTTTGCCGGGATGCTGGAATCCGGTCTCGCTTACACATCTCTCATCTTTTAAAATAGGTGAACAATATCCCAAAATCTAGGCAAAACTTAGTCAACCGTTGCGTGCCGGCTAATTTTGATGTATGTTTGCGTAGATTTTGGTAGGTTTACCACGATATTGAGAGATTTTCATGGCAAAGCCGTCTTTTCTGACACAATCTGGACCCCCTAAAACCAAGCCGGACCCGCAAGAGCGTGCTCAACGCCTGAAACGCAGGCAATACGTGCGCTTTGCATTCTATAAGATTGACCCGCAGTGGCGACGCCTGCCGCCAGAAAAACAAGCCGAGCAGAAGCGCGAACTGTTCGAGACCATTCGCGGCTTTAACCGCCGAATGCTGCTACGCCCATACAGCTTGATGGGCACGCGCTACGATGCGGAGTTGTTGCTGTGGCAGATCGCAGAGACACCGCAGGCGTTTCAGGATATGGCAACAGCCATCGTGCAGACGCGCATGGGTGCCTATCTGGAAATGGTCAATTCGTTCATCTCACAAACCAAGCGCTCGATCTATGAAATCCGCGACGGTGGCGAAGACGACAGCGAAGAACGCCTCGTGATCGACCCCTCCGAAGCGAAATACCTGTTCGTCTACCCGTTTATCAAAACCCGTGACTGGTATCAGATGTCGTTGCCAGCGCGTCAGGGTATGATTGACGAGCATATTACCGTCGGGCGTAAATACCCATCGGTGCGCCTGAATACCACGTATAGCTTCGGTATTGACGATTACGAGTTCGTTGTGGCCTTCGAGACAGACGAACCCTCCGATTTCCTCGATCTGGTGCAAGAACTGCGCGAGACAGAGGCCAGCCGCTACACCTTGCAGGATACGCCGCTCTACAGCGGCATCAACATGCGCCTGGAAGAAGCGCTCGACGCGCTGGGTGGCCCGACCATCGCAAAGCCACTGGAAGAAGTGCAACAGGAAGAACACTGGATTGACGTTTGCCCATTGGACGAGCTTGGCCCCGGCGAAACGCGCACCGTCTATCTGGATGGGCGCATGGTCGGCCTGTTCAACGTGGACGGCACCCTGTACGCCATCAACAACCGCTGCTCTCATGCACGTGGCCCGCTGAACGAAGGCGAAATCGACCCGGCAGAATGTAGCGTGGTTTGCCCCTGGCACTATGGCAAGTTCGACCTAAAAACCGGGCAGGCGCTTGATGGTGTGGTCAATAAGCCCGTCGAAACGTACCAGGTCGAAATCCGCGATGGCGTTATCTGGGTCGGCACGAAGGTCTAAGGTCTGGGGCTTAAGGTCTAATGCAGAAACCAAAACAGATCGAGATGATCTTTGTAGGGACGCCATTCTTGGCGTCCGCAGATGGCTGACACGGCTTGCCGTGTCCCCGCGATCATACCGGTTTGTTTTGGTCTATCCGTTGGCAAGAAGCAACATCGAGCTTGTACAGCAATAAAATAACGTGATAACAGAATAACGTGATAACAGAATAACAAGATAGAAGGATTAACGGTAGCATGAGCGTATACGGTGCACAGACAGCAAACGCGCCCAAGTTCGACAACACAGCGAAAGACTACGACGCCGTTCTGGTCGTCTCATTTGGTGGGCCAGAGGGCATGGACGACGTTATGCCGTTTCTGGAGAACGTGCTGCGTGGGCGCAACGTCCCGCGTGAGCGCATGATTGAAGTGTCGCATCATTATGAGATGTTCGGCGGCGTCAGCCCGATCAACGCGCAGAACAGCGCCTTGATCGCAGAGCTAGAAGCAGAACTAAAGGCCCACGACATCGACCTGCCGATTTACTTCGGCAACCGCAACTGGCATCCGATGATCCCGGATACGCTGCGTCAGATGCGCGATGATGGCGTGAAAAAGGCGCTGGCCTTCTTCACGTCGGCTTTTAGCTGCTACTCCGGTTGCCGCCAATACCGCGAGAATCTGCAAGCGGCCATTGAGGAAATCGGTGAAGGCGCACCCGAAATTGACAAGATTCGCGTGTTCTACAATCATCCCGGCTTTATCGGCCCCAACGTGGAAAACGTGCAACGGGCGCTGCAACAGTGGCCAGAGGACGAACGCGCTAACGTGCACATCGCATTCACGGCGCACAGCATCCCGATGGGCATGGCCAAGAACAGCCAGTACGAAGCGCAATTGACCGAGGCCTGCCGCCTCGTCGCGGAGCAACTCGGCACCGATAATTACAAGCTGGTGTATCAGAGCCGCAGCGGTCCGCCGCAAATGCCCTGGCTGGAACCCGACATCGTGGATTACATGGAAGCGATTCACGCCCAGGGCATCAACGATCTGGTAATTCTGCCCATCGGTTTCATTAGCGACCACATGGAAGTCATGTTTGACCTGGATACCGAAGCGGTTGAAAAAGCCGACGAACTCGGCATAAAGCTGGTGCGTGCGGCAAGCGTCGGTACGCACCCGGATTTCGTCAGCATGATTCGTGAGTTAATCGTGGAGCGCATGAGCGCTGACCCGCTACGCCGTGCATTGGGGTCGCGTGGCCCGAACCACGACGTTTGCCCGCTGAACTGCTGTCTGCCGGGGGCGTCTCGTCGTCCACAGGCCGCATCACAGGGCAAGCAAGCGTAGGATGGTGCTGACGGTGCGGCCTGGCCGCCTGTCCTGCATTACTTGTGCGAGTTATTCGATATAGCGATAGAAAGACAACGAGCATGACGCCAGAGGTGATACGCTTGGGGACACGCGGCTCAGCATTGGCACGCTGGCAGACGGATCACGTCGCTGCGCTGCTGCGGGAAAAATCCCCCGAATGCCGCGTCGAACCCACCATCATCAATACGAAGGGTGACCAGATCCTCGACAAGCCGCTGCCGAGCATCGGCGGCAAGGGGCTGTTCACAGAGGAACTAGAAGCAGCCTTGCACGCGGGTAGCATCGACGCGGCCATCCACAGCCTGAAGGATTTGCCGACAGAAGATGTAGATGGCCTGGTGCATCGTCCAGTCGGTGAGCGTGCGCCGGTCAATGACGTATTGATTAGCCGCACCGGGGCCAAGCTGGATGACCTGCCACAAGGCGCTGTGATCGGCACGAGTAGCCGCCGCCGCGCTGCACAATTGCTGCATCGTCGGCCCGACCTGAAGTTCATCGACATTCGCGGCAATGTGCAAACGCGCATCAAGAAGGTGCGTGATGCCAACGGCCCATATGATGCGACCCTGCTAGCGCAAGCAGGCATTGAGCGCCTCGGCATGGCGCATGAGATCAACCAGGTGTTGCCGCTGGATGTGCTGCTGGGTGCGCCTGGGCAGGGTGCCATCGCCGCGCAGTCACAGGCCGGTAGTAAGACTGCGGGGTTACTGGCGGTACTGGTGAAATACGAGACCTTGCTGCCAGTCATTGCAGAGCGTGCCTTCCTCGCGACACTGCAAGGCGGCTGCTCCGTGCCCGTCGCGGCACATGGCACCCTGCATGGCAATCAGCTAACCCTGCGTGCCCGTGTGACCGCTGTCGATGGCAGCAAGCAGATCGAAATTGAACGCCAAACCGTCATCAACCTGCTAAACGGCCATCACGAGTATCGGGCGCGTCAGCTAGGCGAGCAGGCCGCGCAAGAAGCGCTTGAAAAGGGCGCAGGTGAGATTCTGAGAGCTGTGCTATCATGATGCTGAACACGCGAATAGGCAACTTGCGGGGTCGGCGGATTGTCGTCACACGCGCACCGCATCAGGCCGATGTCTTGGCAGACCGTTTGCAGCTACGCGGGGCTATCCCGATCTTGTTTCCCTGTATCGACATCGCGCCACCTGCTGATACAACCACGCTGGACGATGCGCTGCTGCACCTGCAAGCGTTTGATTGGCTGGTGTTGACCAGCCCCAATACGGTGCGCGTCCTTGCCCATCGCTTGCAGGCGCTGCGCCTCTCGCCGGATTGGGCTAGGCTGCGTTTGGCGGCTGTGGGCTGCAAGACAGCCAGCGCCATGCAAGAATATCTGCACATTCAGCCGCATGTCGTGCCGGCTAAGCAAGCGGCTGTGGCATTGGCCCATGTCATCGACACTCGGCCCGGCCAGTGGCTCCTGCTACCACAATCCGACATCGCCAGTTCGACGTTGGCGGATTTACTACAGGCAAAAGAGGCGCGGGTATACACGGTGGCCGCCTATCGTAATGTCATCGGGCATGGCGGCGCAGATGTGTCGGCTATGTTGCGAACCGGCGACATCGACATGCTGACGTTTACCAGCGCATCCACAGCGAAAAATTTCTTGGAGCGCGTGCCAGAGGGCTACCGCTACAAGGTCCCGGTTGTCTGCATCGGCCCGTCGGCTGCACGGGCCGCCGAGGACGCGCATTTTCAGAATATTCTCGTTCCCGATGATTATTCGTTGGACGGCCTGTTGCAGGCTATAGAGGATTATTTCGGAGCATCGACCTATGGTAACCGAGAAGCCAAGCGCTGACAGCAGCTTACAAGCTCAACATCAGACGACGCCCACCATACGCCCGCGCCGCCTACGGCTGAACCGCAACCTGCGCCGCATGGTGCAGGAAACCGTCCTCACGCCTGCGGATTTCATCTATCCGCTGTTCGTGCGCGAAGGTCAGGGCATCCGCAAGCCGATTCGCTCCATGCCGGGGCAATTTCAGCTTTCAGTCGATCAACTCAAGGCCGAGGCTGAAGAAATCAACGCCCTGGACATCCCGGCGGTGGTGCTCTTCGGCATCCCAGAGCACAAAGACGACTGCGGCAGCGAGAATTACAACCCCGATGGCATCGTGCCGCAGGCCATCCGCGCTATCAAACAGGCCAGCCCCGATACCATCGTAGTCTCCGATATGTGCTTCTGTGAATACACCGATCATGGGCACTGCGGCATCATCAACACGCCGGATAGCGACCATTACGACGCGCATCTGCCACAGGGCTACCTGCTGAATGACCCCACGCTGGATTTGCTGGGGCGTGCGTCGGTTGTGCACGCCGAAGCAGGCGCGGACATCATCGCGCCCTCTGGCATGATTGACGGTATGGTGGCCCGCATCCGTAACGCGCTGGATGGGGCAGGTTTCGCCCAGGTCAGCATCATGAGCTACGCCGCCAAGTATTCCAGCGGCTTCTATGGGCCGTTCCGTGATGCAGCCGAAAGCCCGCCCAGCTTCGGTGACCGCAGTGAATATCAGATGGACCCGGCCAACCGCCGCGAAGCCCGCCACGAAATCGACCTGGATGTGCAGCAGGGCGCGGATATGCTGATGGTCAAACCGGCCATGCCATATCTCGATATATTGGCCGATCTGCGTGCCCGTTACGACCTGCCGACAGCGGCCTATCAGGTGAGTGGCGAATATGCCATGCTGCACGCTGCCGCCCAGAATGGCTGGCTGGATTTGGAGCGTGTCGCGCTGGAAAGCCTGACGAGCATCAAACGCGCCGGGGCCGATATGATCCTGACGTATTTTGCAAAGGACGCTGCACGCTGGCTCGACGCCTAGCCCTTGCGGAATGAGTAAGCGAAAACAAATCGGCATAATCGTAATCCGTTTTAGTTTCTCCACTAGCTGATTGATTGATTGATTGATTGACTGATTGACTGATTGACTGATTGATAGATAAGGAACACCATGCAACCTGAAACGACGACAGCACAGAATTCGGCTGTTCGCGATAGCCGCTTCCTGCGTGCTTGCCGCCGCGAACCCGTCGATGCAACCCCCGTGTGGCTGATGCGGCAGGCAGGACGCTACATGGCCGAATACCGCGCATTGCGCCAGAATTACACCATCTTAGATATGATTAAAACCCCAGCGTTGGCCCATGAGGTGACGATGCAGCCCATCAACGCCTTCGATCTGGACGCGGCCATTATCTTCGCGGATATTCTGCCGCCGCTGCAAGGCATGGGGTTGGAACTGGATTTCATCAGCGGCGAAGGCCCCGTGATTTACAACCCGGTGACGACAGAGCAGGACGTGGCGCGGCTGAAGACGCCAGCACCACAAGAGGCGCTTTCGTTCACCCTGGAGGCCATCAAGCTGACGGTGGCCGACCTGAATCCGCGTGGCATCCCGCTGATTGGCTTCAGTGGCGCACCCTTCACGCTGGCATCCTACGCCATCGAAGGCGGCAGCAGCAAGAGCTTCGAGAAGACCAAGCGCTTCATGCTCAGCCGACCGGATGCCTGGGGCGAGATGATGGCTAAGTTTACGCATGTCGCGGGGCATTACCTGCTGGCGCAGGCCGAAGCCGGGGCCAGCGCCTTGCAACTGTTTGATAGCTGGGTCGGTGCCCTGTCACCGCATGATTACAGGCAGTACGTGCAGCCGTATAGCCGCCGCACCATCGAGATTGCCGGGCGTGCGGGCGTGCCCGTGATTCACTTCGGCACCAACACCAGCGGCATGTTGCCGGATATGCGCGAAGCGGGCGGCGATGTCATCGGCGCGGATTGGCGCATCGACATCGACAAGGCCGCCGACATCCTGGGTGATAGTGTCGCTGTGCAGGGCAACCTGGACCCGGTAGCGCTGCTGATGCCCTGGCATGTGCTCAAGGGGCGCGTGCAGGCTGTGCTGGACCGTATGCAGGGGCGTGAGGGCTATATCTTCAACCTCGGTCACGGCATCACCAAGACGACACCCGTCGATAACGTCAAGCGCCTGGTAGATTTCATCCATGACCACACCCGACGCTGAGCCACAGCTTGTCATCATCGGGGGCGGTATCGCTGGCTTGGCTGCCGCCCTGAATGCCCAAAACCACGACCTGAATTACACGCTGCTAGAAGCCTCACATCGCTGGGGTGGTAAGCTCTACACGCACTGCGCCGACATCGGGCGCGATAAACCCCTGCTGCTAGAGGGCGGGCCGGATGGCTTCATCACGCGCAAGCCCTGGGCGCTGACATTGGCCAACGCGCTCGGCCTGCAAGAGCGTGTCGTCGGCGTGAACAAGACACGCCGCAGAATCTATATCCTCAGTCGTGGGCGCTTGGTGCCCATGCCGGCTGGCCTGCGCCTGCTGGTGCCGACAAATATCATGGCGTTTCTGCAATCACCGCTGTTCACCTGGCCCGGAAAAATCCGCGCCCTGCAAGATTTGTTCATCCCCGCAAAGCAAGACGCCGCCGACGAATCACTGGCCACATTCATCACGCGGCGCTTTGGCGCAGAAGCCGTGCAGCGCCTCGCTGAGCCGCTGCTGGCGGGCGTTTATAACGCCGACCCGCAGCGCATGAGCATTCAAGCCACCTTTGGCAACTATGCTCAATTGGAACGCGAACACGGCAGCCTGATACGTGGCCTGTGGCGTAAATCACAGCAGCAGCCCGCTGGCCAGGCCAGCACACAACCGCCGCTGGTGTCGTTCCTCGCTGGCACAGGGGAACTGGTGACTGCGCTGGTCGCTCATCTGCAAGGCGATATGCGCCTGGCGACATCTGTCACAGGCATTCAGCGCAGCACAGACGGCTATCAGGTGGCGCTTGCTGACGGCTCACGCATTGCCGCATCGCATCTCATCATGGCGACACAGGCCAATCATGCCGCCGACCTGTTGCGAGCGGCTGCACCGCAAGCCGCTGAAAGACTGGCGGCCATCCGTTATGAGGGCGTCGGCAGTGCTTACGTGGCGTATCGTGGGGCGCATGTGCCGCGTGCGCTGGATGCCTACGGCGTCGTGATTCCGAGCGTCGAAGGGCGGCGCATTGACGGGATGCAGTGGGCTACGACCAAATGGCCGGGGCGCGCCCCCGATGACGTGGCGCTGCTTCGCGTGTTCTTCGGTGGGCCACAGACGCGCCCCATGCTGCACGTAGACGACGCCGACCTGCTGCGCATCATCCGCGAAGAATTGCGCGATCTGTTGGGCATTCAGGCCGAGCCGCTGTATCACCACATTTTGCGCTGGCCGGATGGCTACCCACAGTATGATGTCGGCCATCAGGCGCGTGTGCAGGCCATCCGCGATGCATTACCAGCAGACATCAAAATTGTCGGCAATGCCTATGGCGGCGTCGGATTACCGGATACAATACACGGCGCACAAACTGCCATCGAGCAATTATCAGGCCAGTTAAAACACAAGGACGAGCAAAGCTATGCAAATCACAAAATCTGAGAGTCTTTATCAGCGTGCAAGCGAACTCATGCCCGGTGGCGTCAATAGCCCTGTGCGGGCATTCGGCAGCGTCGGCGGCACACCCCGCTTCATCGACCGCGCAGAAGGCCCCTACGTCTACGATGCGGACGGCAATCGTTATATTGATTATGTGCTGTCCTGGGGTCCGATGGTGTTGGGTCATGCACACCCGGCAGTGACCGAAGCGCTGCATCAAGCGCTGGAGCGTGGCACGAGCTACGGCGCACCCACTGCTGTCGAGAACGAACTGGCCGAGCTGGTGATTAATACCGTGCCCTCGCTGGAAATGATCCGCTTTGTGAATAGCGGCACCGAAGCCACCATGAGCGCCCTGCGCGTCGCACGGGCTTACACCGGGCGCGAGAAGATCGTCAAGTTCGCAGGCTGCTATCATGGCCATGCAGATATGCTGCTGGTGCAGGCGGGTAGCGGTGTGGCCACGTTGGGCCTGCCGGATTCGCCGGGTGTGCCTGCTGGCATCACGGGCGATACGTTGGTCGCACCCTATAACGACCTCGAAGCGCTGGAAAAGCTGTTTCAGGCATACTCGGGTCAGATCGCCGGGGTAATTGTAGAACCTATCGCGGCCAATATGGGCTTCGTGATGCCAGCAGCGGGCTATTTGCAAGGCGTGCAGGATTTGTGCCGCAAGCATGGCACGCTGTTCATCCTCGATGAAGTCATGACGGGCTTCCGCGTTTCGCCCGGTGGCGCACAGCAGGCTTTCGGCCTGGACCCAGATTTGACGTGCCTGGGTAAGGTGATCGGCGGCGGTCTGCCTGTCGGTGCCTACGCAGGCAAGCGTGAAGTGATGCAGGTGGTCGCGCCGCTTGGCTCCATGTATCAGGCGGGCACGCTCTCCGGCAATCCGCTGGCGATGACCGCAGGCTTAGCCACCATCAAGACGCTGATCCAGGGCGACACCTTTCAGCAGATCGCCACACGGACGCAAAAGCTCGCCAACGGCATCGGGTCTTGCGCGAACGATGCGGGTATCCCGTTGCAGGTCAACCACGCGGGCACGATGATGGGCTTTTACTTCCTGGATGCTGAGGGCGCTGTTATCCGCGATTACGCCAGCGCCAAGCAACACGCCCATACCGAGCGCTACGCCGAGTATTTCCACGCCATGCTGCATGAGGGCGTGTACTTCGCCCCCAGCCAATTTGAAGCGGGTTTTGTCGGCCTGGGCCACACGGATGCGGTCATCGCGACCACCCTGGATGCCGTTGGCCGCGTGATGTCGCAGTTAGTCGATTAG
>DAOTTW010000144.1:0-8001 GCA_034437615.1 Anaerolineae bacterium | reverse complement strand
GGACGACCATCATACTGATTATCTTTGCCGCCGGAGGCGTCTTGAGCTTCGATCTGCATGTAACTGAAGTATGCATTTGGCTCCTGCCGTTGCGCCAGCGCTAGCAACTCCTGGATATGCGGTTGTGCATCGAAATCAGGTGTCAGTGCCTTGAAGGCATCAACGAAAGTTTTCTGTTCTTCGGTTGTGGCGCTGCGCTGCGCTGTGAACCACTGACCAGCGTCATCAAATAAGCGTCCGTAGCGTTCTGTACGCGGAGTGAGGACAAGCTGTGGTGTGAGCTTCACGACGCCCAGGCCCAATGGTTTCGCCATCCCTAGCTGATGCCGATACAGGGGCTTGTCCTTCTGGTTCTCGTTGACGTTATCCGGTGCTTCAGCTATCTCTCCGAAGGTCAGCGCCCAGCTCAGTGCACCGAGTTCGGCAGCGGTCAGGTTTTCAAAGTAGACGCGGAATTTAAATTCAACCTGGCTTCTGACGGGCTTCATGCACGTGTGTTGTGTGCGAGGTTTGATGTTTCTTTCCGGGTAACCTTCTAATGGCGTTTCTTGATCATCATCTTTGACACTCTTTAACCCTTCAATGCGTTGCCGCCAGTACAGCTTGCGACCGCGCAACCTCGCGCTGTGTGTGCCATAATGATGCAATTTTGCGACATCACCGTTTAGCCCCTTCGCGGCGTCCGGCTGTTCCAGATAATGCTGGAATGTGGTGGGTTTGGGTGATGCCAGGATGCGCGGTACGATCTGCTCATCATAGTAGCCCTGTGTATCTGGCTCGCCCGTAACGTGTGCGCTGGTGACGGAAACACGCCCCGCATAGGTCGCGGCTTTGCCCTCGGTTTGTTCGTCACGTTCGGATACATAGCCAAATAGTGCCTCGGCGTAATCGGTGCGGCTGTTGCGCGTGCGCAGCTCAGGTGGTGCAAGTTGCTGGATGCTGTTGGCGTAGGGCATCCGAAAGAACATGGTCGGCCCGAAGAATTGCAACCGGCCCTGTCCATCCAGCAGGTAAAATAGCACATCACCTTCACTGTCGATACGACGGTTGGCGATGCCACGCTTCAGGTCGCGATCCAGCACGAAGTCATCCCAAACGCGTTGCGAAATCGGGATCGGTTCGGCGTTCGGGTCCTCAGCGTACACCACCGGGTACCAGGTGCGGTTACTACCCTTGCCCTTGAGTGCGCCGACCGTGCTGGCAATCAGCAGTGTTGCGGGCACATAATCGCCGTTCACCTCGCGGCTGATGCTTGTTGCCTCGGTGATTTCAAGCTGCACGCCCTGTTTACCTGTGTGCCAGTGGCGTGACGTCGGCGGGCGTACCCCTACTGGGTATGTTTTGTAAGGTGGTTTCTCCGGGATGCCTCTGTCAGCTACAGCTTTGCGGTTGACCAGCGCGAACGACTCACCGTGATGCATCTGTGCGGGCTGGATGACCCAACCGGAGGGACTATCACCGCGTCGCAGGTAGCCGCCATACATGCGCCGTGTCGGGTAAGTGTACGCTTTGTCGCCCTGTACATCGGTGGCGATGTCGCGATAGGTGTTTGCGAGGGCATCGGCGTAGTAAATAGCACGAAAAACCAGCGTGCTATCGTGGACGAAGTGCAATTTGCTGTTGGTGACAATCTCGACCAGCGTGCGCAGCATCCCACGCAGGGAACTACCCGGAATGACGGGGCATTCGCCGTCAATGCTGAAGAAATTCGGGTTGTTGCGCGTTAACTCACCGATCTCTTTTTCGGTTTTAGGTGTCCGGACGCCGTTTTCGGCTGGATCGTTGGTCACATCCTCTTCGGTCAACATGCCACGTATGAACAGTGGCGTCTCGGTGGTCAGCGTCACCTCGAAATAACCCGTGTGTCCGTTCGCTTCATAGGTGTCATGGCGTTGCGCGAGTGCGTTGCCCTGCGCGTCATTATGCTTCAGGTCAGCATAGAGCGGTTTATCCGGCATCGGCACGAAGTTATAAGGTGCCCAGGCTTGTGCGTGGCGGCGCTTACTTTTGCTCATAGTGGCTTACTCCAATCGCTACAAGGCGGCTCAAAGTCACACGGTTGACGCCGATGTCGTCTTCGGTCAGGTAGTGGCGCACGTGTAGGTGTGCGCGTCTTCGCGGTAAATGCTGGTCTTCCCTGGTCACGCGGCGTAAGCCCAGCGGCCCAACAAAATCCCCACTGCCAGCGAAGGGTGGGACCACATGGCGCAAGCCTTGCGCACCGTCTTCCAGGCGGATGAAACCCGCGTTGCGTGGTTCGGCGTGTGTGCCCCACAGCAGGTGATACTCATCAATGGCGGCGGCACTTTCATCCTCCATATCGTTGATACGCATGGCCTGCCACTCATCACCTGCGCGCCACAGACGTACCTCATAGTCTGGGTTGAAGAGGCGCAATGTGTGCAGCGCCGTTGGACGTAATGCCGGGCTGATGTTTGGCGCGACATCATGTGAGGTGTGTAATTCCTGTGGCGTGACCCGGCCCCAGATGACGCCTTCGGTGCTGTGTGCCAGCAACCAGCTTGTTGTCGTGGCTTGCGCACACAACCAATCGCTTAGCGATGCTTGAGGGTCGAATGTGATGCCGCTGGTCTCTGGGCGTAGCCAATGGCCTGTACGAACGTCGTCAATGGTCAGGGTCATGATGCGGCCTCGGTTGGTTTGTTGTAATTCAACAGTGTTTGAACAAAGCGTTCCAGCGTCTCACGCTGCGTTACATCACTCAGGCCCGTGTCGGTCAGGTTGATGATGATCGGTTTGGCCTCGGCGTCTTGTTTCACGGTGAGCGTGCCACGTTGCCCACGCCAGCGACCGCGCCCGACACTGGCCTCACCGCCCAACGGCAAATCCTCCGTCCACAGGTCTTTGAGCGCCAACAACAGCAAGCCCACCTGCGCGTTCAGGCGTTCATGGTCATGCTGATCGGCTGGATAGCGTATCAACCAATCGAGCTGCACTGTCGTGTTATCATCCGCAAATAGCGGACGCTCGTCAAACAGCGCTGTCTCAAACGCGCCGCCCGTGAAACGGTCGATCTTGACGCGGTTCTGGATGTAATCCATCCTGCCGCCGCTGATGGGCTGTTCGCTTATACGGACACGACTCGCGCTGAGAGTATCGCTGTTGCCGTTTGTGCCGTCTGGGTTGTTTGCGCCGTGCTTGCCGAACAGGTCGTTTACAAGCCATTCAGCATGTGCCGGATTAACCAGGTTGGCGATTTTCAGGCAGCGTGCCCGTAGCGCCCCCGTCAGGCTGGTGCCGCTCAGGACGGGTTGCCCGTTGCTGCTGAGGTGTTCACTTTCTGCGATGTCGGAGGCGGCACGGATCAGCAGCGACTCACACAGTTGCAGCGTGGCGGTGATATGGACATAGGTCCGTGCATCGCCCAGCGCATCACCTACTGTGAGGAAAGAATGTGGATTTACCGAGTGAGGCTGTCCCTGTAACCATGCCATCAGCGCGTCGGGTTGCCGTAAATCGTAGTCGCTGACCTGCCAGTTAACGACGCGGACACGCCCATAGCCGCGCTGTTTGCGCCCACCAAGCGTAATTTCACCTGAGCCAAGCGCATTGAGCGCCGCCGCACAAGCTACTAGCAACGCCTCCGGGTAGCCATCGTACAGCACCAACTCAAAGCATAAATCAAAGGTCGTGCCGGCTTCCCAGACCTGCGTGCTGAACAACATGCCATCATCAGCCGTGCGCGTGTCCCCTGCGATCTTGACACCTTCGCGGCGCGTCAGCGTACCTGTGCCCTGACCGAGCGCATCTTGCACCATCAGGCGGCTTTGCATCCGCTCCGTGCCATCGTCCAGCGCCTTGCCGAATAGCGCTGTCGTCAGCGTGGTATCGGTGTTAGCAGCGCGATAGCCCAATTCACGGCTGAGCAGGTACGAGCGCAGCGCGCCAGCGAGTGAGGCCCCCGGCAGCAACGGCAGCCCTTCCAGCGCGTCTTGCAGGATAATGAGTTCGGTGCCGTCCGTCTCGCCGGTGCTGAAGCTCGCGGGTGTATCCAGCACCAGCGTACCCGTTACAACGATTCGGCGTATGATGCCGCGTGCGGCGCTTGCTTGCCAGTTAGCCATGTGCGTCCTCCTGCTGTGCGGATTGTCCCGCCTGTTGTGTGCGTTCGCGTTGTGCCCGTTCCAGCACCAAATCAACGAGCGCCAGTTTTGTAGCGGCGTCGGCCTCATCTGCACCTGCTATGCCGCGAAAGGTCGGCGCTTGTAGCCATGTATCCAGCGGTTGACCTGTGATGCGGGCGTTTGCGAATTGTCTGCCAGCGGCTTTTCCCCGGATTTTCGTCAGGAATGTTTCGATGGCCTCTTCCTGAGTCTTAGCATCCGCACGCAGCGCATTCGCGATGACGGAGCGCAGGCGGGCAATTTGCGTGCGCGATAGCGCGTTACCTGTTATACGGAAGCGTGTTGCAGGTGGCTCGTATAACGTCCTGGTCAATTGTGCCTGCGGTGTGTCTGTTACGATACGTGCTGCGATGCGTCCCCATAACGTTTCACTACTAGCGCTGAGTTCTTGTTCGGTTGCTACGATTGTTGTATGGGGTTCATACTTGCTATAGGCCAGCGTTTCGCGTTGCTGCCAGCCCAGCGCCACACGCCCAAAGCCGTCATTCAGTCGTTCACCGATGCCGCTGCTTTGTAAATCTGTGATGGCGGTGTTGCTTTGTGTGCTAATCCGCAGGCGTACCACGCTGCCGCGTTCGATGGCGAACTGTTGCGGTAGCGGCAAACCCCACTTGCGATTGAAGCCGCCGACCATTGTCGTGCGCAGGCTGAGCGCTTCGACAGTGCAGGTGATGCCGATGCGCTCAAGGGCTGTTTGCAGCACGTTCGGCATGGGATTGAACACACCGTCGTCATCACGCAGCAGCGTATCACTGAGGAAGGTCAGCAAGAGCGCGACGGATGCTGTGTCGTGCTGCACCTCCTGCCACGTCGCATCTTCGGCTACGTGCGATAATGTCGCGCTGCCATAACCCGCCGTGCGTGAACCACCAATGGCGATACGGTCATTCGATTGCAGCAGCTTTAGCAATTGCGGCGCGTCGGCGTCATCACACAGGATCGCCCCCATGAAGGCTTGCCCGTCCGCTAATGCCTCATAGCGAAAGACCTGCTGTTCGCCCGCGTTACGTCGCGCCCGCGCTGTATGCACGTTAATCACTATACGCGGCTGATGCAGCACTGCCCCCGCATCTGTTAGTGTCGTGAAACGGCCCCCGATGGCCTTCGGCTTCGCACCCGCCGGGAAGTGCGTCAGCGCCGTGTCTGTAATCTGATCTTCAGCCCCCTGTCCTTTATATTTGGGCACGCTCCACGTCGCCGGGACGGGCAAGCTGCGCTCATTATCCAGCAGAGGATGGGCGTTCAGGTAGCGCGTCGTGGACGAGAAAAATAAGCGGCGCTCGGCGTCGGTGTGCCTGATGTCACCATGTTGCGCGATCTGACGACCCACCAGCAGACCGCGCATGACGCTACCGGGGATGTACGGATAGGACACGGCGCTGTTGGGGTCGCCTGCCAGCATGGTGAAGATGGCGGGTTCTTCCAGATGCACGCGATAGGTAATGGTCGTCGTCATGTTGCGCCCCCGATACGCGCCGCGAAGCCCGCTAGCAAGGCCTCGCCTGCGTCCTGTAATTCGACCTGCAACCAGCCCAGGCCGCGTGTGCGATTCTGCCCACCGCGCTTGACGCCTGCGGCACAGGCCGCTAGCAATTGTAGATCAACGTCGTCCAGCGTTTTATCGCTGTGGATGTCTGCATAGAAGAATGTCTCGCGCAATACAACGCGAGTGGCGCGTAAGCTGCCGTCTTGTGGCTTGCCACTGGTGGGATCAACGGCGGTCTGGTGGCGGATCGTCGTGAAGGCTTCCAGCAATTGCTGTGGGGTGTATTGCCCTTGCTGAATTCTCGCGGTCAGATGCCCGCGCAGGTCAGCAGGCAGCAAGCCAGACCCGATGTGCAGGCAACCGATGTCTGTTAGCGTACTGCCCGGTATGCCGAACAGCTTCTTCGCGGCTGTTTCTAAATCATCATAAGTGGTGTTACTTTGAAGTGCGTACAGCAAGTCCGCACACGACTCGACAAGCAGACCCTTCAGCGTGCGGCCCTTGATATACGGTAAACCCGTCTGTGCGTCGTGCTCGACCTCGCTATCCACCAGCCCCGCCACGCCGTCACCGCGCCCGAAGGCCGCGTCACTGCGTAGAAGAATGTGTAGCCTCATGCCGGGGTCGCCTCCTGTGCGGTTGACCGCAGCGGAATGTACTTATCCAGCAGTTCCAGCGCATCATAGTAGCCACAAATGCCATCCCGCCAGCCGTTCTGCTCAAAACCTGCGACCTCCGGCAAGTATGGCGCTTGGCCCGTTGACCATGCAGCGCGTGACGCGCTCAGGTAGCGAGATTTGAACACAGCGGTCTCCACGGCACCTTTGCGCAGGGCCACGCGCAGCCCCTCGGCCTTGTTGCGATGCTCGCGCCATTTGCTCTGAAATTCGGTGATAATGCGACTCATCGCGTCCCAGCTACGCGCATACAAATCATCTGGAACATTACCCGTGAAAATCGGGCGCAGCGTCAAGCTGCCCTCCGGCACGCTGTATTCACGCCCGCGCATGGCGTCCAGGTCCGCATATAAGCCGCCTGCTGTGATGTGCCAGTCCAGCGCACTCGGCGCAGCGTCGTCCAGATGCGTGCTGATGCGTGCTTGCTTGGCGTTACCTGCGAGTTCTTCAGCCAGTTCATAGGCACGCGCAAACGGATAGTGCGTCTTGACGATGGCGATGCCTGCGCAGGCCGTCAGTTTGCGACCGAGGATGGCTTCGCTGTGCTGCTCAAAGGCTTGCAAGAAGGTCACAGCCAGATCGAAGCCGATGCGACCGTCACAGACGAAGGTTACGTCATCACCGCCGGATACTAGCGGTCGCAATGGCAGGTAGAAGCGCTGGCTGTCCGCAGGCTCAATGTCGATGCGGTCCTTATCGTCGCGCAGTCCGGGGATGTAACGCTGGCGCTCAGCCTCGATACTGGCGAGAAGTCGATCCACCATCGTGCGCTGTGCTGCCTGTGCGACACGCTGGACGTTCAGCGAAAATTCGCGCATGTAAGTGATATACTCGCGGTTGCGTGAGGCGGGGTAGTCGTCCTTCAGACCTTGAATGAGAACACCGAGGCCGTTGCCATCCGCATGAACCACAGCGATGTAACTGCTTTCGCCCTTGCTGCGGCCCAGGTCATCTAGTTCCAGCGGCAGCCGATAATCCGTGTGGCGTATGTCCAGTGTGCGGCGCAGCACGCGGTTAGCGTCCTCACTCGCCGCACGCTTAGCGATTGTTTCGGCAGCTAGCGGTTGCCAGTTGCCTTCGGGGTCGCGTTGCATGGTCACGGCTGGCAGGCTGGTGGATGCGCCCATGATTTGCACGCCCTGCCCCATATCGCCGCGCAAGGGTGGTTGTTGGCTGCGCTGTGCTTTCATGTCGCCCAGCAAATCCCCGACCGCAGCGCTAAGCGACTGCTCCCAGGTGAAGGGCTGTACGGCGAAGGTCAGTTGCAGGCCCGGTGCGGCGTATTGCACCTGACGCGAAAGTTCGCGGATGAAGGCGCGTGAGATGGCGTCGGACGGTAACGCTTCGGCGCTGAACGTGCCCAGGTCGGGTTTTTCTGCAAACAGTAAGACAATGTTGCCGCCGCCGCTGTATAACACCTCGACATCGACCTCGCCGCGTTCGGCCTGCGCATCTGTGTATGGGGTGGCGTCATCCTCCGTCAGGTTGTGCCGCACGCCTAACCGCCGCACGACCTCCAACGCCCATTCGCCTGTTGCTGCTGCCACCAGATACGACGCCCCGACGTTCTCCTTCAGGCGGTTGCTGGCGAAGATGTAGGATTGTATCCCGGCAGTCTCAACGGCGACGAGTACATACTGGTACTCTGCCATGCTGCTACTCCTGTAATGCTATATGGATAGTCTCGTGTTTG
>DAOTTW010000143.1:0-5411 GCA_034437615.1 Anaerolineae bacterium | reverse complement strand
CCGAGGTTGACCTGATAGCCTTTTTCCGGCGCGTTGATGTCACGGCAGACCAGCGTATGCACCAGCCAGTTTTCGTCGTCGCGCTCTTTGTAATCGTCGCGGCTGTGTGCGCCCCGGCTTTCCTTGCGTTCCAGCGCACTGATGGCGGTCACTTCGGCCAGTTCCAGCAGGTTCAGCAGTTCCCAGGCTTCCATCAGGTCGGTGTTGAACTGATAGCCCTGGTCATCAATCGTGATGTCGTTTGTAAAACGCTCGCGCAGTTCGGCCAGCTTATCGACTGCTTCCTGCATGGTGATCTCGGTGCGATACACGCCGACATTCTCCATCATCAGGTGTTGCATTTCGTCGCGCAGCTTGTAGGGCTTGCTGCTGCCCTTGTTGTCGCGGATGCGCTGGAATTCGGCCTTGATGCTTGCGCCTGCATCCTCTGGTAGCTCGGTCCATTCGGTTTCCTGGCAGAATTCAGCCATTTTCATGCCGCCACGACGCCCGAACACAACCAGGTCAACCAGCGAGTTTGTGCCCAGGCGGTTCGCGCCGTGCACATTCACACAGGCTGTTTCGCCAGCCGCATATAAACCAGGGAAGACGGTCCAGTTTTCGTCCACCACGACCTCCGCATCGACATTGGTCGGGATGCCGCCCATCGCATAGTGTGCGGTGGGCTGTACGGGCATCGGTTCCTTCACGGGGTCCACGCCCAGGTACGTGCGGCAGAAATCCAGGATGTCCGGCAATTTGCGCTCCACGTCGCGCTCCGTGATGCGTTCGGGGCGGCCATCCTCTTCAAAGTATTTGTTGACCGTATCCGGGCGCACATCCAGATACACATAGTTATTGCCGCTGATGCCACGTCCAGCCTTCACCTCATCGTAAATGGCGCGGCTGACCACATCGCGGCTGGCAAGGTCCTTCACGCTGGGCGCGTAGGTGTTCATGAAGCGCTCGCCTTCGCTGTTGACCAGCACGCCGCCTTCACCGCGCACACCTTCTGTAATGAGAATGCCCATCTTGAAGATGCCAGTGGGGTGAAACTGGAAGAACTCCATATCTTGCAAGGGGATGCCATGACGCAGCACGATAGCCGCGCCATCACCCGTCATGCTGTGCGCGTTGCTGGTCACCTGCCAGCAGCGGCCCCAGCCACCCGACGCAAACATAACGGCTTTGCCGTGAAAAATGTGAAATTCGCCCGTCGCCAGTTCGATAGCTACGACGCCGACGGTGCGGCCCCTGTTCGTAATCAGGTCTACAACGTGAAATTCATCGAAGAAGTTCACATCGTTCTTGATGCACTGCTGATAGAGCGTCTGCAAGATCATGTGGCCTGTGCGGTCAGCGGCATGGCAAGCACGCTTCACCAGCGATTTGCCGAAGTGGGCTGTGTGGCCACCGAAACGACGCTGGCTGATCTTGCCATCGTCCGTGCGATCAAAGGGCAGGCCCATGTGTTCCAGTTCAATTACCGCGTCAACGGCTTCTTCGGCCAGCACCATCGCAGCGTTCTGATCTGCCAGATAGTCACCGCCCTTAACCGTGTCGTAAGCATGGAAAATCGGCGCATCTTCCTCAATGTTGCCCAACGCAGCACCGATACCGCCCTGCGCGGCACCTGTGTGGCTGCGCGTAGGGTAGAGCTTGCTGACGACGGCCACATCTGCACCGCCCTGGCTTGCGTACAACGCGGCCATCAGCCCCGCACCGCCCGCGCCGACGATGATTGCTTCGTGCTTATGAATCTTCATCCAATTAACTCCTCAAACCAGTAAAATTCATCCGATACGTCTCTGATAGTTCATGTCGATGGCGATCGTCGTCGCCACTTACAGCATAACATATTTGCGTCACTTCTAGGGCAGGGTCATGGCTCTTTCAACCGAAATGCCCATCTTCGTGAAGGCTAGTACACGTTGGCGCAAATACTGTGGCAGTTTTCGGACGCGCCTCGGCGCGTCCCTGAGAACGACGCCCTGTAGAGACGCCATTCTTGGCGTCCGAGGTGGCGTAGCCGCATTAATGATGCATTTACGCCGCGCTCTACTAGGGGGTTTAGCCTTCGCCGTAGAGGGCGGCTAGCGATTCCTGCGCCAGGGCGATAGCTTCCGGCTCGATTGTGCCCAGTAAAGCGCCACCGCCGGTCAGCAGCAGCGCCACCGCGCCAATCACGCAGGCGTAGCCCGCTGCACGGCGCAGCGTCGGGTTTTCCATCGTGTAATCCGTCAGCACATAACGCAGGCCGTTGAAGCCGTGCGCCGTGACCAACGTCAGCAGCGCAATGTCGTAGAATTTCCAGATGGCCACGCCCGCAAACAGGTAATTCCAGCGCTCAGCGACGAATTCCGTTGCCGTGCCCGTGTCGTTCCAGCCGTTGAAAACCACAGACGAATTGCGGGCAAGCGCATCAGCCAGATATTCCCCGCCGAAAACGCTGCCGATCTGTGTGGTGCCGACAACCGTATAACCTGCTGCGGTCAGATCAAAGACGCCCTGTAGCACGTGCATCATCGCCAGGTGGCCGAATACCAACGGCACGATCAAAATGCCACTGACGCGCATGAACGACCACCAGAAGCGCTCCATTTGGCGGGAACTGTTCTTCGCGCTGCCGCCGACCTCACGGTTGCCCGTGACCTGCTCATACAGCCACGCCAGCACGAGTGCCGCCATGCCAGCCACCACCATGCCCGCAAGGAACGGAATCTGCTCGACCAACACGTCACCCAATGGCAGGATGTTCGGCTGTTGGCTGTAGTGATCCACGACATGCACGAACATGCCGATGAAAACGGGCACCAGCACCGCCGCCGTCGCCGCAAACACATAATAGGCCGCTTGCTTCTGATATTGCCACCATTCCGGCTTAAAATCGAACAGCGCGATGCGTAAGCCGTTGAAGGCGTGGTAGACCACCGCGAACACCAGCACGAATTCGCCTAGCGTGAAGAGCGGCGTCTGGTAAATCGCAATCGCTTTTTCGTACAGGCCAGGGTAAAAAACGGCCCAGGAGGTGTCAATCACGTGGATAATCAGGAAGAACACGACGCCGAGGCCCGTCAAGCGGTGCATGACCCAGCTCCACTGGCCGATGGAACCCCGATACCGCAACGTCTCTCGTATGGTCATAACCAGGGATGCCAAGAGGTTAACCTTTCTATTTTTATCTTATCTTATCTTGTTATAGGGTAAACTATTGCCATAGAATTAACGATAAACAGCGTGTGGTGGGTTAACATCAACTATCCGTCAACAAAGTTTTCACAGAGGTTAATCGCCTTTAGGCCACCACATTTTAGCATGGCGTTAACCCCATGACTATGATGCAAACGTACAGATTGCGAATTTGCCAGTAAGATCACGGATTTTCATCAAATGTTCATAATTTTTGCAGCAAATGACCCGGATTGCAACGCGCATTTCCGAGTTGACGTATACTGAGGGCACAGATTAACTAAAATCAAGTTACAAGCTGGATGAGGATCGCGACACAAGATGAGCGACAAAACACTCTATGAGAATCCGTTTATGGCCGTTATCGACCGCGACGGCTACGTATTCATGCGCAGCACCCGCACAAAAGCCACCGTCTCACTATTGCCCTTTCGCCGCACATCACAGGGCATCGACTATCTAGCCCGTGTCGAAATCTGCCCTGCGCACAAGCCGCAGCACGAGCGCTGTAGCATCACCGGGGGCGTCAAGCATGATGAAGAGGCGATTGCCGCTGCTGTGCGGGAGCTATACGAGGAAGCTGGGTATCGCGTCAACGCAAATGATTTGATCGCGCTAGACCTGGTTCGGCCCAGCAAGCAATCCGATACGATTGTTTACCTGTACGCAGTGGATGTCAGCAATATGCAGCAGGTCGCCGCGCCGGGGGATGGCACAAAGCTAGAGGCGTCGGCCTGGGTCGAATGGGTGGATGAAGCAGCGGGCCTGAAAATCGAGGACCCGCTATTCATTGCAGCGCTGGCACGCCTGAGGCGGCATCTCGCCAGCTAGCTATTCTTATTGTTGCTTGTCGTCGTCTGGCAGGCGTGCCCCGGCAATTTTCGCCAGTGCATCGGCGTATATGCGTAGGCCCTCCTGCTTTTCTTCGAGTTCGCGGCGCATTTCGTCGTGATGTTGCCAGGCGCGTTCGTGTACCACTGCGCTGACGTCGGCTGGCTTCAGCTCCTCATGTTCCAGTAGGCGCGGGTGCCACTTGGCCGTAAACTCGCGCAAGCCGAAGTTGAGAATCCTGATCGAAAGTGCCCCAACCGACTCTGGGCCATTTGCGACATCTGGCCCGTATTTTCTCAGGATTTCGCGTGTAATGCCGAATAGTTTGTAAAGTGAAGTCAGCGCTTCACGTAGCAACCCATGATCGGGGTCCAGCGGTTGCGTTGCGATGCGCGTTTCCAGTTCGACGAACATCTCCCAGGCTGCTTTTTCTTCTGCTTCGTTGGGTTCAAACGTGATGCTACCCAGACCGAAAGGCAGCTTAACCGTTAATTGGCGGGCGCGTATAGCCATGTCAGACTCCTTGCGAGTTGCTTGTTATTTGCTTACCAGAGATCATACGCCATCTGAGGCTTATGCACAAAAATCGAGTTGCTACATATGCAGCAATTCGCGGAAGATTGCCGCATTGCGCCGCTTACCCTCATCGCGCAGGGCACGCGCCGCCGGGGTAAAATACTGGTGGCTGGTCAGGAACCTCAGTTCCTTCTCATACCAATCGCGGGCTGAATAGCGTTCACCACGCAGCAGCAATTCCAGGCGCAGGTTATCCGACACGACGAAGAAATCCTCACGCCCCAGGTTATCCAGGTCTGCGTCAGCCATAATCTGCTCCAAGAGCGTTTTGGGGTTCTGTGGCAGCTTCGTGGCCATAATGCAACCGCCGATGACGTTAACCTGCGCCGTGCTAAAGCCAAAATCCGGCAATACGGCCTCAGCGATGCTTTTGGCGACAATTTCGTTATTCTGGTAACGCTCTACAAAGCCGATGTCATGAAACCATGCCGCCGTGACGAGCAATTGATATTGTTCTTCGGACACCTGCGAGCGCTCAGCTAGGCGTTTGGTGGCAGGCACAATGTCATCGCGTGTATGCTCAAGCGAGTGATAGGCCAGGTTCGGGATGAGATCATTTTCCAGCCGTCGCAGCGCGTATTGCTTGGCTGCTTCAAAATCAGGGACCATTAGCACATCTTATGATTTATGCTTCATAATGCGTCCATTGTATCAAGCATTTGCCCCGGTTTTGAGTAGACTTACGATGTCCTGCTGGTATCAAAACCAACCTCTAACAGAGGTCAGCAAAAAGTTAACCATTGCGCCCGGCCATTTATGCGGCTGTTCGCGCCTGCTATGATGCATTGGCAGTTTGTGAAGTGCCTCACAAGGCGTAAGATCGTGACATAATCGTG
>DAOTTW010000142.1:0-15783 GCA_034437615.1 Anaerolineae bacterium | reverse complement strand
ACCACATCACCCGCACGCGCCATCTGGCACGCCTGATACAACGCTTGCCCACGATCCCGCACGCTAAACACGCTCTGCCCCACGATTGCGCCTGCTTGGGTCGCGGCTTGCTGCATCATGCCTAAAATATCATCCAGCGCTTCGGTGCGCGGGTCTTCGGCGGTCAATATCGTGATGTCGGCGGCTTGTACAGAGGCCAGTGCCATCAAGCGGCGCTTTTCGACATCCCGTAAGCCAGCGCTGCCAAACACGGCCAGCACGCGCTTACCGGGGGCGATCATGCTACGGGCCGCTTGCAGCGCTCGCGCCAGCGCGTCGGGTGTGTGCGCAAAGTCCACAATCGCGAGAAAATCCTGCCCCGCGTCGATGCGCTCCATACGGCCAGAGATCGCCTGCACGCGCTCTAAGCCTGCCTGTATCGTCGCCGGGTTCGTGACGCCAACAGCACGCGCCGCCGCAAGCGCCGCAAGCGCATTCGCCACGTTATAATCCCCAACCAGATGCAGCTTATAGGTGGTATCATCTGATATAAATTGCGTGCCCTGGGCTGAATGCTGGATGTCTCGCGCCTGATGTGCTGCATTTTCATTATGTATCGCATACGTCACAACCTGAGCGGGTGTGATAGCTGCATAATAAGCATAAGATGGGTCGTCAGCGTTGAGGATGCTGGTAACCTGCGTTTTGCTGCCGTGCTTCAGCATCTCAAACAGGATGCCCTTTGCCGCCCGATAACTCTCAAACGAGCCGTGAAAATCCAGATGCTCATGCGTGAGGTTCGTCAGCACGCCGACGTTAAAATCCGTGCCGTTTAAGCGCCCTTGCGCCAAGCCATGACTCGTGACCTCTAGCACGGCGTGCGTCAGGCCGTTGGCCACCATACGCGCTAAATACGCCTGCACCTGCGGCGCGCCGGGTGTCGTCACATGCAGACCGGTGTCGGCGTCGGCCTTGCCATCGTAAAAGGCAAGGGTGCTGATATACCCCGCGTGGCCCTTCGTGGCTTCATGCAGGATGTTAAACAGCAGATGCGTGGTGCTGGTCTTGCCGTTCGTGCCCGTAATGCCGATGACGGTCAGCTTGCGCGACGGGAAATCGTGATAGGCGGCGGCTAAATAGCCTGTGGCGGCCTGTGCATCGTGCACCTGCGCATAGGGCACCTGCGCTGGCATATCTAACTCGGCGTGTGGCCGTTCCCCGATGATAGCAGCAGCCCCCGCGCTGATGGCACGCGGGATAAACGCATGGCCATCGGTGCTGCGGCCCTTACGCGCCACGAAAACGCCACCGGGCTGTACATCCGCGTCGGCTTCGACAACGGGCGCATTGATAGGTGTACGAGCGTCGCCGTGTGTCGCGATGATCTGCGTTTCGGGTAAGGCTGAAAGAAGGGCCGCGAGGGTTTTGGTCATGAGGTTACACATGCATGGGTCGTAGGGACGCGCTGAAACCTAGTGTCTACGCTGGGCAGCGCGTCCGAGGACGCCATTTATGGCGTCCCTACAATGTTATGTGTTTTGCTTACTGCAAACGCTGTGATAGGTCGTCCAGGCCACCACGCACGCTGGCGTCGATGACTTTCTCCTGTGCACGCACGATAACGCCACCCAGGATAGCCGGCTCAACCGTGAACGAGATGCTGTCCGCGCCGATTTCGCTACGGGCGCTGCTCTGTTCGTCGTCCGTCAGCGGCATAGCGCTCACGACCTCGACCTCACCCGACAAGCCCTTCGCGCTTTCGGGCACGCTGCCGAAGAAGTCGCTGACCAACTGGCGCTGGCGGTCCTCATCCAGCGCTTCACCGATGATGCGGCGTGACAGCGCAACCGAGATATTCAACACCTGGTCACGCAAGCCGGATAGCTCAGCATCACGGGCGACACGGGCTTCCTGCTGTGCATCGCTGCGGATTTTCTCGGCTTCTGCGCGGGCTTCGCGTTCGATGCCTTTAGCGATGTCCTCAGCCTGTGCACGCGCTTCTTCAATTGACTGGTTGCTTTGCTGACGGGCATCAGCGCGAATCGTCTCGGCCTCCTGCTCGGCATTTTCGCGTGCTTTGGCCGCCGCTGCTGCGTCCTCTAGCCCCTTCTGGATTTCCGCAGAGCGTGAATCCAGGAAGTTAACGGCAGGCTTCCAGAGCACCTGTGAGACAATGAAGGCCAGAATCAAGAAGTTGAAGATTTGCACGAATAGCAAGCCGGCGTTGATACCAAGCGGGTCCAGCACGCTGCCGGGTTCGCCCTCTGCGGCGGCTTCAGCAGCTTCTCCGGCTGTTGCTTCCGTCTCTTCTTCTGTGGTTTCTTCGGTTGTGGTTTCTGTGGTTTCTTCGGTTGTGGCTTCGCCACCGCCTTCGCTTTCCTGCGCCAGTACAGCGGGCATCACCGCCAGCACCAGCGAGAAAGCCATCAGCAGCAGCAGAAGTCGTTTTAGTAGAGTCTTCTGCATCAGGTTCACCTCGTCTCTATCCTATGTCGCGGCTTAAAGCACGAACAGGATAATGAGGGCGACCACGAGCGCGTAAATCGCGACAGCCTCAGCGAACACAATACCCAGAATCATGTTGGTCTGGATCGTATTCGCGGCGTCCGGGTTACGGCCAATACCCTGCATAGCACCCTGCACCATCAAGCCGATGCCGATCCCTGGGCCAAACGCACCCACCATAGCCAGGCCAGCACCCACTGCTTTCAATCCGACGTCGAGACCTTCCATTGTTATCCTTGCTCCTTTGTAATCTTGATCTTGGTTGTGTGTATCTTATGGATAAACCAAAACAAACCGATACGATCGTAGGCACACGGTCTGCCGTGTCCGCCATCTGCGGACGCCAAGAAGGGCGTCCCTACAAAGACCATCTGAATCCGTTTTGATTGCTCCATTGGTAAACTGATAAATATCAAGCTCGGTTACTCAGCGAACCTGCTTACTTACGCATGGTACGACGCAGCACCCACAACGCAAGCGCTGATTAGTGGTGCTCGTCGTGTTCGTCCCCATGATGGCCGACCATCGCCTGGGCGCTGAAGATCAGGGTCAGCACAGCGAAAACGGCTGCTTGTGCACCACCCACGATGATTTCCAGCAACAGGATAATCACAGGCGTCACCGTGCCAAGCAAGAACAAGATCACGGCATACAGCACCGTTCCGGCAAAGATAGCGCCGAACAAACGGAACGACAGCGAGATGATCTTACCAATTTCGGAGACGATCTCAAACAGGCCGGCAACAAAGTCGATAATGCCCAACGGGCGCTTGGCGACATTGCCGATGGCGTTCACATTGACGAATTTCTGGAAGTAATTCAGGCCCAGTTCCGCAATGCCGAAGTACTGGATTACGACGAAGGCGATCAATGCCAGGCCAATCGTCAGGTTCAGGTCGGTGGCCACACCACGCACAAACGGCACCACGCTGTAAAGCTGGTTGTTCTTGGTGGTCGCCTGCTCACCGAACAGTTCTTCGCGGACGAGAATCGTCTGGTTGGCCTCTAACGGAACGGTTGCGGGTTCTGCGCTGTGCGGTTCGCCGTCTTCGGTGGCGAATATCAGCGTAATGTCGCCCTGGGCGTTGGTGTTGCGCTCTAAGATCGCATCCACCGACAAGCCCGGATCAGCCCAACCCGTGTACTGCTCGTACTTATCGCCACTCGGCAGGTCTGCCGGGGTCAGTTCGTCGGCTTGCTGCTGATATTGCGCGACGATGCTTTCCAGCGTATCGCCCGGTGCGCTCAGGTGCGTCACTGCGGCATCCTCAAACGGGTCTAGCTGCGTGACGATGTAATTGCGGTACGGCTCGTAGGGCGCAAACTCCTTCTTGAAGCTCTTGCACTGGTAGTAACTTGTGGATGTCGCCGGTGTACCGACCTGTAGCGGGCCGTCAACGCGCTGCACGAGGTACGGCACGCCGAGGAAGCCTGTCTCCTGCACCGGGTGGCCGTTCAGCGTCACAGGCTCGTAAATGGCGCAATGCATCAGGCCGACGCTTTCCACGCCAGGCAGCAGCTTACCCCAGTTACCCGCAAGCAAGAATAAGAAGATGCTGGCCACCAACGGGAACAGCAAATTGCGGACACGCGGACTCGTGCCAGCCTGGGCTTTCGTCAGGCCCCAGAACCCCTGGACAAGCACCTCGACAGCGCTCTGGAAGCGGTTGGGCACTTGCTGCGTCCAATTCTGCGATACACCCCGCGCACGAAATGCAATCAAGAGGACGATCAGATCCGCCAACAACATGCCACCCAGCGTATTGACAATTTCAAAGCTCTCGCTGGGCCAACCCTCAATATAGGGTTCACCGGGCACGGTGATGGCGGGGAGTGTGACAGCAGTGCCAGCCGCAGGCAGCAGTAAGAACGGAACGCCAACGCAGAAGATGACGCCGAACAGCAATGCGCCTAGCAGGTAGATACAACCGCGCTGGTTAGCATTCATGTTTTCCACTGCCCACCTCCTTTCTACCATCTGACATCAATAAGCGATAAAACAACGAAACACTCCTCCTTTTTGTTTTGTGTTGCGCCCCGGCCCACGCCTTAACGAGAAACCAGCTAGCCCGAACCGGGTATGGATGCGTGTAAGTTGGATGCTGCACAGTTAGCGCATAGTTGTATTCGCATTTTCTGCATCTGGTTCTGCATCGTTCGGCGGCATAGGCAGCCTGATCCGTGCGACTAGATACAGCGCGAGGCGGGTCATCAGAAAGAGGCTGACAGGTAGGCTAACGGCCAGCGAGCAGATGATCCCCGGTCCCCGTTGGCCAATTGTCGCGTCGATCCACAACCCGATAAACAGCGCCAGGAAAATCACGACCAGGGGCACACAGCCCGTTAACGCCGTGATACTAGCGAGACTCAGATTTTTAAAACGTGATGATTGCTCGTCTGCCATAATAGGCTTTCAGCAAATGCGTGTGCATTCTATCACAAACACTTTGCCCTACAACCCCGCAATCACAACCGATGCAACCGCCTCTGCCCCACTACGCGCCCAGTTGATAATTGGCGTCGGCATGACCCCCAGCGCAAGTACCGCCAGCGTCGTCAAGGCCAGCACATAAGCATACGTGCGCGGCACAGTGATAGCGCGGTTTTCGTCCGGGCTGGGGTCCACCCACATGATCTTGATGACCACCAGATAGTAGTATAGCGCCACGATGCTATTCAGCACGCCGATGATGGCCAGGCCCACCAGACCCGCCTCAACCGCCGCCTGAAATAAGAACAGCTTGCCGAAGAAGCCCGCAGCAGGCGGAATACCCGCCAGCGATAGCAGCCCGATGGTCAGCGCGATGGCCAGCCAGGGGCTACGCTTCTGCAAGCTGGCATAATCCTTGATCTCCTCGCTGCCTGCCGCCTCGCTGAATATAATCACCCCCGCAAACATCAGCAGGTTCGAGAAGGTGTACATGAACATATAGAAGGCCACCGACGACGCAGCGAACGGCTGACCCAGCGATTGCAACGACGCCACGCCAATCAGCGCATAACCCGCCTGTGCGATGGACGAATAGGCCAGCAGACGCTTGATGTTCGTCTGCCGCAGCGCCAGCACGTTGCCCAGCGTCATCGAGATGATGGCGACAGCCGTCAGCAGATTGACCCAGAACACCTGCACCGCTTGCCCGTCGATGACAACGCTTTCGGGGAAGGCCGCGATTAAGAAGCGCATGAGCACCGCAAAGCTGGCGGCTTTGCTGGCCACGCTGATGAACGCTGTAACAGGCGTCGGCGCACCTTCATAGACATCCGGCGTCCAGAAGTGAAAGGGCGCAACGCTGATCTTGAAGCCGAAGCCCACCAGCACCAGCACAATCGCAATCAACACCGGGAACGTATTCTCGCCCACGATGCCGCCATTCACCAGCGCATCCGCGATGCCGTAGAGGTTCGTCGTGCCCGTGAAGCCATACAGGAAGCTGAAGCCATACAGCAGAATAGCCGACGCGAACGACCCGAACAGAAAGTATTTCATGCCGGATTCGATGGATTTATCATCCAGACGCCGGAAGGCGGCCAGGATATACAGCGGGATCGAGACGGTTTCCAGCGCCACAAAGACCATAATCAGGTCAGCGGACGCGGCCAGCAGCGACCCACCCAACGTCGAGACGATGATAATCAGGTGAAATTCACCCTTGCGCCGCACGCCAGCCGCGCCCACCGCCAGCAACGACGCAATCGCGCCAGCTAGCACGATCATCACACGGAAAATCTGCGACAGCGCATCGTGGCGGATCATACCACCCCAGAACGCCTCACTCGTGCCCGCAGGCGGTGCCCAGATCAACGGCGTCAGCGCAGTGAAGAACATGCCGAACGCGGCCACATATGCGATATTCGGGCGATATTCTTCACCCAGGTAGCTATCCAGCAGCAGCACCACCACCGCCAGGATCGTCAGGCCGATCTCTGGTGCGATGGCGGGCAGGCTGGCGAGAAAGTCGAAATCCATGAACTCCATGCGTTACAGTCCCCCTAACATCAGCACGATTGGCTCCAGACCGGATGCAATCATCGGGGCCATGATCGCCGGGTACATGCCCAGTACAATTAACGGAAGGCCCAGCAGCAGCAGGATGATCCGATCTGTGATCGCAATATCGCCCACTTCCGGGTATTTCTCGGCGTCGAATTCCCCGAAGAACACCTGACCCGTAACGCGCAGCACATAAGCCGCCGTGACGACGATGGCCAGCGCCGCCAGAATCACGATGATGCTGTAGTAATTGTCCAACGTGAAGCCGCCGATGGTCAACGAGACGCTTTCGGATGCCTCCCACATACCCTGAAAGATCGGGAACTCTGCGATGAAGCCGCTTAGCCCCGGCATACCCATACTGGTCAGGCCGCCGACGATGAACGCCACGCCGACCCAGGGCATTTGCTTGATGAAACCGCCCAGGCTCGGAATATCGCGGGTGTGTGCGCGGTCATACACCATACCGACACAACCGAAAAACAGCGCCGTCATCGCCCCATGACTGAACATCTGTAGGCCAGCGCCCGTCATGCCCGTCAGGTTCATGGTGGCCCAGCCCATACTGACAAGGCCCATATGCGACACAGACGAGAAGCCGATCACGTACTTGAAGTCGCGTTGCCTGAAGGCGATCAGCGCACCGTAAACCACGTTAATCAGCGTCAAAAAGACGATCCAGGGTAAATGCACTTCTGCGCCCTCTGGCAATAGCTGCACCCCTGTACGCAGCGCGGCATAAGCCCCCAATTTCATCAGCACACCCGCGTGAATCATGGAGACGGCTGTCGGCGCTGCGACATGGCCATCGGGTGACCAGTTGTGGAACGGAAAAACGCCTGCCAAAATTGCGAAGCCGATGAAGATGAACGGGAACCAGAATTTCGCGAACGTCAGCACGTCCACGCCCAGGTAACCGCCGATGTCAAAGGCCCCGTTTTCAGCCGCCAGCGTAATCGCCACCATATTGAAGCTGAACGGCTGTGAATCCGCTGGCAGTAGGCCGTTTTCGATGGCCGCCGCGAAGATCGCCGCGCCCTCATTGCTGAAGTAGCTGCCTGTCGTGAAGTAAAGCGCAATCGCGCCCACCAGCGCCACCACAGAGCCAATGAGAATATATAACGTCAGCTTCATGGCCGCGTACTCGCGCAGCTTGACCCAGCCCCAGCCCGCAATCAGCAGGTACATAGGGAAGATGGCCAACTCGTAGAAGAAGAACAGCACGAACATATCCACCGCGACGAACACGCCGTAGACACCCGCCACCAGCAGCATGAAGAACGCGAAGAATTCGCGCTGACGGTCCTCGATGCGCCAGGAAATCAGCACACCCGCCACCGTCACCATGCCCGTCAACAGCACCATCGGGGCCGTCAGGCCATCCACGCCCAGGTGATAGCTAATGCCCAGGCTGCCAACCCAGGGGATGTATTCCTGAAAGCGCAGCGCATTCGCGTAGCTGGCCGCCCCCGCGCTCATGCCGATGTCAGCGGCGAACATGTTGCCCTGCACGAACGTCTCTTGTGCTGCGACCAGATTGTTATACGTAAAGAACACCATTGCGGAAAGCGCCAACACCCCCACAGCCGCCGTGATCGCCACACCACGATACAAATCACGCTGTTTGGCATCCAGGAACAGGATGACCACCCCGGCGACGATGGGGATAAAGATAATGGCGCTCAGTACCGGAAAACCAAATTCAACCATTGCGCATTCTACCTTTGCTTTTTCCTCTGCATCTGCGTTTGCATCTGCATCTGCCCGTTATCTCTATCCAGCGCTAGCCGATGCCGTTCATGAATAAGAACGTCACGCTATCGTTGATCGTGCTCAGCACCCAGTTCGGCGCAAGGCCCGTAAGCAGCATCAGCACCAGCAGCGGCGCGATGGCCACCAACTCGTTACGGTGCAATTCCAGGTTATAAGCCTGCCAGCGCAGGTTCAGCGGACCATGCAGCACCGCCCGTATGCCCTTCAGGATGTAGCTACCCGTGAACAGCAGGCCAAGCATGGCGATGACCGTCAGCCACGTGAAAACCGGGAACGTCCCGCGCACCACCAGAAACTCGCTGACGAAACCGTTCAGACCCGGCAAGCCCAGGCTGGCCATACTCGTGAAGATGAAGATCGTACCGAAGATCGGCGCTTTCACCCACAGGCCGCCGAATTGCGTCAGGTCGCGGGTGTGCGTCTTGTGATACAAGCCCCCTGCCAGCAAGAACATGCCCGCCGAACTCAGGCCGTGATTGAACATCTGCAAGACCACGCCGTTTGTCGCCAGGATCGCATCCTGCATACTGCCGGAGCCGACCACCTCTGCGCCCATGTGCTGCGCAGCCCACGCTTCACCGTAAAGCACCGCCATCACCGCGATGCCGATACCGACGAAGCCCATGTGATTCACCGAGCTATAGGCCACAAGCCGCTTGATGTCATTCTGACCAAAAGCCGAGAACGCACCGAGCACGATGCCCAGCACGGACAGCAACGCGAACAAGGTCGCCACGTTCATACCCAGCAGCGGAATATCGCTGATCCACACATCCGGGAAGAACGGCACCACCAGCCGGATGAAGCCATACGCGCCCAACTTCAGCATGACGCCCGCCAGCAGCATCGAGCCAGCAGTGGGCGCTTCGCTGTGTGCATCCGGCAACCACGTATGGAAGGGCCAGATCGGGACCTTGATGGCGAACGCCAAAAAGAAGCCGAAGAAGGCCAACGCCTTGACCGACGCCACATCAATACCCAGGAAAACGGGTGTATCCGTCGCCAGCATGGGCCACTGTGCCGCAATCGTCGCGATGTCATAGGTGCCCGTCGTGAAGCCGATCAACTGCGTGGCCAGCAACATGCCGAGCGTGCCGCCGATGCTGTAAATCATGAACTTCGTGGCGGCATACTTGCGCTTTGGCCCGCCCCACTGGTCGATGATGAAGTACATCGGCACCAGGCTTAGCTCATAGAACAGGAAGAACAGCATCAGGTCCATCGAGACGAACACGCCCATCAGACCCGTCTGGAAGAAAAGCAGCAGCGCCAGATGAAAATTCACGCGCTCCTCAATCTCCCAGCTAACCAGAATGGCCAGCGGCGTCAGGATGCCCGTTAACAGCACCATCACCGCGCTGACGCCATCAATGCCGAACTTCCAGTTGGAGCCGAGCACCTCAAACCAGGGCACATTGACCGTCACCAGATACTCGGTGCCCTCAGCTAGCAGCCCCTCTTGCGCACCCTGATAGCCGAAAAAGACCAGCACAGCCAACGCGCCAATGACCAGCGATAAACCCAGTGCGACGACACGCGCCAGGGCCTTGCTTGCTTCTGTGTTGTTCTGTGGCAGCAGCACCACCACCAGCGCAGCAAACGCCGGGGCCAGTACGAGCACCGAAAGCACGTCGATCCCAAATATGTCAAGCATTCTCGTGTCCCCTCATTTACTGCACGTTGATCGCGCCCGATGTGACGGCGAAGAAAATGCCGAGCACAAGCACCGCCACCAGTACGACAAGCAGATATTGCTGGATGCGGCCCGTCTGTGAGCCGCGCATCCAACCGCCAAACTGGAAAATCCAGCGTGGGATGCCGTCACCAACACCGTCAATCAGCCAGCTATTCAGCAGCTTGAACAGATCACCAATCCACGTAAACACGCGGGCGATCAAGTGCAGGATGCCATCAATGATGCCTTTGTCGATCACGACATTCACCTGATGCGCCAGCCATTTCGACGGCTGCACGAATAGCACAGCATAGAGTTCATCAATGTAGTATTTGTTCTTCAGCGTGTTATAGATCGGCCCCGGTAGCGCCTGCTTAACCGGGTCCTCTTCGCCAGCCTGTAGCGGCTCACGCCAGTACAGCAGCCAACCCAGGTACAGGCCACCCAGCGCCACGCCGAACGAAGTCAGCACCGGAATCAGGCTAAAGGGCGGCTTCACGGGTTCGATGCCCTCAAGCTGCGGCACGCTGTACTTCACGAAGTTAAAGAAGGGGTTGCCCTCCGGCGCGAAGATCGCACCCAGGATCGGGAAATCCGGCGGCACACCGATGAAACCAGCGATCAGCGCGAACACCGCCAGGATAATCAGCGGCAGTTGCATCGTCTGGCTGACGATGTTGCGTGCGCCGCCCAGCCCCGCGTGTTCGGCTTCCTCTGTGCGGGCCTCACCCCAGAAGGTCAGGCCAAGCTGCCGCATCGTGTAGAAGGCGGTCATGAAGGCGGCCAGCGCCAGCACAAAGAACACCAGCGCTTGCGGACCGAAGCCCTCGCTTGTGCCCAGCCAGCCATCGGCCAGAATCTCATCTTTCGACCAGAAGCCCGCCGTAATCAACGGGAAGCCCGCCAGCGAGAAGCCACCGATCAAGAACGTCCAGAACGTAACCGGGATTTTCTTGGCGAGGCCGCCCATGTTCATCATGTCTTGTGGGTCGAAGTGCGCCGGGTGCTCTAGCTCAGGCCGCTGTGTGGCATCTTCGCCGCTGTATTCTTCGGCGGGGTCCACACCGGGCAAGCCGTGCGTGTCAATCGGCAGCGCTCGTGGGGCTGCGTCGTGGCCGTGATCGTCGCCATGCCCATCATGCCCATCATGCCCATCGCCATGATGATGCGCGTGAACGTGGTGCTCGCCGTGCTCCATCGCATGAATCACGGAGCCGGACGCCATGAACAGCAACGCCTTGAAAAAAGCGTGCGTAATCAGATGGAATGCCGCCGCGATATACGCGCCGATGCCAAGCGCCGCCACCATAAAGCCAAGCTGTGAGATGGTCGAATAGGCCAGCACGCGCTTCACGTCGTTCTGTGCCACTGCGATAGACGCAGCGAACAGCGCCGTAAACGCGCCGACAATCGCCATCAGCAGCAAGGGCGACGAGAATTCACCGTGATGTGGGTCCGCGCCCGCCACAAGGATCGGATAGACGCGGATAATGGCATATACACCCGCCGAGACCATCGCCGCCGCGTGGATCATGGCGCTGACGGGCGTCGGGCCTTCCATCGCATCCGGCAACCAGACGTGCAGCGGGAACTGTGCGGATTTGCCCACCGTGCCGATAATCAAGAAGATGCCGATCATGCCGGCTGCGCTGATGCCCAGGCTCCCCAGGATAATCGCATCGGCCCCGGCTAGCATTGCCAGCATCTCCGGGCTGTGCAGAATCTCACGGAAGTTCAGCGTGCCCGTCATGCTGTACAGGTAGACGATGCCGAGCAGCATAATCACATCGGCCACACGGGTCGTCGTAAACGCCTTGATTGCGGCCTTGTACGCGCTCTCTTTCTCGAACCAGAAGCCGATCAGCAGGTACGAGCACAGGCCCATTACTTCCCAGCCGATAAACAGCAGCAGCAGGTTATCCGCCACCACGAGCGTCAGCATAGCCCCTGCAAATAGCGAGATCAGCGCGAAAAAACGCGATTGGCGCGGGTCGTTGGCCATATAGCCGATGCTATAAATGAAGATGCACAGCACCGCCAGCGGCACCATGAACAACATCGGCACCGTCAGCGGGTCAACGGCCACACCCAGCGTAAAGAAGCCCTCACCCGTAGACATCCAGTTGATTGCGCTGCCGAACGGCTCCTTGTTGAAATCAGGGAACGTGACCGCCTGCAAGACGACGTTCCAGCTAGCCAGCAGCGCCATTACCACGCCGGATAAGCCCACTGTGATGCTCAACACGCGGCTGCGCGTCGTCACAACAGGCACTTCGACATCGCCATATTGCGGGCGATAGTTGCCATACGGTTCAATCTCCGATGAGCGCACCATGCGAGCGCGGTTCGTGGCGAACGTGATTATCACGAACGCCAGCAGCGGCCCCACCGGGATCAACCAGGGCAGAAAATTCGGATCGCTAAAGTCAATCATCATCAATTTATCCCCTGAGCGTAGCGGCTTCTTCTGGGATGACGTTACGGCGCTTGCGATACACAGAAATGATAATCGCCAGCCCGACCGCCGCTTCTGCCGCCGCCACCACAAAGACGAAAGCCGCGAAGACCAGCCCGTTCACGTCCTGCGGCGTCGTATAGCGCCAGAAAGCCACCAGATTAATATTCACCGCATTGAGCATGAGTTCCACGCCCATCAGCACCGCCACACCATTACGCCGTGAGAGCACGCCGAAGGTGCCGATGGCGAATAGCCCGGCGGCGACCATTAAATACATCCATAACGGAACCATATCACCCCCTCTGGTCTAGTCTGTGTTGCACCTGTGGGCGGGTCGGGTACACCCGACCCCTACAGCAGATCATTGGCTTATTTCTCTTCGTCGGTTTCGGCTTCGCGGGCAATCACAATCGCGCCGATCATGGCCGCCGTCAGCAGCAAGGAGGCCACCTCAAAGGGCAACACATAGCCCTCACCCGCCACCAGCGCCAGACCAATATCAACCGTCTGCCGCGTTTCGTCGCTCACCGGCAACTGCAAATCCGGGTTGCTGACCCACACCGGCAAAATGACGCCGATGGCCAGCAAGATGAACAGGCCCAATGAAGCAGCAGCGTTCGCCCACACACGGTTAAAGCGCTCAGTGAGCGAGGTCAGGCTGCGGGTGAGCATCACAGCGAAGGTGAACAGAATCGCAATCGCGCCGATGTACACCAACACCTGCACCGCCGCCAGAAACGGCGCACTCAGCAGCACGAACAAGCCCGCCACACCGAACAGGCTGACCATCAGCCAGACGGTGCCACGAAACAGGTTGTGGTTCAGCACAACACCAACCGCCCCCGCCAGGGTGATGAAGCTAAAGATAAAGAAGCCGAGCGTTATCACGTTGAATTCAAACATAAATGGCGTCTCTTTATTATCTGGTCTCTTTATTGTCTGCTATCTGTGCGCTAATCACCAGCAGGTGCAACGGCCATACGGTTACGCTCACGGCGGGCGCGTTCATCGCGGCCCATCTCACGCAGGCGGCCCAAAATCAGCAGGATGATGGCGACATTGCTAGCAAACAGCACCACCGTCAGCGGCAACACCTGCCCGAAGGTCGCACCCTGCAAATCAACCGGAGCCAGGCCGGTAAGCTGCATAATTTTAAGTAGCAGCGCCGTCAGCAACAGGTTGCCAATCGACACAGGCACCAGGAAGAACCAGTTGAAGCGCATCACCTGGTCAATCCGCATACGTGGCACCGTGTTGCGAATCCACAGCGAAACCAGATACGGAATCAGCGCCTTGACGCCCAGCCAGAAGAAGGCAATCAGCGGCGCTTGCCAGCCGATACCAAGCCAGC
The DNA here is from genome assembly GCA_034437615.1 of Anaerolineae bacterium. Taxonomy (GTDB): domain Bacteria; phylum Chloroflexota; class Anaerolineae; order Aggregatilineales; family Phototrophicaceae; genus DAOTTW01. The sequence continues at coordinate 2,051 of DAOTTW010000142.1, read as the reverse complement.
CACCGAAGAACAGGACCGCCAGCAAAATGCCGTTGGTGAACACATGCAGGAATTCTGCCGCGAAGAACATGCCGAACTTCATGCCGGAGTATTCGATATTGAAGCCTGCCACGAGTTCGGATTCCGCTTCGATCAGGTCGAAGGGAGCGCGGCCCGTCTCGGCCTGTGATGAGATGAAGAACAGGATCATCGCCAGCGGCGACATAAACACAAACCACATGCCCGTTTGCGCATACACGATGTCCAGCATACTCATGCTGCCTGCCAGCATCACAGGCACCATCAGCGCAAACACCAGCGGGATTTCATAGCTGACCAGCAGCGCCACCACACGAAAGGCACCCAGCAGCGCATACTTGTTGTTGCTGGCCCAGCCCGCCGTCATGATGGCCAGTGTGCCCAGCGACGCCACCGCCACAAAATACAACGCGCCGATCTCTAAATCCACGCCATAGTGATAAGGCGTGAACGGCACCACCGCCCAGATCATCACCACCGACACAAACGACAGCAGCGGCGCAGCATTGTATAGCAGGCGGTCTGCCGCCACAGGCGTGATGTCCTCTTTCACCAGCAGCTTCAGCAAATCCGCGAAGGTCTGCAACAACCCAAACGGCCCGACGCGGTTCGGCCCGATGCGGTCTTGAATGCGGGCGGCGAACTTGCGCTCTAGCCAGATCAACAAAATAACCGTGACCAGCGGCACACCACTCACCAGCAGCACCCCCATAAAGATCGAAATGAACTGGGCAAGCCCCAGGTCCATCCCGGCCCCGTTGTTATAGAGGGCTGCACACAATCCTGTACAATCCATAAATCACATCTCCATCAGAATTCAGACACGCCCGCGCCGGATGGCCAGGGCACCCGCACGGATACGAACCCTATTTCCACGCCAGCACGTTCTTGCGCCACGCATACACCAGCGCATCAAACAGCAGGAAGATAAACAGCAACCCCGCGCCAAAACCGAATAAGTCCAGGCGGTTATAGGCCACTGCCCAGGGGAACAACAACACCATCTCGACATCAAACACCAGGAAAACCAGGCCGTAGATGTAATACTGTACGCGGAACTGCACCCAGGTATCACCGACTGTCTCGACGCCGCACTCATACGTTTGGCTTTTCAGCACATTCGACATCTTCGGGCGAAAGACGCCGGCAATCAAGATCGGCAGCGCCGGAAACACCCAGGACAGCGCAAAAAAAGCACCAATAAACGCCCACTCGTTTAAGGTTTGCATGGAGCGATTACTCCTAAATTATTACGTGGTCTGCTAAAGAATTTGCTCGTACCCCGGCATGGCAAGCGACCATACATGACATTTTGCACGATGCCTACTTATCTTTTGCTCATTGGCTTGCGCCATTTCTCACAAACAGCGCAAGTATAACATTGGGGCTACCTTATCGCAACAGAAGCGACACGTGAAGCATATCTATCTCGTTTGATTCTGGGCGCGTCCGCAACCAACACGACACTTCAACCGAATTCGATAAACAACCCGATACGTGAATTTTAACCGCAGTTTAAGGCATCATAAGCGGATAGTCACGGTTGTTTTTGCGCATGGGATGCCCTAGCGTTGGCGCGTTATGTATCTCTCATGTCATCTTTTATCTGGCATCTGGACGACACCATGCAGACACGCACACCCGACCCAACAACCTGGGATGCCTTTGTACGCACGCATCCCCGCGCCCACCCGCTGCAACTCAGCGCATGGGCTGACCTGAAAAGCGCCTTTGGCTGGCAAGCTGACCGCGTGGCCCTGGTGGATGCTGACAATCAGATCGTGGCCGGGGCACAGCTTTTGTTTCGGCCTCTGCCGTTGCGCCTGGGGACGCTGGCTTACCTGCCCTTCGGTGGCTACGTGACGCAAGATGCACAGTGGCCGCACCTGTGGCAAGCCGTGAAAGACTGCGCCCGGCAACACGCTGCTGCCTTCCTCAAATGGGAGCCAGGTTTCTACAAATGGGAGCCTGGTTTCTACAAATGGGACCCTGGTTTCTACAAATGGGACCCTGGTTTTTATCTGCACGAGTCT
>DAOTTW010000141.1:0-12727 GCA_034437615.1 Anaerolineae bacterium | reverse complement strand
CTCTTCGGGCTTGCAGTCCCAGACGCCGTAATCGCTTATGGGATTGGAGCCGATGACGCGGTCGTTCCTCTTGTGGCGCTTCAATTCATCGAGAATGAAGGGGACCGCGTTGTCGGCCTTCTCCACGCTCGCGCGGAACGGCTCCTGCACCTGCTCCCCGATGAGTGGCTGATCGGTATTCACAATCACAAGTTGTGCGTCAATCAAGCCGACGAGGGCTGCATCAATATCGGGCACGGGGTCTGGTGTGGTTTCCGGCGCGGGCGTTGGTGATGGCGTCGTGTCTTGAGCATGTGCTGATGTGAATGCCAAGCACAGATACACGCACAGCACGCTACAGGCAATCACCAGATGTCGTGGATAAAGCGTCATCGTTGCTGTGACTGCTGCTGAAAGAAGTGTGCTAGCGTGCGGATGTAATCACCATCGGGCGGCATATCAATGCGGGCGACCCCGGCACGCTTCAGGGCACTATCGCGTTGCCTGCTTATATCTTGGCGGCGTGCAACAAAGCGCTGACGCCACTCTGCTGAACTGGTATCGACAAGCTGCACGGCACCTGTTTCAGCATCGCGCAGGCGCAGCATACCCACCGCCGGGAATTGTTCTTCTAGCGGATCGCTGACCACCAACGTAATGATCTCATGGTGTTGTGCTGCTACGACTAATTCGCGGTAATAGGCATCTTCTGGCAGCAAAAAATCCGATAGCACAAAGACGATAGCCCCCTGCCCGACGACACGTGTAAGCGTGCGCAGCGCCAGCGCTAAATCTGTGCCTGTGCCCTGTGGCTCAATCGTGAGCAATTCGCGGATCAGTTGCAGGTTGTGGTTGCGGCCCTTGCGCGGCGGCAGGTAGCGCTCAATGCGATCACTAAAGACCAGCAACCCGGCTTTGTCGTTATTGGCGGCGGCAATATAGGCCAGCACCGCGCCTAACTCCGCGATGGCATCCCGTTTCTGACGGTCTGAAGTGCCGAATAGCACCGACGCGCTGCCATCGACAACCAACATCACGGTTAACTCGCGGTCCTCGATGAATTGCTTGACGAACGGCTCGCCTGCGCGGGCTGTCACCTTCCAGTCAATTGTGCGCACGTCATCGCCGGGGATGTAGGGGCGCACGCTGGCGAAGATCAGTCCGCGACCACGATACAGCGAATGGTAGGCACCGATGAACGCATTGCTGACGCGCTTGCGTGTCTTGAATTCGATGCGATTGATGCGGCGTAATAAATCAGGCGATAGCATAATAGGTTAGGGCACTTCGATGCGGTTCAGGATACGCTTGATGATGTCGTCGGCGCTGACGGCTTCGGCCTGGGCTTCAAAGCTGACGATCAGGCGATGCCGCAGGACATCCGGCGCAATGGCTTTCACATCATCCGGCGTGACGTAACCCCGGCCTGCTAGAAAAGCGCCTGCTCTGGCGGCTTTAATCAGCGCGAGGGTGGCACGCGGCGACGCGCCAAAATCCAGCAATGTCGATAATCCCTGCAAATCAAATTCGGCGGGCTGGCGCGTTGCAAAAACGATGTCCAGTACGTAATCCTCGATGCGCTCATCCACATACACATCGGTGACGACCTGCCGCGCTTTCAGAATCGCTCCAGTAGAGACAACTGCTTCGGGGTCGTCGGGCTTTGTGCCGGACATGCGTCGCAGGATTTCGCGTTCTTGTTTGCGTGTGGGGTAGCCGACTACAGCCTTCAGCATGAAACGGTCAAGCTGGGCTTCGGGCAACGGATAGGTGCCTTCCTGCTCCACTGGATTTTGCGTGGCCAGCACCATGTAGGGCTTATCGAGCTTGAAGGTTTGCTCACCGATGGTAATCTGGCGCTCTTCCATTGATTCCAGCAAGGCCGATTGCACTTTTGCCGGGGCGCGGTTGATCTCATCCGCTAGCAGGATATTCGTGAAGACCGGGCCGAGACGCGGCGTAAATTCGCCCGTGCCAGGGTTGTAGATTTGCGTGCCTACTAAATCCGCAGGCAGTAAATCCGGCGTGAATTGCACGCGCTGAAAATTTGCACTGATGGTCGCGGATAACGTCCGTACAGCAAGCGTTTTCGCCAGGCCGGGCACGCCTTCAATCAGGATATGACCATCCGACAGCAAGGCTACCAGCATCCGGTTAATCAGGTAATCCTGCCCGACGATGATGCGCCGTGTTTCCGCCAGCAAGGGCCGGATGAAGGCGGCTTCTTGGCGGATATATTCGTTCAGTTCGCGTAATGAACGCGCCATATTGACCCCGGTATGCTACAAATCGAATTCATTTTACCAGCAACGTCACGGCACACCAGCGGGACAATCGTCTTGGATGTGGTTATTCCTGCGCTGAATGTTGGGGCAGGGGTACCTTGCGCTGACCGTTGCGCACGACGTGGTGTTTGCGGCAACGCGCTTCGTAGGTTTCCTGTGCGCCAATAAGCAGGATGGGGTCGTCATAATGGGCGGGTTCACCGTTGACGAGCCGTTGTGAGCGGGTTGCGGCTTCGCCGCATTGCACGCAGATGGCATGTAGCTTGGTGATTTCTTCGGCGCGGCATAGCAATTGCGGCATCGGTCCGAACGGCTCTGCGCGAAAATCCATATCCAGACCCGCTGCAATCACACGGATGTCGTCTGCTGCGAGTTGTTGCACTACGTCAATAATGCTGTCGTCGAAAAACTGGATTTCATCAATGGCGACAACGGTCGTATCAGCGTTCACCAGGTCTGGAATATCATTGCTATGTGCGACGGCCTGCGCTTTGACGGACATCCCGTTGTGGCTGGTGATTTCATCAATGCCGTAGCGGGCGTCTACCTGTGGCTTGAAGACCTGCACGGTTTGCTTCGCGATGATGGCGCGGCGCACACGCCGGATGAGTTCTTCTGTCTTGCCGGAGAACATGCTGCCGCAGATGACCTCTAAGCGGCCCATAGGATGCTTCATGCAATCCCCTTGTGACTCAATAATGTGTGAAAATTGGCGCTGTCAGACACCCTTTTGCGCGTCCGACGCGAAAAAACCTATGGCCACGCCACTGTGTGCTGCTGCCGCAGACGTGGATCAGGCAACAAAAAAGGCAGATGCACACCTGCGGACATCTACCTTTTGTTTGCTGCTAGACTGCTATATTGGGTCTAGCGCGTTTGCGTTTATTCGCTGGTTTCAGCGGCCTCGGCGCTTGCTGCGTCGGTTTGTGCAGCCTCTGGAATCTCGAAGCCCTGTTCGCGTAAGCGCTTCTTGAGGTCGCTCAAGACTTGCAAGCCAATGCCGTCAATTTCAAGGATAGCCTCGTCGCCGCGTTCAGCCAGCGCTTGCAGGATGTCCTGCGCGGAGTTGAAGTTGGCTTCTTGTAAGATCGTCTTGTAGCGCTTGTCTAGCTTGAAGTCCTTGACCGCCACATCAGCAAGCGGTTCCTGTTCCACTCCTTTTTTGGCTGTCTTTTGGGCTTTCATCTGGTCGCGCTTGGCTAGACGGTTCATGAAGGCGTCCACGCGGCCCTCGGTATCAACGATGCGCTGTTCACCCGTGAAGAACGGATGGCAGGCTGAGCAGATTTCGGTGCGGATTTCGGGGACCGTTGCGCCAGTCGTCCAGGTGTTACCACACTGGCAGATGACGCGGGCTTCGGTGTACCACTCTGGGTGTATTTCTTTTCTCATAATGTTGCTCGTCTCCTGTGGTGTCACGGCCCGTAGGTAGCGTGACCCCCTGTATAAACGATGACGAATGCTAAAGTGTGACAGGGCGATGCTTACTGCTGTTTTGCTTCGGCTTGTGCATTAGCGGGCTTGTCCGCGTAGACGCAGATGCGCTTTTGGCCGTTGCGGTTACGGATGCGCTCAAAGGTCACGTATCCCTCTATCTTGGCGAAGATCGTATGATCCTTGCCCATGCCGACACCCTCACCGGGGTGGAACTTCGTCCCACGCTGGCGAATGATGATATTGCCGGGAATGACGTATTGGCCGCCAAATTTTTTCACGCCTAGTCGTTTAGAGTGACTATCGCGACCGTTTTTGGTTGAGCCAGCACCTTTTTTATGAGCCATTGTCGCTCTCCTTTCTTACATGCTATGCAAGCTAGCGGGCGTATGTTTACGAATTCTCTATAGCAACTTACTTTTCGTTTTCGTTCTTGTTTTCGCTTTCATTTTCGTTCTTGTTTTCATTTTCATTTTCGTTCTCGTCGGCGTCGGTTGATGTTGCCGCCTCGTTTTCGCTTGTGGCCGTGCTTTCCAGCTCGACAGTTGCCTCGGCGTCTGGCGTCGCCTCAGCCGCTTCCGGGTGCTTCTCGATATCTTCTGGTTGTGGTGGTGTCGGTGTCGGGAAGGCTTCCGGCTCCGTGTCGGTTGCGCTTTCGTCAGGTGTATCGTATACAGTGCCGTCTAAGCTGATAGACGCGATGCGGATACGTGTGTGATACTGACGATGGCCGCGCTTGACGCGGTAATTGGTACGCTGACGATACTTAAAGACGATGACTTTCTTACCCCGGAACTGCTCTTCGATAGTGGCAGTTATGAAGGCGTTTTCCACGAGCGGCTGACCGATAAGGGTTGCGTCCCCATTGCCGATGAGCAGCACGTTGTCAATCTGGATGCTATCGCCAATGTCATTTGGCAAGCGTTCTACATCAAGTGTTTGGCCGACTTCAGCACGATACTGACGCCCGCCAATGCGGATGATGGCATACATATGCGAGATGCTCCAATCTTCGCTTGAACGTTTTCCACAGCCGAAGGCCCATAACCTGTATGGTATGGGGTCAACTTGCGGGGAAAATTGGCTGGTCTACAAAAAACAGCCCTGACCAGTCGCAGGGTGCCAATCATTATAGGTGGGGGTTCGATGGGAAGTCAACGACGAAAACGCCTAGAGTTTTGCGCCGATCTGCTGCACAAGCGAAAAGCGATCTTGCAGTAGCCAGCGTTCTACGAATAAGCCGTTTTCGATGCGCACAATGCCGGACTCCAGCAGGCGGATCGGTTTGCCTGTGGCGGGCGTGTTCATGATCGTGCCCGAATGCGTGCCTGTGATGACCTGATAAAATGCAAGCTGGCCTTTGGCCTCATCTACGACGCTGTTCAGCAGTTGGATCTGATAATCCGGGATGTTGGTAAAGGTGCGCTCAAAGGCGGTTTTCATATAACTCAAGTAGTTCTGGCCTTTTGGCTGGTCGGGTCCGCTGTTGTGCTCGATGAAATCCAGGCTATAGAGGGCGTCAATAATGCTGATGTCGTGCTTGTTGAGCGCATCTATCCAGCGTTGGTAAGTATATTGGAGTGTGTTTGCTGTCATAGCGCTGACCTACCGCGAAAAGTATGTTAACGTCAGGTTGAATTAGAGCGTGAAATAGGCTAGGAGTCAATAAAATGCGTTTATTTGATACGAAGCAAGCTGCTGTAGACTACGATGTGCTGGCCCCTGATGGCTCTGAGGTTCGTTTTTTGGCGACGACGGATAAGGCCAGCAGTGTACATTGCACGTTAGCGCCCGGTGCGGTGACGCTGGCTGTTGTGCACCAGACGGTTGACGAAATCTGGTATTTTCTGGCCGGTGCGGGCGAGGTATGGCGCAAACAGGGCGACTTAGAGAGTGTGGTGAAGGTTGTGCCGGGGATGTCGTTGTCGTTGCCGGTGGGGACGTATTTTCAATTTCGCTGCGATGAGGATGTGACGGAGCCGCTGCAATTCTTGATCGTCACGATACCAGCCTGGCCCGGTGAACAGGAAACTGCGCGCGTGCCCGACCATTGGCCGCCAACTGTCAAATCGACATAGGGCACACCAATGGCGTGCCCAGTATCTCAGGACGATTGGGATTGCGTCCAGGTGAGGCGCTCACGGACCTGCAAATCGGTATGGCGGATCTTCATGGCTAGGTCTGCGGCGAGGTTGCGCATCAGCTTGTAGCCAAGCTGCGGGTAGGTGTCACACAGCAGCATGAGCTTGTTGCGTGGGATGACGATGAGGTGTGTATCTTGATGCGAGCAGCGTGCGCTGGCAGAGCGCAGGCCCTCATCCACAAGCGATACTTCCCCAAACGATTGACCTCTGCGTAACGTTGCGATGGTGTGTGAGCCACTCGCACCGTCGCTACCTCCGAGTAGCGCGGGGTCAACTTGAATCTGCACTTCGCCGTTAGCGATGATGTACATCTCATCGCCGCTGGTGTTCTCTTCAAAGATGAGATCATTGGCTTGATAACGGCGCTCTGTGCAGATTGAACCGATCAACTCCAGTTGGGTTGTTGTCAGTTCATCGAAGATGTCTGCTTGCTGTAAAACTGTAACGACAGACACCGTAAACTCCTATAATCTTATGATGACAATTGTTCTTTCATTACTGTCGGCATTGTATCACACTTACTACAGCAGGAAAACGTGAACTCAAAGCAGCGCTTAAGGCAACAAAAAGCGCTTTAAAAGCTGCTATGATCCATTGTGGATACGTCATGGTATCTGTAGCATAAGTCAACGTAAGGAAATACAAATCTTAAAATGGCTATTAGACGCTTCCTCAGCAACGCGCTACGCTGTAGTCATGTTGTTGACAGCGCAGATCGCCCGTTGTTATACTACAAGCCATGATGAAAAACACAGATAACGCGATACATCACCACAGAAATCATATAGCCCATTGCTTGGTGTTAGCTGCTTAGCGGTCGTCGCGTCGGATAACCTGTTGTACCGTCAAACCCCACGCTAAACGCGGGGATTTTTTGTTTATGGGCATCATCATACATCGGGCAGATACATAGACGAGAGGCAAAACAGGATGCTGGCAGTTGTCGATTATGGGGCGGGGAATTTACGCAGTGTGTTGCACGCGCTGAAACACCTGGGCAGGACCGATGCGGATATGCAGCTTGCGCAGCATCCTGAGCAATTGCAGGGTGCTGATAAGATCGTCTTGCCGGGTGTGGGAGCGTTCGGTGCAGGGATACAACAATTGCACGCGCAAGAACTGGTGGAGCCATTGCAAGAGGCTTTGGCCGCTGGTACGCCGTATCTGGGCATCTGTTTGGGGATGCAATTCTTGTTTGAATGCAGTGATGAAATGGGCGACCACGAGGGGTTTAACGTGTTGCAGGGACGGGTGCGTCGCTTTCCAGCATTTGCAGATCTCAAGGTGCCGCACATGGGCTGGAATCGGCTACGCCCAACGCGGGAAACCGTGCTGTTGCAGGGCTTGCCGGATGACAGCTATGCGTATTTCGTGCATAGTTATTACTGTGAGCCAGCTAATGCCGCTGATGTGCTGATCGAAGCTGATTATGGTTTCCCATTTGCAGCGGGCGTGCAGCGCGATAACATCTTCGGCGTGCAATTTCACCCGGAAAAGAGCCAGCGAACCGGCCTGCGCATCCTGAAGAACTTTCTGGCACTATAGCAAATACAGGTGACATATGATTATTTTCCCGGCGATTGATTTACGCGGTGGCAAGGTCGTGCGCCTAGTCGAAGGGGACCCTAACCGCCAGACGATCTTTAGCCATAACCCGCGAGAGACCGCGCAGCGTTGGTCGGACGAGGGCGCGGAATGGCTGCACGTTGTCAATCTTGATGGTGCGCTGAACGAGGCCAATGATAGCGTGCAGATTGTGCAGTTATTGGCTTCGGATCACAATCTGAATGTAAAGATTCAATTTGCTGGCGGCCTGCGCAGCCTGGATGACATCAAACGGGCGCTGGATTTGGGCGCAGCGCGTGTGGTGTTGGGGACGTTGGCGATTAAAGAGCCGGACGCCGTACAAGCCGCGATTGAGCAATTCGGCACGGAACGCGTTGCTGTGGCGCTGGATGCGCGGGATGGCAAGGTGACGACGCATGGCTGGACCGAGGTCAGCGACCAAACACCACTCAGCTTAGGGCAGGCGATGCTTGCACGTGGCGTAACGTATGCGCTGTACACTGATGTAGCGCGGGATGGCAGCCTGACGGGGGCCAATGTGGTGGATACCGTCGCGCTGTCGCAGCAGACTAAGCTGAAGGTGATTGCGTCGGGTGGCGTCACCAAGATGAGCGAGATTAAGCGGCTCGCGACACAGGGCGTTTATGGTGCGGTCATCGGCATGGCGTTGTATCGCGGTTCGATTTCCTTGCAAGAGGCGCTTTTTGCCGCAACGCAGCAGTAATCTATAGCAGACAACATGGAGAAACCAACACAGCATGTTAGCAAAACGCATTATCCCTTGCCTGGACGTGAAAGATGGCCGCGTCGTGAAAGGCGTAAATTTCGTCAACCTGCGCGATGCGGGCGACCCCATTGAGCAAGCCATGATCTATGACCGTGAAGGCGCGGACGAACTGGTTTTCCTGGACATCACTGCATCACATGAGGGGCGCAAAACCACGCTGGATATGGTGCGCCGTGTGGCTGATAGCATTTTCATCCCGTTTTGCGTCGGTGGTGGCATCCGCACCATTGAGGACATCCGCGAGACACTGCTGGCAGGCGCGGATAAAGTCAGCATCAACAGCGCCGCCGTGAAAAACCCGCAACTGATTAACGATGGTGCCTGGGCCTTCGGCAGCCAATGCATTGTTGTGGCTATTGACCCGCGCCGCGTGGATGGTGAATGGATCGTGCATATCAACGGTGGGCGTGTGCCGACTGAACTGAAGGCTATGGATTGGGCGCGTGAGGTCGAAGAACGTGGTGCAGGCGAAATCTTGCTGACGAGCATGGACGCCGACGGCACCAAAGCCGGCTACGACCTTGAACTTACTGAGACGATTGCCGATGCCGTATCTATTCCGGTGATTGCATCGGGTGGCGCTGGCGATGTGGCGCACTTCGCGCAGGCGCTTACGTTGGGCAAGGCACAGGCGGCGCTGGCTGCAACGCTGTTTCATTACAACGAGCTACGCATTGCGGATGTCAAGCAATATCTGGCTGAGCAAAACATCCCCGTGCGCATGAATGGCTGGGAACATGAATCTGCTTAGCGATGGGCAACAACTTCAGGCTAAGCTAGCAGCGATTAAATGGGATGCGGATGGCCTGATTCCGGCGATTGTGCAGGACGCAGCGACGAAAGACGTGCTGATGCTGGCTTATATGAGCGCGGAATCCTTGCAACGCACGCTGGAAACAGGCGAAACGGTCTTCTGGTCGCGCAGCCGGGGTAAGCTGTGGCATAAGGGCGAGACATCCGGCAACGTGCAACGTGTGCGGGAGGTACGGGTTGATTGTGATGGCGACACGCTGCTGCTGTTGGTCGAACCAGCAGGCCCGGCCTGCCATACGGGGCAGCAGACGTGCTTTTTCCGGGATTTAGAGGCATTTGATGGGGCGGTGTGATTGATGTCTGAGGACATGTTGGACCAACTGGAAGCGATTATCGCAGAGCGCAAGGCTAACCCTAAAGAGGGCAGCTACACCAACACGCTTTTCGAGGCTGGGCGGCCACGCATGGCGCAAAAAGTGGGCGAAGAAGCTACGGAGGTGATTGTGGCGGCGCTTGCACAGGGCCGAGATGAGCAGATCGGTGAATTGGCGGACCTGCTCTATCATGCTTTGGTGCTTATGGCCGATTTAGGTGTTTCTTTGGCCGATGTACGGTCAGAATTGGCGATACGCCATCAGAAATGGGCACAAAATGACCCAAGAGCAAAATAAAACCATACAGCCTATAGTAATCGAGGCGACGTTTCGTGTGCGCTACGCAGAAACGGACGCTATGCGCGTCGTGTATCATGCGAATTACATTATTTACTTCGAGCACTCGCGTAGCGAATACATCCGGCAACGCGGCGCAAGTTATGCCGAACTTGAACGGGCTGGCAATTATCTGGCTGTGTCGGAAGTGCAGGCACGCTACATCCGGCCAGCTTATTATGATGATCTACTGACTGTGCGTTGCTGGTTGGCTGAAGTGCGTAGCCGCACGCTGACGTTTGAATATGGGATTATCAACGCGGGTAGCGGCGAAACGCTGGTGACAGGCTACAGCAAGCATATTTGCCTGAACCACGAGGGTAAAGTGACGAAGATACCGACAGGCTGGCAAAGCTGGCTGACCACTTAGGCCATCCCAACAAAATAGTAACTGCTCAGGCGGGCATGTTTTGCCCGCGAATTGGCCCTCACCCCCTCGATCCCCCTTCACAGGGGTAGGTATTTTAGATTTGTCGTCGTCTTCGGTAGCGGACGCAGCAAGCCGCGTCCCTACGAACGTTACCGTGCAGGGACGGCCCTCTGGGTGTCCGCATGATATGCCTGTAATCTTTCGACATCTGCCTGCGTGTAATATCCCCGGAAGAACGCACGCGACGACCAACGCTGGCTGAACCACACGACGTAGGCAGCAAGCAGAGCAATACAAAGCATGTAGGCGGTTGTGACATCTGCTTGATAAGTGGTTGTTGAGTCGATACCGCGTGTAATATCAGGTGCTTGCTGTAGCGCAGGTAACAGGTAACCGGCCAGTAGCAGAAGTGTATAAGCTGCCACAGACGCCGGAAATATCAAGCGCATCCAACGGACGCCACGCCACGTTAACACAGCGACGACGACCAATACGACGGCTATCGCGACTGGGAAAAGCAGCGGAACTAGCGTAATGCGGATGTCTATGCCGATGAAACCACCCTCGGCACCGGATATCATGACGTTCTCCAGGTAGATAAGCAGTGCAACCGCCGCCAGGGGCAGCAGCGCATGAAAGAGCAGGACGCCGAGAAGCGCCAGCGTCAGTCCAAATGGGCGTTTAGGTGTGCTGTTTGTATCTGCAATCATCTATCACATCCGTACAAATATTCTATACATGGATGATCCTATAGAGGTTGTAAGCAACCCCCAACTAGAGCCTTAACAGGCGGCTTGTTTTGCTGCTACAATTACGAACCATGTTTGTCATTATTCAAGGGTCGGGTACCACATGAAATTGCATGAACTAATTGATCGCGCATATCGCGCATTTCTAAGATATGCTGAAGAATCCAGGGTTGTTTTGTTGCACCCACAAAGCCGTTATCGGTCGGTGCTGATCGCAAAGCTAATAAAGGATGCTCAACAGCCCGCTTATTACTATGCGCTGGGGCCGGACGACATCGAACTGCGTACATTTATCGAAGGCATTACGCATGATCTCGCCAACCAGCACGCCACGTTTGGGCGTCACCTCAATATGTTACCACATCGCGTCTATGACGACTTTGAAAGCCATATTGAATTGGTGCTAGATACCTTCGTGCGTGAGCTAGAAGAGCTAAGCGACGAGGATTTCTTCTTTATTTTAGATGAATATGACCGTAGTGACGATGCCGATGATATACAGCGCTTCGTTGAGCGTCTGGCAGATCGGTTGCCGCCGAATTGCCGCCTGGTGATTAACAGCAGGACGCTGCCGCGTTTGCCCTGGGTGTCGATGATTGCAAAGCGTCAGGCTGCTTTGTTGCTGGACGATCAACTGATTGAGCGCAACTTCTATCAATTGGAGGAAGTGGACGCCTATCAGCTAGAGGTGTTCGCATTGGGGCCGGGTTATGTGCTGTTCGACCAGAGTCCGGTTGAAACGTGGGAGGGGCATCTACCGCGCTTGCTGTTCTTTTTCGCGCTGGACCGTCCGATTGTGACGCGCTCCGAGATTTGCCATGCATTCTGGCCGGAACTGGACGCAGATCAAGCGGTGAACGTCTTCCATGTGACCAAGCGGCGCTTGCATAAGGCGCTGGGCAAGGACATCCTTGTGCATAACGACAGCCATTATCGGGTGAACCCTGAGTTCAACGTCTATTACGACGTGACGGAATTCGTGGAGACGCTGATGCGTGGGCGTGACCCGAACAACCCCGACCCGTTTGAGGATTGGCAACGGGCTGCGCGTCTGTATCGTGGCCCGTTCTTGCAGGGGCATGACGATAAGTGGATTGTGCGCCGCCGCGAGGCGTTCCGTGCGGGTTATCTGGAAGCGCTGTCGGCGATGGCAGACCGCTGGATTAGCCAGGATCGCAAAGAGTTGGCGCTGCGCCTGTATAAGCAGGGCATTGATGAGGACATCCGCCGCGAGGACTTTCACCGTCATCTGATGCTGCTGTACAACGACCTCGGTCGCCGCAGTGAGGCCGTCGCACACTATCAGAACCTGGAAAAGCGTTTTAAGAAGCAGGGCTGGTCATTAGAACCTGATACGGTCAGCGCCTATAACGAGATTACAGCGTGATACTGTTCTAGCAAGCCTGGGAATGTGGTGAATGCACACAAGGACGCCTGCCTATGATGCAGGCGCTTTTGCTTTTGTCCCCCGGAGAGGATTCGAACCTCTGACCTGCCGCTTAGAAGGCGGTTGCGCTATCCGCTGCGCCACCGGGGGGTGATTGCTAAAATATGACATTACGCATTATAGAGATAACCAGCCGAAAGTCAACCACATAGGCGGCGCATAGCCCTTGAACGGGTCCTCTGAGTCTTGAGTGTGTGCACACAGGCTGATATAATTATAGAAGGGTTTGAGCGCTCACTCGTGTTGTGCGATGTAAATGTGACGTGGTTGATAAACCACCAACACGTCGTATGGGTGTAGTGGATATTCGTCAGTATAGCTGTAACTACTCAGGCAGGCACGTTTTGCCTGCAAATTGGCCCTCACCCCCTCGATCTTTACAGGGGTAGGTATTTGGTTTTTCGTTGTTCCTGTGTGGCGGACGCACCAGTGGCGCGTCCCTACAGACCTGTTGTGAATGATTGCGATCCTGTAGGGACAGGGCACTGACCTGTCCGGGGCGG
>DAOTTW010000140.1:0-48616 GCA_034437615.1 Anaerolineae bacterium | reverse complement strand
ACATCGTAGACCCGAACAGCGCCAGTATCACGCCGCCTGCCTTCCCCTATACGGTAGGCGAATTCGAGACGGTGCCGCCTGCTGCAAACTTCCTGGCGTCGTTTAACTCCGCCAGCGAATTCCTGTATGGTGCCAGCTTGACGAACGGCGGCTTCGACTTCAACACTGGCAACACCAGCAGCGCAACGGATAACAGCTTCACGGTGACATCCACAGGCAACTATGGCACCAGCAAGGGCCAGACCAGCGACATCACGGCGACGCTCTCACTGGATGGCAACCTGAAGCTATCCAACGATCAGGGCCAGCCCATCGCAGATACAGAACTGGATGGCAGCGTGCTCATTCAGGATTTGATCTCGGTGCGCGGCAGTGTGCAATCCGACATCCTGGCCGCCAACCTGACGAGCTTCAATCAGGTCAGCGTGAGTCTGGATGATGTCAGCGAAGCCGTAACTAACCCCAGCGCACCGTTTGCCACAGGGCCGACAGACATCACAGTTACGCCATTCGAGCTAAGCTACGATGAGCCGGATAACTTCCGCGACAAAGCGGCAGGCATCTACGAAGTTGAGTTCACGATGGATGCGCTTGGGCACACAGCTTGCATATTCACAGAGGATAATCTGCCGACGGTGTTCGACAACGGGGCCACGACGCTGCTTTCCGGCGATGCCAACGACGATGATGTCATCAATGACCTGGATACACAGGCAATTGCAGGTGTCTTCAACACGACGACGGGCACACCGACCGAAACCGACATCAACGGCGATGGCACGATTAACGTGTTGGATCTCGTGCATGTGGGGCGTAACTTCGGCACAGACGCAACAACGGACCCGGCATACTGTGACGAATAAGCGCCGCGACAGTGATGCATAGCGGACGCAGGGACGCGCTTCTGCGCGTCCTGATCCCGGCATCTGTTCACCTTGTCCTGTTTTTATGGCAGCCGCCCCGGACGCCAAGAATGGCGTCCCTACAGGGCATCGTTCGTAGGGACGCGCTGAACCCTGGTGCCTGGGCTGCGCGTGCGCAAACTGCCGCATTGTTTGCGGCGTACTATACTAGCTGCCCGTATCTGCGGCGGTTGGCGTCGTGTTCACCTGTACCTGTGCATTCGTCAGGCCCACATCAAGGACCTGCGCCAACACCTGCAAGTACGGCTCTGGCATGAAGCCATCCTGTGAATTGATCGTGCGGCGCTGCGAACCGCGCTGCACCGTCAGCCGATAGCGATAGGCTATATCCTCGGCGCTTGGCCCCAGCATCAGCGCTTGCATCCCGAAGAAATTCACATCCTGGATGGCGTCGTCAATCTCGTTGATGCGTTCAGGGCTGATGCTGCCCTCTACGCCGTTGCGCACGTAGCTGCCATCAGCACGCAGCGTCAGGTCGATGGTCGATGAGTCGTCGCGTCCGGCGCTACGATGCAGCACAATCTGATCGAAGGGTAGCTCTGCGAAGGGGTCCTCGGTCTCGGCTGCGACCAGTGTCGCGGCATTGCCGGGTATGGCCAACGCACCGCTGGGCAGAGGGGTCATGGTCGGCACGATGCGCGTTACGATGACGATGGCCTCTGGTTCTGCGTCGTCGTCCGCGTCGGCTTCTATGTCAGCATCAGCAGCAGCATTATCGGCATTGCTGGCGTCTGCATTGATGTCGATGGGCGCGGTGCTGTCGCTATTCGTCTGATCTGCTGCGTCTGGCTGCCCTTGTGCCTGATTGTTGCTGACGGGTGCTTCTTCTGCGGGTGCGGCACCACAGGCGGCCAGCAGCAGCACGACAATCAGCGAAAGCAGGGTATTGCGCAGGGTTGTAGCATGTCGCATGGTTCGTATCCTCGGAAGTCCTACAAGTTTGCGGAGAGATAGCTTTAGTTTGCGTGACGGGCGCGGATGCTGGCAATAGCGGTTTTGTCCGTATGATGTTCAGAATGCCTTATATACGCACCTGATGCACATGCCGCACAAAATCCAGCGCCGCAAGCTCATGCATGACGTTTTCCGGGATGGCATCATCCAGCGTGAGCACCGTGAGCGTATTGCCGCCCGGTTCGGCGCGGCCCGTGTGCCAGCTTGCAATGTTGATGCCGCGTTGTGACATGAGCGTGCCCACCTTGCCGATGACGCCGGGTGTATCATAGCTGCCCATCAGCAGCAGGTGGCCCTCCGGCGCGAAGTTCATGCGATACTGATTGATCTGCACCACATGCGGCAGCTTGCGGTCCAGCAGTGTGCCCGTAATCGTGATTTCTTCGCCGTCTTCCAGCGTAATTTGCGCGATCACCACATTGCTATACTCGCCTGTGCGCAGGCCGCGCACCTGCGTGATATGCCAGCCGCGCTCTGTCGCTAAAATTGGCGCGTTGATGTAGCTGACGCTATCACCGAGCACATTGGCCAGTAGCCCTTTGAGGATGCCAACCGTCATGGGCTTGATGAGTCCGGCCAAGTCGTCGCCGCGCACGTCAATGGCCACGCGCCGCACCGGATTGCGCGATAGCGTATGCACGATCAGGCCGAGCCGCTCCGCGAGCCGCATATAAGGCCGGATCGCGTCGTAATTCATACCCGGCAACAGCGGCATATTGACCACATTGCGATAGTCTTCATCGCGCAGCGCGTCGATGACCTGTTCCACGACCTTCAGCGATAAATCCTGCATCGCTTCGACGGTGTTATCCCCGATGCGCGGCGTATGAATCACGGCATCCAGGCCGATCAACGGGCTGCTGTAGGGTGGTTCTTCGGCGTATACGTCCACCGCTGCGCCTGCGACGTGGCCACTTTGCAGCGCATCAGCTAGAGCACGCTCATCTATGACGCTGCCATGTGATGTATTGATGATACGAACGCCCTGCTTCGTGCGCTGGATGGCTTCAGCGTCCATGATGTGCTGTGTTTCCTGCGTTGCGGGCACGTGCAGGCTGACAAAATCCGAGCGCTTCAGCAGTTCGTTCAGGCCGACCAACTGAATGCGCTCATCGACCTGATCTTCTGCGATATACGGATCATAGGCCAAGACCTGCATCCCGAACGTGAGGCAGCGCCAGGCCACAACAGAGCCGACGCGCCCCAGTCCGATGATGCCGAGCGTCTTATCCATCAGTTGCACCCCGGCCTGCCGCTTGCGATCCAGCAACCAATAGCCCGAACGCAGGCTGTTGTGGGCGGTTGTCAGGCGGCGGCTAAGCGCTAGCATCAGGGCCAGCGTGTGCTCTCCGGCGGCGATGGCGCTCAGGCCGGGGGTATTCATGACCAGGATGCCGCGTGTGGTAGCCTTTTGCATGTCGATGCCGCTGACGCCTGTCGATACACGGGCGATCAGGCGCAAATTTGGCGCTGCGTCCAACAGTGGCGCATCGACCTGCACATCATCACGAGCGATCAGCGCATGGGCTTCGGCTAATTTTGGGCGTAGGGCGCTGGCCGTCGGTGGCACAATGGTCAGGTGCATATCATCAGCGTTTTGCAGGCGTTGCAGTGCGTCGTCGGTCAGGTCGGTGGCGATTAAGATGTTGTGTTGTGTCATGTATTTAGCCTGGGAAGATGCTGGTAACGGGTAAGCTAAAACCGGGTAGGACGCCTTCGCCATCAAGTGTGGCAGCAATGCCAACTTCGCGGATGTGTAAGCCGCCGTCCTCGGCCAGATGACACACATCAACGGCTTTTTCGGCGGGGTAGACGATCCAGACAGCCTGTGTCCCCGCTTGCAAATAGCGTAGGGCCTTTTGCTGTACCTTTTTCACGCGGTCCGTAGGGGATACAACTTCAATCGCTAGATTTGGTGCTTGTGGAAAAAACCGCTCCGGCAACTCCGGTTGACGTTGCTTGGAAATGTAGCCGACATCCGGCACCAATACCGTTTGTGCATCCAGTTCAAAGCCACCGTCAGCGCTTGTGAGAAAGCCAGGTTCATCGTTTGCGATCAAGTACGCCGTCAGGTAGTAATTCAGGCGTGCTGCGATTGTGCTGGGTCCGGCGCTGGCGGGCGGCATCTCGATGATTGCTCCGTCGATCAGTTCATATTGTGTTGCGCCGTCTGTCGTATCCTGTGACAGAAGATCCCAAAATGCTGCTTGCGTCAGGCTTTGCCGTTCGATCATCGTTGTTACTTTCGTTATTGTCTGGGCACCGGATTGAATGCATTTAGCTTTTCAATGCCTTGAGCACTTCATGCAGCGACGGGTAGACGTATGGCGTGATGTCCGCGAATTTTGCTGCGGGCGTGTGTGTATCCGGCACTGCAAATGTCGTCATGCCTGCTGCAACCGCTGCCCGTGCGCCGTTGGCACTGTCTTCGATGGCAAGGCAGCGTGCCGGGTCCGCGCCAAGCTGCTCAGCCGCGTACAGGTAAACATCTGGTGCTGGCTTGCCGGCGGGCACGAGGTCCGCGCTATAACGCTTCGGGATCAGGTCCGACCAGCCCCGCGCCTGCACAATCGCTTCAATGATCGCCTGTGACGAACTCGACGCGATGCAATGCGGGATGTTGTTGTCGATAGCATACTGAACGATGGCATCTGCGCCTGGTTTGGCTTGCACCTGCGCCATCGCCTGCACTGCACGCGCCTCCAGCTCTTGCGTCAGCGCTTGCGGTGAGTGCTTGAGGTCCAGCAGCGCGACCAGCTTGGCCCAAAATTCATCCAGGCGCAGGCCGATCACCTGCTCACGTATCTCGGCGGTGTAGTCAATCTGCCATTCGGCAAACATCTGGCCTTCGACTGCTTCCCAGATAATCTCGCTATCGACCAGCGTGCCATCCATATCGAAAATGATTGCGTCAAATTGCATAGCTGAGTCCCAAAATCCTACGCCCCAAATTCACGAACGAAAGTCTGACGGGTTTCCTGATCTTTGAACAGCAAGCCATCGGCCAGCGCCAGCGCAATCCCACGATCAAAGACGGCCTGATGCGCTGTACCGCGAACCTTTGCATAGCCCGCAGTGCCAGCGACCAACG
Source organism: Anaerolineae bacterium (assembly GCA_034437615.1). Classification (GTDB taxonomy): domain Bacteria; phylum Chloroflexota; class Anaerolineae; order Aggregatilineales; family Phototrophicaceae; genus DAOTTW01. Next base: position 43,648 of record DAOTTW010000140.1, on the reverse strand, counting down.
GCAGCACCGGGGCCAGCGACCCGCTGCGCATGAACACATCGGATTCGTTGCGCACTTTTTCGCGGTCCACGACGCCACCATAGCCGACAAATAAATCCACGACCTCACGTGTCGCCAGATCTGATGAGCCGTCACCGATCATAAAGCGCCGCCCACGTGAAGCGCCGGATAGCTCGTTGATGATGTCGGGCTTGCCGCTAGAGATCGTCAACGGGCCTTCGACGTATTCCAGATAGACGCGCTCATGCTGCGCTTGTGGCTCATGGTAGCGCCACCACTGGCCGGATAGCTCGTTGTATTGCAATTCAACGGCGCGGATGTGATCGGTGGGCACACCCAAGCGCTTGCCAAAGCCGCGCACCGCATCCACAAGGCCACCGCTGATGATAAAAACCTGCTTGCCCATGAATTGCAGGGCGCGAATCACGGCATGGGCGTCCTCAACCTGTGTTTCCCAGTAGCGCTCTTCGACGCTTTTGAGTTGGCCGCGTGTGGGCCGGATGGCTTTCAGGCGCTTGCCATACACATCGGCTAAATCCAGTTCGCCGTTCATGGCTTTATCCGTCAGGATGCCGACGCGCCCCTCTTTGCCCTTGAGCTTAGCCAGTTCGTCAATGCCCTCAATGGTGGATAGCGTGCTATCGCAATCAAAAAACACGAGATCGAAGCTCGTCCAGCGCGTATGCGTCATATAACCCTGTGCTCCGTTAATTTATATAGCTCAGTTTGATTATAGCCTCCCATCTCGATTTGTGAAACCTACCACGAAGCCTGAAGGGGGTCTCTCTGGTGTGATGTCGCCCAAGCCAGCGCTTGAATGCGCCGCCCCGCGTCACTATAATCGAATCCGAATTAGATTAATCGGATGCGCCCAACGGCATCATCCATCGCATCGCCGGGGAGTAGAGCCATTGCCGCGTAAACCTGCTGACCAATCAGTGAGCCGAGATGAGATCATCGCGGCGGCGGCGGATGTGCTGCACGAAAACGGCTATGACGCCACAACCATGAAGGACATCGCCGCCCGTGTGAACCTGACCGCCGCCAGCCTGTATCACCATTTTAAGAGCAAGGATCATCTGCTGCTGGCTGTGCTGGAAAAAGGGCTGGAACTGGCCATCGCACAAATTGAGCCGGTAGCATGTTCTGCTGCTGGCCATGCCGCAAAACTGCGCCAGATGATCGCCATTCACGTCGGCGCAATGACCAGCAACCCGGCGGTTGGCGCGGCGATGGTCTTTGAGATTCGTTCGTTGATGCAGAACGGCACACGCGCCCATACAGGTGATTTTCAGGAGCGACGGCAGCGTTTTTTCGCACGCCGGGATTATTTCGAGACGTTATTTAAGCGCGTCGTACAGCAGGGCATCCGTGACGGTGAATTCAGGGCAGTAGATGCGGCCATCTTCACAAAGGCCATGCTGGGTGCACACAACTGGGTGGGCGTGTGGTATAAGCCTGCGGGTCGCCTGGATGGGCAGGGCATCGCAGCGATCATGGCCGATACGTTCCTGACGGCGCTACAGCCCGACACCGTGACAGAATCGGTTTCGTAAATTATTGATAGGCTCAAGACACGCAAAGGCGAAAGCATATGACACTACTGCAAGATAAAGTGGCCATCATCACAGGGAGCGGGCGCGGCATCGGCGCGTCTGCGGCCATTAAATTCGCTGAACAGGGCGCGAAGGTCGTCGTGACGGACCTGGACGCCGAACCCGCACAAGCCACCGCCGACGCCATCCAGAAGGCGGGCGGGCAGGCGTTGGCGCTGGTCGGGGATGTGACCAAAGAAGCAGACATTGACGCCCTGGTGAAAGAGACGGTGGCGCGTTTCGGTCAGATTGACGTGCTGGTCAACAACGCGGGTTTCACCTGGGATGGCATGATGCATAAGATGAGCGATGAGCAGTGGGAGGCCATGCTCGCGATTCACCTTACGGCACCGTTCAAGATCATCCGCGCCACCATCCCACACATGCGCGAGGCCGCCAAGCAGGAAATCGCCGCGAATGGCGTTGCGAAGGCACGCAAGATCATCAATATCAGCAGCACGACGGGCACACGCGGCGCAGTCGGGCAGGCCAACTACTCTGCGGGTAAATCCGGTGTGATTGGCCTGACCAAGACGCTGGCTAAAGAGTGGGGGCCGTTCAACATTCAGGTGAATGCCGTCGCCTTTGGCTACATCGACACGCGCTTGACGCAGGTCAAAGAGGCCGGCGAGCGCATGGAGCGCGGTGAAGCCGCGATTGCGCTGGGCATCCCCGAAAAAGTGCGCGATGACCTGATTGCTGGCATCCCGATGGGGCGACCGGGCACCGTAGACGAAGCCGCCGGACCGCTGATCTTCTTCGCAAGCGACCTGTCGAATTATATCTCCGGTCAGGTGCTAGAGATTGCGGGGGGTTGGTAAATGCCGGGTCGTCTTGTCCTGTGGTTATGGTGACTAACGCCGACCCGGACGCCATTTTTAGCGTCCAAAACCAGAATAATAATTATATTAAATACGAGGTGATTTATAACTATGACAACAAAGCGAACGATCAACAAGGCGGCGGTCATCGGCTCCGGCACGATGGGCGGCGGCATCGCAACCCTGCTGGCAGGCGTCGGCATCCCCGTGCTGCTGCTGGACATCCCCGCGAAGGGCACGCAACCCGGCGACCCGGCCAAAAAGCGTAACGCCATCGTGGATGGCAACCTGAAGAAGCTGCAAAAGATGCGCCCACCACAGCTTTACAGCAGGGCCGACCTGGGCCGCGTGCAGACGGGCAACACCGAGGACGACCTGCATAAGCTGGCCGACGCAGATTGGATTATCGAGGTCATCATCGAAAAGCTGGACATCAAGCAAAGCCTGATGGCCAAGCTAGCCGAGGTCGCCAAGCCCGAAGCCATCATCAGCAGCAACACATCCGGCCTGCCCATCAACCAGATTGCAGAGGGGCTGGGCGAGGATTTCACGCGGCGCTTCATGGGCACGCACTTCTTCAATCCGCCGCGTTACCTGCACCTGCTGGAAGTCATCCCACACGCAAACACCGCCCCTGAGTTGGTGCAATTCATGGTGGATTTTGCATCCGAGACGCTCGGTAAAGGCGTCGTGGTGGCGCAGGATGAGCCTAACTTCATCGGCAACCGCTTCATGTCGATGATCGGGATGCAGGCCATGAATTACGCGCTGGACCATGATTACAGCATCGAAGAAGTAGACGCCATCACCGGGCCGCTGATTGGCCGCCCCAAGACAGCCACGTTTAACCTGAATGACCTGGTTGGCTTTGACATCGCGATGTACGTCGCCCGCAACCTGTACCCGGCCATCCCTGATGATCCGGCGCGTGACGTGCTCAACCACCCCGGTTCGGCCAAGCTCAGCGATTACATGCTGGAAAACAACCTGCTAGGCCGCAAGACCGACGGTGGCTTCTATCAGATGCGGCGCGAGAACGGCAAAAAGGAATTGTGGGCGCTGAACCTGCAAACGCTGGAATACGAGCCGCCGAGCAGGGTCGCATTCGAGAGTGTGGCCAAGCATCGCAAGGTGCAGCCCCTCGCTGAGCGCATCCGCCTGATGATTAACGAAGATGACCGCGCCGGACGCTATTTGTGGCATCATCACGCCTTTTATCTGGCGTATGCCTCGCAGCGCGTGCCGGAGATCACCGACAGCATTGTGAACATCGACAATGCGCAAAAGTGGGGCTTCAGTCATGAGATGGGGCCGTTTGAAATCTGGGATGCCATCGGCGTAACCGACACTATCGAGCCATTTGAGCAAGCAGGCTATCCGGTCGCGGATTGGGTCAAGCAGATGATTGCCGATGGCAACACGACCTTCTATCAGCGCGACGCCAACGGCAAGGTAATCGGCTACTACAGCCCGCAAGATCAGCGCTACCTGCCGTTAGAGCGCGACCCACGCGAAATCCGCATCAGCGACCTGCAAGCCGATGGCAAACAGGTCTGGAGCAACGGCGACGGCAACATCTACGATATGGGCGATGGCGTGCTGCTGTGGGAATTCAACACGAAGGCCAACACCATCACGAACGGTTTCCGTGAAGCAGGCTATAAGGCGCTGGAATTGCTAGAAGAAAATGACGCTTATCACGCGCTGGTCATCGGCAACGACAGCGAGCGCTTCTGTGCTGGCGCGAACCTCTCTGAAGCGATGGAAAGCGGCGCGGACGACCCGATGCAAGTGATCGAGCACATCGTCAAAGACCTGCAAGATTTGACGATGCAGCTTCGTTATAGCGATAAGCCTGTGGTCGTGGCTGTCGCAGGTCAGGCGTTGGGTGGCGGCGCAGAGTTGGTTATGTCCGCTAATGCAGTCGTCGCCCACATTGAAAGTTACATCGGCCTGGTGGAAATCGGCGTCGGTGTGATTCCGGCGGGTGGTGGCTGCAAGGAGCTAGTGCGCCGCCATGTGAACCCGGTCGCCGCAGAAGGCGCGGATGTGCTGGCACCAATACGGAACATATTTCAGACGATAGCCACCGCAACCGTCGCCGAAAGCGCCAAAAACGCCAAAGAAATCGGCTTCCTTGCGCCATCGGATAAGATCGTGATGAACCGCAGCTATCTGCTAGGCGAAGCCAAACGTCACGCGCTGGCAATGGTCGCATCCCACACCACACCAGAGCGCGAACAGGTCTATGCAGCAGGCCGTGATGTGTATGCAGCGCTGATGGTCGGCCTTGCGGATTTCCGCGCAGGTGGCTACGCCACGCCACATGATGCCACCATCGCGCAGAAATTGGCGACTGTGCTAACGGGTGGTGCGTTGTCGTCGCCACAATGGATTGACCAGCAGGTGTTCCTGAATTTGGAGCGCAAAGCCTTTATCGAGTTGACGATGCACCCCAAGACGCTGGAGCGCATCATGTCCTTCTTGCAAACAGGCAAGCCCGTCCGCAATTAAGCAATCATTTTATGGCAGCGTCCGCCGCCCCGGACACCCCATCGGGTGTCCCCTACGGTTTACAACGCATTTGTAGGGACGTGCGATGGCACGTCCGCCCGAAATACCTGCCCTTGAAAGGCGAGACAGCGTGTTAAAACAAATAATTGATATTTACAGGAGTAAATAACCATGCGTGAAGCAGTAATCGTCGCCGGAAGCCGTACCGCCGTAGGCAAGGCCGTTCGTGGCAAAACCAAAACCGCCCGCTCTGATGAAATGGCGGCGACTGTCATTCAGGATTTAATGCAAAAGACCGAAGGCAAGCTCGACCCCAATCAGATTGATGATGTGATCGTCGGTTGCGCCATGCCGGAAGGCTCGCAGGGCTTGAACTTCGCCCGTGTGATTACGTTGCGTGCGGGCCTGCCCGTAGACATCCCCGGCCAAACCGTAAACCGCTTCTGCTCATCCGGCTTGCAGACGGTTGCGATGGCCGCGAACAGCATCATCGCGAATCAGGCCGATGTCATCATTGCAGGGGGCGCAGAAAGCATGTCCTCCGTGCCGATGATCGGCCATCACCTCAGCCCGAACCCGCACATGGCCGAGAATGACCCGAACGTTTATATGAGTATGGGCCTGACCGCTGAGCGTGTGGCGGATGAATTCGGCGTGAAGCGCGAAGACATGGACGAATTCGCCTATCAGAGCCATCAGCGCGCCGCCGCTGCGGTGGATTCAGGCCGTTTTCAGGAAGAAATCGTCCCCTTCGAGTGGGAGGATACGGTCATGGGTGACGATGGGATGCCGACGACCACGACCATGCGCCTTGATGAAGATGAGCACCTGCGCCGCGAGACCACGATTGACGCGCTGGCGGGCCTCAAGCCTGTTTTTGCGCAGGGTGGGCGCGTGACCGCAGGCAATAGCAGCCCCCTGAGCGACGGCGCGGCAGGCGTGATTATCATGGAGCGCGAGATGGCCGAAAAGCTCGGTCTGACGCCGCTGATGCGCTTTGTGGGCTTTGCGGTGGCTGGCGTGCGCCCGGAAATCATGGGCGTAGGGCCGATTAAGGCCGTGCCGAAAGCGCTGGAACGCGCTGGCCTGACGCTGGATGATATGGATGTGATCGAACTGAACGAAGCCTTTGCTGCGCAGGCGCTCGCCGTGATCCGTGAACTAGAGATGGACCCGGAGAAGGTCAATGTGAATGGTGGCGCGATTGCGCTGGGTCACCCACTGGGCTGCACAGGCGCGAAGCTGACCGTACAACTGATGCATGAAATCAAGCGCCGTGATGGTAGGTACGGCATGGTCACGATGTGCATCGGTGGCGGTATGGGCGCTGCTGGCATCTTCGAGAACCTGAATTAACCTGCACGGGCGGGCTAGCCCCGCCCAGCGCTTGATTATCATTATCCCATTGGGCTGCCGAATTCCACCACTACGCCATTTAAATCGCGCACATAGGCGACCGTCTGCCCCCAGGGCTTTGATGCAGGCGCGTTCAGACTTATGGCCCCATTGTCAACAGCGTGATCGTAGGCTGCTTGTACATCATCCGTGACGAGCGTGATTTGAAAACCCGCAGGCGTATCGTCTGGTGTATTCTTGCGGAAATCCGGCACACCCTCTGCTGCAAGTTCATTCTGTGCGAACGCCAGCGCAGTCGCTCCTGTCTCCATCTCAGCATAGTCGCCTTCATCCGTGACAAAGCGACGTTTTAGACTGAAACAACGTTCGTAAAATTCGACGGTCTGCCTGACATCTTCGACATAAATGATTGTATACCCCAACCGCATAACACGCTCCCATGTCCGCTTCATACTATCATTGTAACGAATATGTATCTGTCTGTCTACTGGACCCTAAGCCCATGTCCACGCGCATTTAATCATAGAGGGTTTTAATGCGTGCCCAGCTTCAAAAATGCACCTGTTTGCTATCATAATGCGTATATGAGTGTTGAACGTCTTGAAACACGCGACCGTGTATAATAAGCAGAGTTTGTGAAAACGAGGACAAGCCATGCGCGTCATTGTTCATACCGGAAAAGGCGGCGTCGGAAAGACCAGCATTTCAGCGGCCACAGCCTTGCGCTGTGCAGAAATGGGCCTGAAGACCATCGTCGCCAGTACAGATACCGCCCACAGCCTGGGCGATGCGCTGGATAAAGAGGTCGGGCCGGAAGCGACAGAAATCGCGCCGAACCTATGGGCGCAGGAAATCGACACGCGCTACTCGATGGATAAATACTGGGGCAAGGTGCAAACCTACATGTCGGCTATCTTCAGCCGTCAGGGTGTGTCGGATGTTGCCGCAGAAGAAGTGACGATCCTACCAGGGCTGGAAGAAGGCGCGAGCCTGCTGTGGATCAACCAATACTTCAAGGAAAACGAATACGATGTGCTGATTGTGGATGCAGCCCCCACCGCCGAGACGATCCGCCTGCTGAGCTTGCCGGACGTTACGCGCTGGTGGGTGGAGCGCCTGCTGCGCATCACGGGTGGCGTGCGTGCTGTGACGGGCGCACTCAATCGCATTCGTGGACGGCGCAACAAGAACGGCGATGCAGAGAGTGAAGACAACGAAACCGCCTGGGAGCAGGTGGAGCGGCTCTTCGATACGCTGGATAACGTGCGCGACCTGCTGACTAACCCGGAAGTCGCCAGTATGCGCCTGGTCGTGAACCCAGAGCGTATGGTGATTAAAGAGACACAACGCACCTATACATACCTGAACCTGTACGGCTATGCCACTGACGCGATTCTGGTCAACCGCGTGCTGCCGGACGAAATCACCGACCCCTTCTTCGATACGTGGAAGAGCAAGCAAAAAGACAACCTGAAGTTCGTCGGTGAAGCCTTCGGTGAATTGCCGATGTTGACCGCGCCGATGTTCAACTCTGAAATGGGCGGCCTGGACTCACTGCGGCGGCTGGCCGATGAACTCTACGGCGATAAGAACCCGGCTGAGCGCATGTTTCATGGCGTGGTGCACGAGGTCGAAAAGCTCAACGAAGATGGCAGCGAGTATATGCTGCGCGTGCCGGTGGGCTTCGCCAAGAAAGAAGAGGTGGACCTGTATCGTAAGAGCGACGAAATTACGTTACGTGTGGGGCCGTACCGCCGTAACATCGTCCTACCGAACGTGTTGCATGAACTAGAGATCGCTGATGCCAAATTCTCAGAGTCCAATCTCAACATCCGCTTCTACAAAAAGCCAGAAGCCGAACACACCGGCTGAAATGCAAACGGACGAGCCAGCCCAAGCGCAAAACACAGCCCGACAGCAGCAAATTAGCAACGGTGGCGGCACGGCGGAGGCCATGACCGCCGCCGTTGACGACGCCAGCTATGTACCGCTGGACGCAGGGAGCCGCATCCCGATTCCCATTCGCCCGCTAGAAGCTGATGCAGGCGACGCAGCCGCCGCGCAAGAGACAGCCCAGAAAGCGAACGGTGCGGGCCATGCACAGGCGGGCAAGCGAACGGCAGCGAACAACGGTCAGGCGGCAAACGGTGCAGCAACGCACACGCAAAGCACTGGCCAGTCGATGCCGGCAATGGGCTACATCCCCGATGTGATGGCCGAAGATCAGCCACCACAACCGCAACCGACGACCACCTCACCCGCCGAAAGCCTGCAAGAAGCGCTGGAAAGCGTCGAAGAACGGGTGCAGCGCTTACGTCCGCGCTCATTGCGGATGCAGGCACGCTTTTTTCGCACGCTGTTCTTCGCATTGTGGCTGTTTGGTCGGCTGACGTTCTGGCAGTTACTTGTCGCAAGCTACTTCCCGCGTTGGGTCAACAACCGCAACACGAAACGTTGGCGCAAGTACGCCCGCCAATTCCGCAATTTTGCCATTGGCATGGGCGGCGTGATGATTAAGGCGGGTCAGTTTGCCAGTACACGTGCCGATGTACTGCCCGAAGAGGTCATCAAGGAGCTATCCGGCCTACAGGATAAGGTGCCGACGATTGGCTATAGCAAAATCGAGAAGATCATCGCGCAGGAATTGGGCGAGATCAACGAGCGCTTTGCGTGGATTAACCCGGACCCCATCGCGGCGGCGTCACTGGGTCAGGTGCACCGCGCCAAACTGCGCGATGGCACGCAGGTGGTCATCAAGGTGCAGCGTCCTGGCATCCGCGATGTAATTTATACGGATATGGCCGCGCTGTTCATCGTGGCACGGGTGGCCATGCGCTTCCGCTTCGTCAATCGACGTGCGGATATGGTGCTGCTCTCCGAGGAATTCGGGCGCGTGCTGCTGGAAGAAGTCTCTTACGAAAAGGAACTATCCAACGGCCAGCGCTTCGGCAGGATGTTCGCGGATGTCGAAGGCGTTTACGTGCCAGAGACATACCCGCAGCATTCCACCGACCTTGTGCTGACGATGGAAGACGTGACCAACATCAAGCTGAACGACTACGCGGCGATGGATGCGGCAGGCATTGATCGTAAAGAGGTTGCGAAGCGCATGATGGATACCTACATGGTGCAAATCTTCGAGGAGCGCTTCTTCCATGCGGACCTGCACCCCGGCAATCTGTTCTTGCGCCCCTTGCCTGTTGATGATGTCAGCCAATATGCTGGCAAGGGTGGTCGCCCGTTTGAGCTGATCTTCATCGACTTCGGCATGACAGGCTCGCTGACCCGCGAAATCCGGCAGGGCTTGATTGATACGCTGGCGGCGGTCCTCACCCGTGATGCGAAAAGGCTGGTCGCATCCTACAAGAAGCTCGGTTTCTTGTTGCCGAATGCAGACACAACACGCATCGAGGAAGCGACGACGCTGGTCTTCGATCAGGTGTGGGGCATGTCCATGAAGGACATGAGCAATATAGATTTTGAGGTCGTGTCGGAGATTGGGCGCGAATTCACCGATCTGCTATTTGATATGCCCTTCCGTGTGCCACAGGACTTTGTGTATCTGGGGCGTTCTGTGGCCATCCTGACGGGCATCTGCATCGCGCTAGACCCCGATTACAACCCCTGGAACGAGATCCAGTATTACACGCAGCAACTCATCACCACTGAAGACGATAATCTGGTGGATCAGCTACAAAAAGCCTTCCTGGAGCCGATTCTGCCGTACTTCACGAGTGGGCCGCAGGGCCTGATCCTGCTAGCGCAGCAGCTTATCAAGCTGGCGCAGACGCCGCAGCGCACCGAGAAACTGCTGAATCAGGTGATTAAGGGCGAAGTGGCGATTGTCTCTAAGCCGAGTGTGCTGTATCGGCGGCAACTGAACCGCATCGAAATGCAGGGACGCCGCACGAACCGCATGTTCTTGTTCGGCAGCCTGCTGATTACCGCTACGATCTTCTATACCAACGGCGATACAACGCTGGCGATGGTGGGCTATAGCTTCAGCGGCGTGACGTTGCTGGCGCTGTTCTTCGTGAAGTCCTAGCGGCACGCGGGCGACCACACTGGGTCGCCCCTACAAATGGTATCCCGTAGGGACAGGCCGATGTGCCTGTCCGCTTGTGCAATGTGCCTTGCGGCACGCGGGAGACCTAAACCGGATGTTTAATCGACGTTGATCTTGACCTTCGTCTTGCCCGTGCTGGATGGCGTGTCGTCGTCGTCGTTGTCGTCGGCGGTTTCATCCTGCGTCTGATCAGAGCGTTCGCTGACGCGCTTTAGCTCATCAATGGCAGCATCCACCAACACGCGAAAGCCCTGTGTAAATTCCTGGCTGGCTGCTGCGCTGTGGCTGCGGAAATCCGGCGGCAACAGGGCATCCAGTGCGCGGCCCGTTTCTTCCAGTGCGCGGCGCTGATGATAGAAGAAGCGCTCCATCGGCGTTTGCAACGGTTCCTCGTCAATCTCTTCGTAATCCTGCTGCGCGTTTTGGTCGTCTGTCTGCGCTTCGGCGTTTTGTGTTTCGTCGTCGTCATCCATTGACAGGTTGTTCTTGTAGGTGTTTTCGTCGGCCATGTTTGCTGTCCTTTTTGCGGCTGTTGCGTCAGATTGTGCCTATTCTACAATACGTGTGCATCTTGCAAAAGTTGCGCCCCTGAAATACGCTGAATATGATGGATCGTGAGTACGATAGGCAGATCGCTATGGCGCTGGGTGAAGGTGTGCTGACAATAGAGGATTTTGCGGCTTACGTGGCTGACAATCCTGATAAGCGGCTGGAATTGATCGACGGAAGGATCAGCGAGAAGGTGACGAGCGAGCGACACGGTAAAATCGCGGGTTGGCTGATTCATTTGCTGATTGTTTTCTTGCAGCAAAACCCCACGATCAAAGGCCATTGGAGCATGGAAGCCAGCCATGCACCACCCGGCGACCGCTATAACCAGCGCCGCCCGGATGTATCGTTCCGTGTGACCGATGAAGCCGCCAGTGATGCCAGCAGCCTTGAAGGGATGCCGGATTTTTGCGTAGAGATCAAATCAGCCAGCAACAACTATGACGAATTACGCGAGAAAGCCGCGTTTTACTTGCAGCATGGGGCGCACCTCGTCTGGTTGATTTACCCTGAACCCAAGCTGGTCGAAGTCTACGATGCTGCTGGCAGCGCTGTGTACAAAGCCGGGCAGACGCTATCTGGTGGGGATGTGCTGCCCGGTTTTACCGTGACGGTTGACGAGGTTTTCAGCGTCTAGCCGTTGGCCCCCATAATGGCGGCATCTTCTTCACGGGCGCGTTGCTGCCCTGCTGCGATGTCCACCCGCGTCAGCAGATAGCCGCCGACCACGAACAGCGCGATCAGGCTCAGGATAGCGGGTCGGCTGCTGCCAAACGCGACCACAGCACCCGCGAACAACAGCGGACCCAGAATCGACGCGAACTTCTCCATGATGCTATAGAAGCCGAAGAACTCGCCGCTTTTGCTGCTTGGCATCAGGCTGGCGTACAGGCTGCGGCTTAGCGCCTGACTGCCACCCTGCACAATCGCCACCATCCACGCCAGAAACCAGAATTGCAGCGTGCTGGTCAGGATGAAGCCCAGCGTCGCAATTACCGCGTAGATCACTAAGGCCAGCAAAATGCTGCGGCGCGTATCCAGCCGGTCAGCCAGCCCCTTGAAGGCATTGCCAAAGGCGAACGCAAAGGCCAGACCAACCGCTTGCACGGCCAGCAACGCGCCCAAAATCACGGGCAGGTTATTCTGGCGCACAGGAGATAGCACCTCGATGCTGGCCACCTCGATGCGCGTGCCGTTGCCCGCGATGCTGGCTTCACCGAGGTTAAGCAGCGTCAGCGTTTGCTGGCCTGCTGCGGGTAATGTGAGCGTCGTGCGCTCGTTGTAACGCGGGAAATCGTTGTAGGTGTCGATAATCACGCGCTCCTGAAATTCGCTGCCATCCTCAGCAATTACCGTTTGCGTCAGGGCTTCACCATCGACTTCAAAGGCCAGCAAGCCGTTATCCGGCCCGACGCTGTAGGTAATGCGCAGCGTTTCGCCATTTAACGGCATCGACAGCAGCGCGCCTGCGTCCTCGCTGACGAGATAATCCACATCATCAGGGATGCCAGACAGCGCCGCCGTGATGGTTGCAATCGCACCTGTGCCGATCTGCTGCTGCCCGCTGACGGTCAACGTCTGCCAGCCGCCGCCATTGTCCAGATCGACCACGCTATAGCTGCCCTCACCGACGAACGCATCCTGTGTGGTGAAGGGTGCAGGCTCATTGCCGATCAAATCAGCGGGTAGTGTGGCTGTGCCGATGATGCTGACCACAGGCAGCGCCACTGCATTGAACACGATAAACGCCAGATAACGATGCCGTTGCGGGTTGCCGCTACGCGCAGGCAGTGAGCCGAAGATCAGGCTGAACGGGATGCCCACGAATTGCACCAGCAGCAGCGCCAGCACCAGTTCAAGTGTGCCGAAGCCCAGTTCTGCGCCGTAAATCGCTGCGAGGCCGATAATCGTGCCGATAGCATCGTTGTAGATCAGGAACGCAATCAGGAATTTAAACAGTTCGCTGTACTGGCGCAGATCACCAAAGGTGGCGCGTATCCGCTTGAAGCTAACGCTGACGACGGTCTCGCCGGGTTGTAAATCGGCGGAATCGGCTTGTGGCTCTGGTACGGTGCGAAAAATAGGAATCGAGAAAACCAGCCACCAAGCCGCCACGCTCAAAAACGACAGCCTGATACCGAGGTTATCCTCCGGCAGCAGTTGCACCATCACCACGTTAATCGCCAGCAGGATGCCGCCGCCGAGATAGCCGAAGGCATAGCCCCGCGTCGATACGCGGTCCTGATCTGCTGGTTTGGCGACGTGCGGCAGCAGCGCATCATAGAACACAATGGAGCCACCGAAGCCGATACGCCCGATAATCAGAAACAGCGACGCGAGAAACCAATCGCCCGTGTTGATGAAGATCAGCAGGCCCGACCCCAGCACGCCGATGCCGACGAAGATGGCCAGGAAGCGCTTTTTGCCGCGTATCACATCCGACACGGTGCCGAGGAGGGGCGAAATCAGTGCGGAGATAAACAGCGAGATGCTCAGCGTGATGCTCCAATAGCCCGTTGCGGTGGCTTCGCTGGGCAGCGTGGCCCCGGCGACGCTGCTGTAATACACAGGCAGCAGGGCGGCGAGCACGGTGGTCACAAATGCCGAGTTCGCCCAATCGTAGAGCGTCCAGGCGCGGATGCGTTGACGATAGATGCGCTCATCAGCAGGGTATCTGCCGGATAATTCAGGTGTGGCGACAGCAGCCATAAGCGTTTGCCTTTGTAAGCGTGATCGTGTCGCTGCGCATTGTAGCGTAGACTTGCAATCTGCGGTTTTATGGGTGTGTTAAATCATGTACCGACACCGTAACGAATAGGCCATCATTGATTTTTCGATTGGTCAGCAGCTATCGTTGATAATGCTGAAGAAGCCGAAGAACAGCAGCATTTCCTCTAGCGCGACCTTGCCGCGAAAGCGATAGCTATAGGCCGTGTAATCAATGCGAGCGCTGTCGCTGCTGGTCTTTTCACAGCGCACCAGTTCATATTCGATATGCTGAAAGTGCTTGAGCATATCCACGAACTCGGCTAACGTCTGCAAGGCTGGGTCGCCACTGCCGTTTTCCTTTATATCGGTGCGGCGCTCTTTGCGCGTCAGCCCCTGCCAGCGCTTCAGCGCTTGGATGGCGTCGCGGTGTGGGGGCAGCTTCAGATAGGCCAAATCCTGTGGGCGAAACGTCAGCATCCATTCTTCCGGGCTGTCGTAGGATTTCGCCTTCAGCGTGGCGGCGTTGGCAATCGTATCTGCGATTGAGTTGGCCTGCATGGGGCTGCGGCTTTGTGTTTGTGTGCGCAGCGACTCGAAGAAGCGCAGAAAAATCTGGAAACGCTGCTCATCTGTCACCCGAAATTCAATGACGCAGTTTTGCGGATTAATCGAGACCTGCGGTTCCATAAGGCTTACGTGCTCCACAAACATCCTGGCGAAAAAGATGACACCTATTATAAACGAGTTCGGGGGGTTTGTGGTCGTCCGAAATTGCCCCCCGGCTGCCGATTGCATTAGAATAGGTTCTGGGCATAATGACCATGTGATTTTAGCCGCGATTGATCTGATGCGGCTCTCTAATGAGGATTTGCGAACCATCATGCAACGCATCGTCGTCAAGGTCGGCACTAGCACGCTGACGGCTGCCACAACGCACCTGAATCGTCAACGCATCCTGGAGATTGTGGCGCAACTGGCGCATCTGCATCAGGCAGGGCACGAGGTTATTTTGGTGTCATCGGGCGCACAGGCCGCCGGACGCGAACGCCTGGGGTTTCCCGATTTGAGCCGTAGCGTCCCCGCCAAGCAGATGCTTGCGGCAGTGGGCCAAAGCCACCTGATGCGCATTTACAACGACCTGTTCGAGATTTTCCGCATCGTTGTAGCGCAGGTGCTATTAACGCGGGATGACCTCAGCAACCGGGGCCGCTATTTGAATGCACGGGATACACTGCTGACGCTGCTGGAAAAGCGCATCGTGCCGATTATCAACGAGAACGATACGATAGCGACGGAGGAAATCCGCGTCGGTGATAACGACAACCTATCTGCACTGGTCGCCAGTGTGCTCGAAGCCGACGCGCTGATTATCCTGACGGATACACCGGGCCTGTACACGGCGAATCCACACAGAGACCCAACCGCGACGCTGATTCCAGTGGTAGAACGTGTTGATGAAGCAGTGCTCGCGTTGGCGACGGGCAGCAATACGAAGCTCGGCACGGGCGGCATGGTCACTAAATTACAGGCGGCGCAGGTGGCCACACGTGCAGGCGTGACGACGGTGGTCTGCTCTGGCAGTGAGCCAAACGTGATTGAGCGCCTTGTCATGGGCGGTGAACACATCGGCACACGCTTTGAAGCGACAGGCAGCACGCTGGAAAGCCGCAAGCGTTGGCTGCTGACGGACCGCACACAGGGCAGCGTGACCATCGACGTGGGGGCTGTGCGTGCCCTGCAAGCGCCGGATGGGGCCAGCCTGCTACCTGTGGGCATTACAGATGTAAAGGGCAACTTTAAGCGCAGCGCGACGTTATCTATCATAGACCCGCACGGTGTTGAGGTCGCGCACGGCCTCAGCAATTACGATAGCGACTCACTGCGGCGCATTCGTGGCATTAAGTCGGCGCAGATTAGCGATGTGCTGGGCTTCAGTTATGGGGATGCGGCGGTGCATCGCAACGATATGGTGCTGCTGATTTGATGTTGCCGCCTGGCACGAGCCTGCGATATACAAAACAAGAACAGCAAACTGAGGGATAAACCGACCATGCAAGCGACACACACCAACAGCATCGACATGCAGGCGATGGGCAAACGCGCCAAAGACGCCGCCGTTACGCTAGCGGAACTGACGACAGAACAGAAAAACGCCGCGCTCATCGCCATCGCAGACCTGCTGGAAACCGAGACGCCCGCAATCCTGGCGGCGAACGCGCTAGACCTACAAGCCGCCCGCGAGAAAGGCGTTGACCCCATCTGGATGCGCGACCGTATGGCGATGGATAAGCGCATGGTGGGCATGATTGCCGATGTGCGCAAAGTGGCCGAATTGCCCGACCCGGTTGGCGAAAGCTACGATCAGCGCACATTGCAGGAGGGCCTACACATCGAACGGCGGCGCGTGCCGCTGGGTGTGCTGGGCACCATCTACGAATCGCGCCCGAATGTCACCGTCGATATTGCCACACTCGGCCTGAAAACAGGCAACGCGGTCATCCTGCGCGGCGGTTCGGATGTGCTGAACACCAACACCGAGCTAGTGCGCATCCTGCAAGACGCGCTACGCACGCGGGGCATCCCACAGGACGCGGTGCAGTTTATCGACAGCGCGGACCGCGCTTATGTGGGGCAGATGCTCAAGCTGCATCAGTACATTGATATGATTATCCCGCGTGGTGGCCCTAAACTGCACGATTTTTGCCGCGAGAACAGCACCATTCCTGTGATTATCGGCGGCATGGGTGTCTGTCATATCTTCGTGGATGCCAGCGCCGACCTGGATAAATCGCTGCCCGTAATCCACAATGCCAAGACGCAAAAGCCCGCCGTCTGCAACGCCGTCGAAACGTTGCTCGTGCATGAAAGCATCGCAGAGGCGTTTTTGCCGCGTATGGTCACTGAGTTAGCGGCTGCGGGTGTTATCTTTAAAGCCGATGAGCGCTCACAGGCCCTACTTGCCGGTCATGAAGGCGTAGATGCGGCGACGGATGAGGATTATCATACTGAATGGACGGCGTTGGTGCTGAATCTGCGCGTGGTGCCAGACCTGGAGACAGCGCTGGCGCACATCCGCGAGCATGGCACACAGCATAGCGATAGCATCCTGACGCAAGACCCACACAACGCCGAGCGCTTCTTGAATGTGGTCGATTCGGCGGCGGTCTACTGGAATGCTAGCACGCGCTGGACGGATGGCAGCGCCTTCGGCCTGGGCGCAGAGGTGGCGGTCAGCACGCAGAAGCTGCACGCACGCGGCCCGATGGCCCTGCAAGAGCTAACGACGTATAAATGGATCGTGCGCGGCGATTACACACCGCGCCCATAAGCAAGCTGTACACAAAGCGAAGGTAAGGCACGATGTTCCTGGTCTTCTGGTTGGCAATCGTCGCACTGCTGAACGTGCTGGACATTCATCCGGCCTGGTTGCTGTTGCCCGTTGCCGCATGGGTGCTTCTTATCATGGGCTGGATGATCGGCCTGTCGCTGACGCCGGATCATACGGATCGGGCGTCGATTATCGGCGTGTTCGCGTTCGGCGTGTTTATGCTTCTGCTGGTGACGGTCGCGTATCCCAATAGCCTTTGGAAGTGGATCAAGACGAATACGATGCGTGCCATCAAAGGGTTAACATGATCGCCAACGCGCTGACAGCCAAAACACTGATTATCGTCAACCCCTACGCTGCATCGGGCGCGGCATTGCGCGTCTGGCACGCCATCGAAGCGCTACTGCGCCATACATTCGGTGAATTGGTGGTCGCCATTACGGACCACGCCGACGAAGTGCCGGAACATCTGGTAAAAGCCATCGAAGCCGAAGCAGGCCGCGTGCTGGCTATCGGCGGGGATGGCACGAACCACGCGCTGATTAACGCCCTGGTGCGGCATCATGGCCTTTACCCCGATGCACCGCTGATTTACGGCAGCATCCCGGCAGGCACCGGACAGGATTTTGCGCGTGCGCAGGGCCTACCACGTAACGCAGAACTGGCTGTGCCCTGGCTGGCCGGACGTTCTGCGCGCTGGGTGGATGTCGGCAACGTGACAATCGACGGGGTAGAGCGCCACTTTCTGAATATCAGCAGTGTGGGCCTGAGCGCGGATGTGGCCGAGCGCGTCGAAACGTCCGCCAAGCGCCGCGCCTGGACGTTCTTTACGTCCATCGTCGGCACGATCATGCATTTTAGCCCGGTGCCCATGCAGATCACGCTGGATGGCACGCCCTGGTATACGGGCACAAGCTGGTTGGCGGCTATCGCCAACAGCACGACCTTTGCGCGTGGCCTGCGCATCGCGCCATTGGCCGAAATTGACGACGGTGTTTTTGATGTTGTGCTGGTTGAAGGTATGTCGCGGCGTAAATTGTTGGCGGCGCTGTGGCAGGGCTATGCAGGCACGCACCTATCGCACCCGCAGGTGCGTTTTGCGCGTGCGAGCCATGTACGCATCCAACGCGGCGACGGTTTGCTGGGCTTGGATATGGACGGTGAACCCGCACGCGGTCAGGAACTAATTTACACGATGAAGCCACGCGCCCTACAGATGCTATTATGACGCTGCGCTATACCCGCATCAATGAGCGCGACCGCTGGAACGCTTTACTCTGCCAGATGCCGAACGCGCACATCCTGCAAAGCTGGGAATGGGGCGAGATCAAGCGCGATACGACAGGCTGGCATCCGCTGCGCCTGGCCTTCTATGAGAATGACAGCCCGCCCGATGGACCTGTTGCGCTGGCGTCGCTTGGGGTGCGGCGTGTGGGGCCACTGCGCCTGCTCTACATCTCGAAGGGGCCAGCGATGCGTTACGATCAGCCCGCTTTGCTGGATGATATGCTGCGCACACTGGCAGGGATTGCCAAACAGCAGCACGCCATCTGGCTGAAGATCGACCCCGATGTGCTGATCGCCACAGGCGTCCCCGGTGATAACGATGCTACAGCGCATCCAAGTGGGCAGGATGTCATGCAGCTACTAGCACAACGCGGCTGGCAATACAGCGCCGATCAGGTGCAATTCCGCAACACGGTAACGCTGGACCTGACGCAATCGGCGGATGATCTGCTGGCGGCCATGAGCCAGAGCACACGGCGTAAGGTGCGCACGGCTGCGAAGAAGGGCGTCAGCATCCGAACGGGCACGCTGGACGATTTGCCGCTGCTGTATGAACTGTATGCAGGCACAGGCCAACGCGACGACTTCACCACGCGGCCCTACAGCTACTATGAACAGGCATGGCGCACACTGATGCAGGCGGGTATGGCGCAGGCATTCATCGCAGAATACGCGCATAAGCCGCTTGCGCACGTGCTGCTGTACCATTTTGGGCGCACCTGCTGGTATTTCATCGGTGCCTCTGCGGATGAAGAGCGGCAGCGGATGCCGAACTATGCGCTGCAATGGCACGCAATCCAGTGGGCACAGGCAAGGGGCTATGCGCTTTATGATATGTGGGGCGCGCCGGATGTCTTTGACGAGAGCGATAGCTTGTGGGGCGTGTGGCAATTCAAGCGCGGCTTTCGTGGAACCGTTCGGCGGCGCATCGGCGCGTGGGATTATGCGCCGTATCCGCTGCTGTATCGGGCGTTTACGCGGGGTTGGCCGCGTCTGCGGGCGTTGCTGCGCCGCCGTGCATAGCGATTAGGGCCATCATGGGGCAGATTACGCAAAAACTGTTGTTGCTGGCGCTGATTACGCTGCTACTGGTGCTTTATTACTGGGGCCATAACGTCGCAGAGCAAGCACGCATCTTAATCAGTGGCTTGCAGCGTGTGGCGCTGGTTGGCTTTGATGTGCTGCTGGTGGCTGTAATCTGTGCGGTGGGCGCTGGGTTCGGGCGCGTGCTGCTGCATCGTGCTGGTTTGCAGGCAATGCCGCTGAGCAAACCGGAGCAGGTCGCGCTACAGGCGTTGCTAGGTCTGGGCTGCATCAGCATCGGCTTGCTTGCGTTGGGGATGTTGGGCGTTTTCGGTGCAGAATTGTGGCTGCTGGTGCTGCTGATGGGTGCGGTGCTGCTGCGCTCGTGCTGGCGCTGGCTGCTTGATCTGCTGTCGCTGCTGCGGCGTGGCTTGCGGGTGCAAACGGGCTGGCAGCGCTTTGTCGTGCTGGCATGTGGCACGTTGCTGTTGCTGGCGTTGCTACAAGCGCTGGCTCCGCCCTTCGCATGGGATGCGCTGACCTATCATCTCGAAGCCCCACAGCGCTACCTGCAAGATGGCGCGATCACAACGCGGGCTGAAAATCACTTTATGGGCTTTCCGCAGGCTGTCGAATTGCTCTATGGCTTGCCGCTGGCGCTAGGCAGCGAAACGGCCCCGGCGCTGCTGCATTTTGCGTTTGGTGCGCTGGCATTGCTGGCCTGTGCGGGTATCGTCTACCGCTACACAGATGCAACCGCCGCTTATGTGACGATTTTGCTGCTGCTCAGCAATTATAGCCTGTGGCTGCTGTTCGCGTGGCCCTACGTTGACCTGGCTGTGATGGCTTACGGCGCTGTGACGCTGAGCGTGCTCTTGCTCTGGCGTGATGCCAAGCCCGTGAAAATATCAGCGCTGCTGGGGGTGCTGCTTGGCCTGGCAGTCAGCGTGAAATACACAGCGGCAGCGCTCGCTATCGCAGCCGCTGTGTTCGTGCTGCTGCGCTCAGGACGGCGTGTGGCGCTGCGTAATGCCCTGATTTTAACGGCTGTGGCGCTGCTGGCCTTCGCGCCCTGGATGCTGAAGGGGCTGCTGCTGTACGAGAATCCACTGTATCCGTATGTGCATGGCCTGCTTGGTGGCGTGAATTGGGACGACCTGCGCAGCGCAAATTTCAGCGCCACAGGTGATAGCTTGCTATCGGGTAACCTGGCGTGGCAGTGGCCTATTTTGCCGTTTGCGGCCACGATTTTCGGCCTTGAGCGCTATTCGCCCTATGCCTTTACGCTGAGTCCCTGGCTGCTGACCTTGCCGTTTGCGTTGCTATTTATGTGGCGGCGTCTGGATGCGGCTTTGCGGCCCGTTGTGCGTGATCTGGCGCTGCTGGCGTTGCCGCTGCTGGCCTTCTGGCTGCTGCTGGCGGCGGTTAGTGGCATCGGGGCACAACCGCGCTTGATGCTGGTGGCTGCGCCTGTGCCTGCTGTGCTGGGCGGCTTGGCCTATTACCATGTGTCGCGCTGGCCACGTCGCCCGCTGGATATGCGTTTCATGCTGCATGTGCTGCTGGGCTTTACGTTGCTGCTGGGTTCTATCGACGTGCTGCACCGTTTTGCCAGCACACGCGCCCTGCCCCATCTGGCCAATACCATCAGCGCTGATGCGTATTTACGTGCTAATTTAGGCACCTATTACGACGCCATGCAGCAATTAGGGACGATGCCGCAAGATTCCCGTGTATTGCTACTATGGGAGCCGAAAGCCTATTATTGCCCGTCCGCTGTGCAGTGTACGCCGGATGTGCTCTATGATGTGTGGTATCGTCCGCTGATGCAGGGCCGCAGCGTAGCAGAGCAGGCGCAGGCATGGCGCACAGCGTATGATTATCTGCTGGTGGCGCAGGCCAATTACGATTTCTGGCTGGTCGAGCATGAGTATGCGCGTGCTGAAAACGAGCAATTCCCGGCTTTCCTGGCGCAACATTTGCAATCTGTCTGGCGCAATGACGCCTATGCGTTATATGTATGGCAATAGACCATTTGCGTTTGCCGCCATGCATGGCAAGATGATGCGTGACGCATTGTGAGCATCGGAGATGACACAGCATGGCAGAAGCAACCAAGACCCGCGTTTATGAAAATCAGCAGATCGAGACGAACGGCATTACCTTGCATGTGGTGATGGCTGGCCCGCAGACGGGCGAGCCTGTGATTTTGCTGCATGGCTTCCCGGAATTCTGGTATGGCTGGCGGCAGCAAATCGACTATTTAGCGGATAAGGGCTATCGGGTGATTGTGCCCGACCAGCGCGGCTACAACCTGAGCGATAAACCGACAGGCGTTGATATGTACACGCTGGATGTGCTGGCATTGGATGTCGTCGGCCTGATGGATGCGCTGGATTATCAGCAGGTGTATCTGGTGGGCCATGATTGGGGTGCTGCGGTGGCCTGGGAAGTGGCCGAGATTTACCCTGACCGCGTTCAAAAGCTGGCGATTCTGAATGTGCCGCATCCGCACATTGTTGGTAAGGCGCTGCTGCTCGGTAATATCAAGCAGATGTTCAAAAGCTGGTATATGCTGTTCTTCCAGGTGCCATCGGTGCCAGAAACGCTGATTAGCAGCAATTACGACTCGTTCGGCAAAGGGCTGCAACGCAGCGGCAAAGCGGGTGCATTCAGCGACGACGATATAGAACGCTACAAAGAAGCCTGGGCGCAAGCGGGCGCGCTGACTGCTATGATTAACTGGTATCGGGCGGCTGGCCGGGGCGCACGCAGACGGGGCGAGCGGCCCGCACCGCACATCACGCCGCCGACGCTGATCCTATGGGGCGAAAAAGACTTCGCGCTAGAAAGCAGCCTTGCGGACGAAAGCGCACGAATTTGCGATGATGCACAGTTGATTTACTTCCCCGATGCAGGTCACTTCGTGCAGCATGACGAACCCGACGCCGTTAACGAGCGCCTCGCGAATTTCTTCGCGGCCCCGATGCCCGAAAAGCCGCCTGCGCCACAAGAGCCATCCGCACGCGCCAGCATCCCCACCCAAACCGACGACGATACAACGAGCGACACATGAACCCAGAACCCACAATTGATATTGGCGTGCCCTATGAAGAACGCTTTGTGACGGTCAACGGCCTTCAGTTGCATATTGTGCTGGCTGGCCCGGAAGATGGTGAGCCGCTGGTGTTCAATCATGGCTTTCCGGAATTCTGGTATGCGTGGAAGGCGCAGATTCCGCATTTTGTCGCGCTGGGCTATCGTGTCATCGCAACGGACCAGCGCGGCTATAACACCAGCGATAAGCCCACAGGCATCGAGCCGTATCACATCGAGCAGCTAGCCGCCGACCTCGTGGCCCTGTTTGATGTGTTGGGCTATCAGCAGGTGAACCTTGTGGCGCACGACTGGGGCGGCTTCGTGGCGTGGTACGTGGCCGAAAAATACGCCGAGCGCGTCAAGAAGCTGGTGATCTTGAACGTGCCGAATGTGCGTGTGTTCGCGCAGGCCATCGTGCAACGCAACTGGCAGCAATTGCGCCGCGTCTGGTACGCCTATGCCTTTCTCATCCCCGCGTTACCAGAGGCATTGCTGCGTTCAGGTGATTTTAACGGCATGGTCCGCGCCCTGAAGCTGACCACCAATAAGGGCACATTTGACCCACCGCACGTACAGGCTGCATACAAAGCGGCCTGGGGCCAGCCAGAAGCACTGGCGAGCATGATTAACTGGTATCGCGGCTTGTTTCGTCTGTGGGTTCGCGACTTCGGCAAGCAACCGCTGCCGACCATCACACCGCCGACGCTGCTCATCTGGGGTGAGCTAGATAACACCATGTACATTGGTTTGGCGCAACCCAGCGTGGATATGTGCGCCGATGGGCACCTTGTGAGTTTCCCGGATGTGACGCATTGGGCACAGCATGATAAGCCCGATGCTGTCAACAAGCTGATCGAGGATTTCATCAGCCAATAATGCCAAATTCAGATTGTTTGTAGATCAAAATATCCAAAACGTAGGGGCGTAGCGTGCTATCCCCTGGGTTCAGCACGCTGAACCCCTACAATAATGGTCAATCATCGTAGGGCCGGCCCAATCTGGCAGCCCACATATCACATATGGCAGAACAGCCTAGTTCGCAGGCTCTAGCGTGTTGCACAGCCCTGCATCCTGGTCCATAACGCGCACCTGAATATTCCAATCCGAGCCGACGCGGATATTGCGCCAAAGGTCTTGTGGGAAGTCGCAACGATACGTCGCGTCTGAGTCATCATTGTCGAATAGCACCAGATAGGCTTCTTCGCGGCGGTCCTCGCGTTCACAGCCTGTACGCCGTTCGTTGGCACAATTCAGATTGACCGTGCCCCAAACGGGCGTATCGCTGACGCTATCGCCGCTGGTCGTGATGTTACGGTCGAATTCCCAGCGATAGCCGCTGTAGTCGCACCAGTCATCATAAACGGGTTCGCTGCGGTAGGTCGTGCGGCATTCCTGGCGTGTGCTAAAGGTGCCATCGCCGTTATCGACGCGCACAGTGCTGCATTCTTCACCGTCCGGCACCTGGCGCGTGCTGCGCTGGCGCTGAACGCAGGTACCACGCCGCACCTGATCGCCTGCGGGCGGGCTGTCGTCCCAGTTCTGCGTTTCAAAGTAGCGGTATTCCTCGATGACGATGGTGCGTTCCCATTCGTGGCCTGTGACGGTCACGCCTGCGGCTTGCGTCCAGAAGGCAGCGGCAAATGCACCGACGGCGACCAGCGCCGCAATGCCAAGTATGACGACGGTTTTCATGGAGATGCCGCCGCTACCGCGTTTTTTCTTGCCGTCCTGTTCAACGCCTGCGGCGGCCATCTGTGCTTGCCACTGTTCGGCTGCTGCGTCACGTGGGCCGCTGGATTTGAAGTCACGGCCTGATGCGATGCGCTGTTCACCAAGCGTGCTGGCAGGTGTCGCCGTTTCCAACGATGCGCCGCAATTCTCGCAGAAATCGGCATCGGCGGCGTTCAGCGTGCCGCAAGCAGCACATTCCAGGTCTCTGCCGATGAACTGGTGGTTTTCTACGCGCACGTATTCATCTTCAGCCGGGTAGTAGCGCCAATCGGGGTCTTGCTGTGTGCCACAATTCGGGCAGAAGCGATGCGTGACGCCGAGTAGCCTTTCCGTGCCGCATACCGTGCAATCCCACAACATCTGAAAGGTGCCCTCGGATGTATCGCCGCCTGTGGGCTGGATGTCGCCGTAGAGGTCATCGTCATCTTCGTCGTCATAAGCGGCTGATGTTGTGGTGCTATCGTCGTCGGTCTGCGCGTCGAAGGCTACTTCGTTTTGCGGTTCATAGGGGCGATCCCACACGCTGCCTGTGCTAGCGGGCGCTGATTGCGTGGCCTGCGCTGCCCCTGATTGTAATTCCTGCTCAATGGCCTCAAACTGCGCGTCACCTAGCATCTGCCGCATCTGGTTCAGCATGGCGCTGGCTTGTGCGTGACCTGGTTCCAGGTTGAGCGCGTTTTTCAGCGCACCCACCATCAGCTTTGGCTCTTGCTGCACAGTCGCGGCGATCACCCACATATCGGGGTTATTCTGGTCCTGTTGCAGCAGGGGCATCAGCAATTGCTGTGCACGCTCACGGTCCCCGGCTTGCAGCGCGTCCTGTACCTCGCGTAGCTCGTTCGTAATCATTACGTCTGATACTCTCCACCAATTTGCATTTTACGGCTCAGCGTTGCGTGAATGACACACTATTCTTTATACACCCGTTTCGCGTTTGTGGCGATTGATGATCGTGCTCAGATTTCCAGCACACCAAACGCCCGCAGCGCAAGCAGCGAGCCGACAAAGGCCATGAACAGCAGCGCACTCCAGATGATCTGCTGTGTTTGGCGGCGGCGGATAAGCTGCACCTGTTCGTCGCTGATGCGGCCTGAGCGCTTCAGGTCTTCCATTGAGCGGATGCTGTTGTCGCCCCAGGCGTTTTGCAGTTGCTTCAGCGAACGCGGACTCTCCAATTGCGAAAGCAGGCGGTTGGCGTCTGAGTGCCACTCGTCTACTTGTAGCGCTTGGCGCACCAGCGCGATGGCTTGCTGCCGGTTGTCAGTCTGTAAGGCCGCCTGTACCAGCGCATCGGGATCGTTCTGGTCGATAAACTGCACAGTGGGCTTGCTTTCCGGCGTTGGCCTGGGTGTTGCTGTGGATTGTGGCCTATCCGTTGGCGGGGCTTTGCTGGCGGCTGATTCTGCTTGCAGTCTGGTGAGCATTTTACGTGCCTGGGCGTGGTTTGGGTCCAGCTTCAGCGCTTTCTGCACGGCTTTGATGGCCTGCTCTGGCGTCTTGCTCACCCTGGCCACCAGCAGCCATGCCTCCGGTGATGGGTCGTCTTGCAGGATGTCCTTCAGCATCGTGCGGGCGCTGGCCTTATCCCCGGCTTTGATGGCCTGCACGACGGGTTGCAATGGGTTCATGGGGGTTTACTCGATGGCTTGGCGTTGTCACATCGTAGCTATTTTACCCCTGCGCGATGTGGCTTGTAAAATGTGATTACAGGCGGTTATGCCCGGTTTACATGGTCCCTGTTTGACCTATGAAAACCCGCTGTAGGGGCGCAATGCATTACGCCCCCACAAATTGACATTTTGTAATAATTCGTCGCATCTTGTTGTTATAACCTGAAATATCTACCCTTGTGAGGGGACATAGCCCCCCACATAGATAGCTACACACAGCACAGCGTTACGGTGTAATCGTAAACGTCGAGCCAGCGCCACGCCCCATCACTTCCGGGAAGTAGATTTCGCTAGCAGTCGGTGGGATGACGTTATACGTGCCGACGACGCCGGGACGCATCGTATACACATATTCATAGGTGCCTGCGGGCAGATACGACGCGCTCAGCACGACCTTTTCATCCTGGAATTCGATGTTGCTGAACCACCACCAGCCCCAGCCTCTGCGCCGCAGATCGACGCTGGCCACACCGGGGCGCGTGCCGATTTGCTGGCTGGTCTCTAGCTGTGGGTCGATGCCCTCTGCGCCTGCGGGCAGCGGGTCGTGGATTTCTACGAAGTGCAGGTCATTGGGCGCGACGATGGTCAAGCGCACCTGCACCAGATCACCGATGCTTGCTGATGTGATGCTGGTCTCGCTTTCGTCGGCTGCGGTATCCGGGTCATCGGGCGTGGTGTAGCGGCGGTTGATGATGATGCCGCGCTCCAACGGCTCGATTTCTGGCACGGGCAGGTAAGCGGTCAGGTGCGCCGTGTAGTAGAGTGCGCCGTTGCCACCTGTGCGGTTGAACAAGACGGCGTTGGCCACATCGCGGCGCAGTTCGCTCACGTCAATCACGAATTCCTCAGAGGCTGTCGGGTCCAGGGCGCGGCCTGATGTCAGTTGTTCGCCATTGAGCGCGATGTTGTAGCTATAGTTCGGGTCGAGTTCGCCCGTCGTCAGCATCCAATCGGTGAGCGCACGCAGCACCCAGGCCGTTTCATGCAGCGTCTCCCACGTATCGCCTGTGCGTTGTACGATCAGATGACGCACCGCATTGGGCAGCAGGTCGCTATCTGGCCGCAGCTTCAGCAAAGCCGAAAGCACCATAGATGAGGTGCGCGTGTCGCTGCTCCATGTGAACGGCGAACGCTCGTCCTCTTGCCAGCTTACGCCCGTCGCGCTGGTGATGGCATCCCCGACGAGATTGCTGACCAGCACATCAAGCCGCCTGCTGTCGTTGGGGTTGATGACGTTCAGGGTTTCGGCCAGCAGTGCTTGCGCATACAGGCTCAGGCGTTCGCGATTCTCGAAAAGTGTGCTGGTACGGGCTACATCCGGCGCACCGGATTCGGCCAGCGCGTACAGCATCAGGGCCTGACGATCAAGCTGCCATTGTGGAAGTTCCAGCCCCGGCACAGCCATGCGTGAACGCAGATAGCCCTGTGCATTCTGGATGGTCTCTCGCGGCACGTCAAAGCCCTGTGTGCGGGCAGCCTGTAGCGCCAGCAATGCATAAGCGGTTGTCTGCGGGTCGGATGGCTCACGCGAGTACCAGCCCCAGCCGCCGTCCGTCTTCTGGCGTGCATAGATGCGCTGTAGCGAGACGTTCATTTCTTGCTGGATGGTGTCATCCAGCGCGCCCATATCCAGGTCTAGTGCGTTGAGCGTGCGCAACGTCTGCGCGTTCGCGAACAGAATGCTGATGTCGTACTCGATGCTGCTGTATTCAAACGTCTCGATGGCGTCCAGCGTATCCAGGGCGCTGGCGGCTAGCGATGGGCTGGCTTTGATGGTCAGGTTGCCCTGCTGCACGTCGAAGCGGCGCGGTAGCGCGACGGTCTCAACGGTGGCTCCGGTCTCGCGCAGCACGCCCGCCGTGCCGACTGTCTCCGGCGCTTCGTAGCGGTAAACGGGCAGTGTGCCGTTGTCGTCAATGCTGACAGGTGAGATGCTGCCGTCGCTGAAATTGCCCGCATCGGCAGTAAAGGTCATGACGGCTGCCTCGGCGTTGTTCACGACGGCATCCCACGTAACGCGGCCACGTCCACCCGCAGGAATCTCGATGGTTTGCTGACGGTCACTGTTCAGCGTGACGCCCGTGCTATTGATGCTGACGACGACCTGCTGTGTTGCCTCCGTGTTGTTATTGACGACAGCGCCCAATTCGACCTCATCGCCTACCACGAAAAAGCGCGGCGTGGTGGGGCGGATAATCAGTGGCTTGGTGCTGAGCAGATCAAACGTATCCTGGCCCACGCGCATCTCCGGCCCTGCGGTCACGGCGCGTGCATCCAAGCGCCACGTCGTCAGGTTATCCGGGAAGTTCACGGTGAATTCTGCGTTGCCGTTCTGGTCGGTGACGATGGTCGGGTTCCAGTAGGGTGTGTCGATGAATTCGCCGCGAATTTCAACCAGACCATCCGCAAGGAAGCCGCCACCACCGCCCTTGATCGTATCCAGCACTTCCTGCGTCAACTGGTCCGTGTTGATGGTCAGCGGTGTAGACGTGCGCACGCTCAAGCTCTGGTCGCCGTAGAAGAAATTCAGAATGGGCGCTTCTCGGCGCGTGCTCAGCGATAGCGAGGCGAGGTCCGTTACGGCAACACCGACTTCAGCCTGCACGGGGGCACCGGAGAAGTCCGTTGTGCGGATAGTGTAGGTAGCGTCGCCCTGCGGTGAGGTGCGCTGGACATCTGATTCGATGGCGATGTCCAGTTCTTTGCGGCTGATGTCTACGCCCAGTTGGATGTAGCCCATGCGGAAGGCCGCCACCGGGTTGAATTCATCCACGCCCTTCACCAGCAAGACGCTGACAAACACATTCGGGGCCATATCCTCGGTGATCTGGAAGGCATAGACGAACGAATTGCTGTTCATCGTCACCCGTTCGACCTGAAGCACGCCGCCACGTTCCACGCTGATAAGTGCCTCGGCGCTGCCCTGGAAGGGCGACGTAATCAGGATTTCGGCGGTATCGCCAACGCTGTAGTTATCCTGATCCGCGATCAAATCAATGCGGTTGCTGTTCTGCTGACGCCAGCTTACATACTGGCCGGATGAAACCCACATAGTCGTCGATGCGGTGGTTGCGTTGCCATCTGCATCGCGGCTGGTCACGGTCGCCTTGTATACGCCACCCTGCGGCGGTGTAAACTCAAACACGGCTTCGCCAGCCGCATCACTCGTCAGCGTGCCAGCGCTCACCGGGATTTCTTCGACCTCGTAGGTCCATGAGGTGCGCCCCGCGTCGTCGCGTTCCTGCACACTGGACCATCTGCGCTCTACGACCTCTATTTCGACGTTTTGGCCGCTGATGGGTTCGCTATCCCAGCCCACTGTGACGACCTCAAACGCGGTTGCTGCGCCAGCCGTGCCCACGTAGCTCTGTGGGCGCACACCCGTATACAGGTTGGCTTGATGCACGATGAAGCTGCTGCGGCCTGCAACGGATTGGTTGCTCTCGTCCATGACAACTGCTTCGACGTTAAAGCGCTGGCTTTGTGAAACGTCCTCTAAGCCTGTCATGACATCCAGCAACAGTTCACCGTTAGCGTCGGTCAGGGCTTCGCCATCTTCGACCAAACCTGCGCCGCGTGGCCGGAACGCATCCTGTGCGCCGGCGTCCGGGCTGGTATCGTAGAAATCGTAGCGGCCCGGCCCGTCGTACTCAAACACATACGGCTCACCGACGATGGTGTAATCCACGTCCGCATTCGAGACGGAGCCACCGAAGAAGTACGTGGCATCCACGCTGACGGTTGCGGTTTGGCCTTGCACGACCTCGTTAAGCTGTGGCGTCACGTTCACCTGAAATTCTGGCAGGCGATATTCCGCGACGGAGAAGCCGATGCCGCCGCCTTCACTCTGGAACCGTACTTCTGAGGGCAACTGGACATCCAGATAGTAGAAGCCCAGGCCCGCATCATCAGCCAGTTCAAAGGTGCCGGAGAAGCTGCCAAAGGGCGAAAGTTCGACGTTTTCGCTGTAGATGGTCTCGCCGCGATCATCGTCGATGGTGATGGGCACGGTGTCAAAATCGACCTGCGGGTAATTCACGTCGTCTTTCTGGCGCACGACACCCCGGAAGTAAACGGGCTGGCCCGGTCGATAGATGGGGCGATCCGTATACACATACAAACGGTAACGGCGCGGGTAAAAGTCGGAGCTCTGGCCGAACTGATACGGCTCGATGCCACTGGTCCATTCGCTGAAGGCCATACCGAATTGACCGCCAGCCTCTAGCATGGCGGTACGGCGCTGATACAGGTCGGAGACACGCGGCAGATCAACCCGCAGGATGCCATCGGCATCGGTGACGCCGTTGGCAATGGACGTGAAGGCAGCATCGTAGACGGTGATCGGCGCGTTGGGGATCGGCTGGCCGCTTTGCGCGTCAGTCGCCCAGATCGTAACGCCGTCTATGCTGGCTTTCATGGTCAGCACCGCCGTCGAAACGACCAGCATATGATCTTGCGGCCTGCGGTTCCTGTCGCGCAGTTCAGGGGCGTTGGCGCTCAGGTAGTAGATGCCGGGTTCCAGGCTACCGCCGATGCCCTCTTGGACGTTGACTTCGGTTGTGGCGGCGGGGCGCAGCAGGTCGATGAAATATTCTTCAGGCAGACCTTCCGCGACCCAGCCTGTAGAGCCATCGCGCAATTCTACTTCCCACCAGACGATGTTATTAGCGCAGACGGGGCCACCCACAACCGGAAGCTGATAGCCCCGGAAAATCGCGTCGATCTGCTGGCCATCGGGCGGGGATTGGCGCACGCGCAGCGCGTCAGGTTCCGTCGTCACGATAGCGACATCACCGACCTGCAAGCGGCTGGCAGGCGCGCCGGGACAATCAACTATCGCGTTACCACGTTGGCCGAGCGTCAGCAGTTCGTAACGCTGCGCGTTTTCCGGGGCCTGTGATGGGATCGACCACGATTGGATCAGGTTTTGCTGCGGCGGTGTGTAATCCCGCGTGGGGTTGTAATATGTGTCGCCGCCGAGCAGTTGGCCGAAGGTCGAGCGCGGCACACTGTACAGCGACAGATCCACCTGCGAGATGTTGCGGTGCGTCAGATAGACCTGCGTCGGCTCACGATAGGCATTGTAGAAGCCCACCGAAGACGGCACATTGAGCATCACATCCGGCGAATAGGGCGCTGTGCGATAGCTGAGGTTATAAGCGGCGTCAATGGTGTTGCCGTATTCGTCTTGCAGGCCGGGTTGCACGCTGATGTTGTAAGCGGTGCTTGGTTCCGTCGGGAAAGAAACGGACAGGCTGTTATTCCAGAAGCGATAGAAATATTCCGGCTCTAGGCGCGGTTCGGGGTCGATGCTGATGAGGCCATCAAGCATATCTTCGGTCATCTGCGTTGCGTCCATCGGAGAGGCGAAATTCAGCACGAAGCCGCCGAACGGGCTCGC
The DNA here is from genome assembly GCA_034437615.1 of Anaerolineae bacterium. Taxonomy (GTDB): domain Bacteria; phylum Chloroflexota; class Anaerolineae; order Aggregatilineales; family Phototrophicaceae; genus DAOTTW01. Next base: position 12,499 of record DAOTTW010000140.1, on the reverse strand, counting down.
TGCTTGATCGCCGTCGGAGGGGTCGCTGCCTGTGATAGCTGGTTCGGGCACGGTGGCGAAATCCCATGAAAGCGTACCCTGCACGCGGGCACCGCCGTTTGCACCACGCGGTTCCTGCGTAAATTCAGCCCGGTAGAGTGTGTCCAGCATTAAATTCTGGTTCGGGATGAAGCGAAAGCCACTGTCATCGTCGGCCCACTCAAAGCTACCTGTGGCGGGTTGCATTGCTGGACCCCTGCCCGGCATAGCTGATGCGAGTACGAAGGCGTTTTCCGCGCTGGCGCGGTCTATGGGCTGATTAAAGCGCACCTGTATGCTTGTATCCAGGGGCACATTGCCTGCTTGCGGCTCCGGCGTCAGGTTGGTGATTTGCGGCGGCTCTGTCGTGAAGTTAAACGTAAACGGCTCACTCAGCAATTCACCATCTACGGCTTCCAGGCCAGAGGGCACGGTCACTGTGTAACGGGTGCCACCCGCCAGCGCGCTTTCCGGCGTGTAAACGTAGATAGACGTATTCAGCCATTCGCCGCTGCCCGCTAGCGCCGGGCTAATCTGCAAGGGGTCGGGCAAGTTGGCGTCTGTATCGCTGGCCAACGTCAGCGGCACCACCGGACGGTTAAAAATCACGGTGATGGGGCTGTCGGTTGACACGTTCATCGCATCAGCCAGCGGGAAGGTCTCGCTGACCTCTAAGAAGCCGATGCTGTTGATCTCCACAGTGAACGGTTCTGCGAGCGTCGCGCCATCGGCGGCTTGCAGCGTCGGGTTGACCGTGACCGTGTATTGCGTAGCACGCTGATACTGCGCATTTTGCGGCGTGAACGTCAGCGATGCCGCCTGCCCGTTACAATCCAGCGTGCCGGATACAGAGGGCGTCAGCGAAACAGCATTATTCGAGGTGTTGCAATCTAGCGGACGGTCAAAATAAATGCTGATGGGTTCTGATAATTCAAGTTCCTGGCCGCGCAGTGGGTCCGTTTCGACCACGCGCAGCGTCGGCGGCAAATCTTGTTGTGCGGCGGTGGGCCACACAGCGACGAACAACAGCAGCATACTGGCTGCTACAGGCAAAAGGCGTCGCATAGCGTCGTTAGCTCCCTTTCTTAGAATGAGATTTAGATTAAGATTGAAATTGAGATTAAGATTAAGATTGAAATCGAAATCGAAATCAATGCACGCTCGCAGCGCGAAGCATGTCGTAACTTGCATTATAAGGCAAGCTGGACGAAAGCGATAAGCGCTTTGCCCACGTTCGGCCAGCGTTTCAGATCAGGGGCACGCTCGTAAACGGCAGGTCGAGCGTATCTTTCAGCAGTTGCCACTGCAATGCAGCCACCTCGCGCATCAGCGAGAAATGGCGCGGACGGTCCTGCTCCGCAGGGACGGGGCTGAAGGCTGCATCGACGTTGTATTTTTCAAACAGATGCGTAGCACGCAGGATGTGGTAGCCCTGTGTGACGACCAGCGCGCTTTGCCAGTTGTTTGCTTGCATCAGGGCACGCACGCGCATGGCGTTTTCCTCGGTGCTGTAGCTGTTTGCTTCCAGCACCACCGCTGATGCAGGTACGGCATAATAACCCAGGACTTCGCGACAGGCGTCGGCTTCGCTGCGGGGGCGCGTCGCTGCCTGACCGCCTGTGCAGATGATCGTAGTGGCGTAGCCATCATGATAGAGCGTGGCGGCATGGCGTGAACGCACCCACAGGGACGGCCCCGGCGAGCCATCACGAAAGAGGCCGGACCCCAACACGACGATCACATCTGCGGGGCGGGCGCGTTCTGTGGTGCCGTAGCTGTAGATGTACAGGGCCAGCCCTGTGCAGACCAGCAGCCAGACGAGCAGGCTAATGGCAGCAAAGCGCAACAGGTAGATCAGCCAGCGGCGGCGCGGTTTCGGTATCATAAGATGAGATGCCGTAGGGACACTCTTATGGGTGTCCGCCGCTTCATACGGTAACGGACGCGCAAAAGCGCGTCCCTACAGGCTGTATCTGTGCTTAGCGGTTGTTACGCCGACGCAGGAACGCGGGCAGTTCATCGTCGCTGGTGATGCGGCGATCATCGTAAACACGCGGTTCGTTGTCGGGCTGCTGTGGCGGTTGCTGCTGGCGTTGTGGTGGCGGTTGCTGCTCACGATACACCGACTCTTGTTCACGCGCTTCGTGGGTGTCACGCGGCGGGCGTTGGTCGCGCTCCCGGTCACGATCATGGCTGCGGTCATACTGTTGGTCGTGTTGCTCACGCTGACGCGCCGCCTGCTGATGGCTCTGCGGTTGTTGGCGTGTGCCAGGGCCAGAGGTTGTGCTTTGCGTGCGCGTTTGGGGTGGTTGGATGGTGTTGGTGCGTTCGTTGTTGATGCGCCGCTCTGCACGGCTCTGCTCGAAACCCGTTGCAATCACCGTGATGCGCACCTCATCCCCCATGCCTTCGTCAATCTGCGCACCGAAGATCATATTCACTTCGGGGTGGGCGCTTTCCTTGATGATGGCGGCGGCCTCGTTGACCTCGAAGAGCGTCAAATCTGGCCCACCTGTGATGTTGAACAAGATGCCGCGTGCACCGTCGATGGTGACATCCAGCAAGCCGCTGGTAATGGCCATCTCGGCTGACTGCCGTGCGCGGTCATCGCCTTCAGCACGCCCAACAGCCATCAGCGCCGCGCCACCCTCGGACATAATCGTGCGCACATCCGCGAAGTCCAGGTTAATCAGTGCCGGCACCGTGATAAGCTCCGAGATACCCTGAATACCCTGGCGCAGCACATCGTCCGCCAACGAGAACGCCTGTTGTAAGCTAGCGCGTTTATCCGCAATTTGCAGCAAGCGGTCATTGGGGATAACGATGAGCGTGTCCACCTGTGCTTTCAGGTTTTCGATGCCTGCGGCGGCGAATTGGCTGCGGCGTGCGCCCTCAAAGGTGAAGGGGCGCGTCACAACGCCGATGGTCAGCGCGCCGAGTTCCTTCGCAATCTGCGCGATGACGGGCGATGCGCCCGTGCCAGTGCCGCCGCCCATGCCCGCTGCGATGAAGATCATATCCGCGCCGCGCATCACTTCGTAAAGCTCCTCGGCGCTTTCCTCGGATGCCTTGCGCCCGGTTTCCGGGTTGCCGCCTGCGCCCAGGCCACGTGTCAGCTTGTCACCAATGCGCACCCGCGTCTTGGCTTGCGATAGCATCAGGGCTTGATTGTCGGTATTCACGGCAATGAACTCGACACCGCCTAGACCCTCGTTAATCATGCGGTTGACCGCATTATTGCCGCCACCACCAACGCCCACGACCTTGATCTGGGCAAAATTTTCGCCAGTTGCTAGTTCGAGTTCTTCCATCAGGTTATTCTGTCCTTGAATTCATATGCCGCCGGGCAGGTTGGATGTTTGATGAGTGTCGATTTAATTAGCCTCAATTGTACGCACATCTTCAGCCTTTGCAAGCATGACGATTAGCCCACGTTAAGCTGACGGGTAGGATATGCGTTGGGATTGGCTTGTATTTGGGTTAGGATGCTTAGCTAGCGGTCGCTGTCATCGGGCAGGAAGCGCTTGAAGATGCTGCCCAGCCAATTTGTGAGGTTGGGCACCCCATTGCCGTTTGCCATATTATCGTAATCGGCCACTGCATCTAATTCCAGCCCCACACGTAACAAGCCCACGCTCGTGCTGTAGGACGGATTTTTGAGCACATCGGCCATGCCCGTCAGTTTTTCTGGCCTGGCCAGCCGCACCGGGCATTGCAGGATGCGCCCAGCCACCTCACCGATGCCCTCTAAGCCGGAGCCGCCGCCCGTAATCACGGCACCCGCACGCAGCAGGCCATCATAACCGGAGCGCTTGATTTCACGCTGCACATGCTCGAAGATTTCTTCGACACGGGCCTCGATCACATCCGCCAGTTCACGCCGAGAGACCTCCTGCGGCATCCCGTCGCCAAATGGCTCCACCATAAACGTATCCAGCGAATTGACCGCTTTCATGTTGGCGTGGCCATGTTGAATCTTGACGGCCTCGGCCAAACCGAACGGTACGTGCATCCAATACGTAATATCTTGCGTAACATGATCGCCCGCGATGGCGATGACAGCCGTATGCCAGATCGTACCATTGACGAAAATGCCGATGTCTGTTGTGCCGCCGCCGATGTCGATCACGACCACGCCCATCTCGCGCTCCTGCTCCGTCAGCACTGTATCACCAGAGGCCAGCGGGTTCAGGATGAAGCGATCTACCAGCAGGCCAGCGCTCTCTACGGCGCGTTCGACGTTGGCCAGGCTGGTCGTGGATGCGGTGACGATGTGGGCATCAACATCCAGGCGGAAGCAGTGCATCCCAATGGGGTTACGCACGCCATCCTGACTATCCAGCGTGTAACTCCGGGGCACCACATGCAGCACTTCCCGGTTGTGTGGGATGGCGATCAGGCGTGCTTGCTGCATGGCTTTTTCCAGGTCGCTGGCCTGCACGCTGCGCTGATTCGGGATGCCTGTCGTGCCTCGGCTGGTCAGCGATGTGATGTGACTGCCTGCGACACTGACGAAGGCACGCCGAATCTGATAGCCGCTGGTTTTTTCGGCTTTATGTGCAGAGGCAGAAATCGCGCTCGTCAGTGCAGCGATGTCATTGACGACGCCTTTCTTCATGCCCTGGCTTGGCTCGATGCCGACGCCAATAATGTAGATGTCATCCGTGCGCACCTCACCGACGATGGTGCAAATTTTGTGCGTTCCGATGTCTAGACCGACAACGATGTCACTCATGGGTCCGTCTTGTCTTACTTGCAATTAGTTAAAGGTATAGTAGGGATGATCCGGGTTGACGACGTTGACTTCACGGGGTTGGATGCCTTGCTCACGGACAGTCGCCACGATTGCATCGTAGATTTGCAGCTTTTCCTGCATCCCCGTACCAACGCCCAACCACACCGCCCAACCCTCCGGGCTGACGTAGCCTAACCCCTGCACAGGATCATAGGTGAGTAGTGTCACATCCGCAAGTAGCTCTTGCAGTTGTAGGGCACCGAGCACCACATCGTCTTGCAGGCGACCCTCAATCACGGCCATCTCTGCACCTCGGTTATCGGTCACGATGCGCAGCAGGTCGTCACGTTGCTGGCGTTGGGCCATCAAACGGCCCTGCACATCCACCCAGGCGCTATTGCCATCCTGCTCCCAGATCAGAGCGGGTTCGCGCTCGCTGACCTGTATCGTCACCAACTGCGGCGGCCACCCCAACTGCACACCAATATCGGCCACTGAGGGCGCACGCAACGCCCGCTCACGCACCGTATCCGCGCTGAGCCACATCACATGCCAGCCCTCGATAGCCGTCACCGTCTCGATCTCATCGGTGCGCAGGTAGCGCAGGCCGTTGATGTAGAGTTCGTCCACGTAAAACGCATCCGAGAGCAGGAAATAAGCCAGCAGGCCGCCCATCATCAGGGCGATGCCGCCGCTAATAATGCGATACGGGAATGGTCGCCCGCGTGCCTCGATTTGTTGTGTAGCGGGGCGTTCGCCCTGGGTTTGTGGGCGCGTCTGTGGTTGTGTGAGTACGGCGGCGTGGCGGTTTGTGCGCCTGGTGCGCCGTTCGCGTGTGCGTTGTGTCATGATGTGGCGTCTTCACCAAGCCAAAGCTCATCAGGTAGCGGACCATCAAAATCATCACTCATCCAAATTGGGCCGGCACTTAAACCTACAGCGTCTAGTAAGCGTAGCGTGCCGTTTTTATACATGGCGCGGATGTGAGCCACCATATCACAACTCCTGTTACGAGATTTACACCTGAATTGTACAACAGGTTAGCTATCTTGCGGCCAATCACCCAATGTCTCGACCTCTAATGCCAGCGTGACACCCGTCTGCGCCTGCACCGTCGCCTGCACATGCCGAATCAGCGCGAAATAATCGCTGGCCTTCGCAACGCCGCCCGTGTTGATGAAGAAATTCGCGTGGATGGGCGAGACCTGAGCGCCGCCGACGGTATAGCCCTTCAGCCCACAGCTTTCGATCAAGCGGCCCGCATAATCCCCCGCTGGATTCTTGAAGATGCTGCCCAGGCTGGCCCCCGGTGGCTGTGTGCGCTTGCGATACGCATTGAATTCGGCCATTTTCGCCTTGATGTGGTCGCGTTCAGCGTAGGGCAGCACGAAGGTCGCCAGCAGCACGATAAAACGTCTGTCTTGGCGGCCCTTCAGCATCGAATAGCGATAATCATAGGCGAGGTCGCTATTTGTGTACAATTGAGGGCCGCTTTCGGCTTCCAGCACCACGACATCGGCAATGCTAGCCGCCATATCAGCGCCATGTGCCCCGGCATTATTCACGGCTGCGCCGCCCACCGTCCCCGGCACGCCAACCGCCCATTCCATCCCGCTCAGGCCACGTTCCGCGCAGGCTTTGGCCAAAATCTGCAAATTCGTGCCCGACGAAGCCGACACGGTGCGCCCATCGTGCCAATCATCAAACTGAATCTCGGTGATGCGGTTGACGACGACCAGCCCGCGCACCCCCGCATCAGAAACCAGGATATTTGCGCCGCCGCCGATGACCCGCACAGGCACGTTATCCGCCCAGGCCGCCTGCGCCACCGCAATCATGTCGTCCAGCGCACTATCTTTGCGTGCCACATACACATAATCCGCAGGGCCGCCCATACGCGCCGCCGTATACCTGGCCAGTGGCTCATCACGCAGCAATTTATCTGTGTGCGTGGCAAGCTCAATCATGGGTTGTGCCCTTGCTGTAATCTATTAATCTGCGCTGCAACTGCTGGCCGATTTGTGGCGCGTCACCGGCGCTCATGATGAGCACAACCGCCGGCGCTTGCACCTGCCGCAGCAGCAAGGCAACCGCTTGTTCATGTGTCGGTGTGTGCTGCACCTGTGGATGCTGCATGGCTGCCACAAGGCGCTGAATGTCAAAATCCGGCGGGGCCTGCTCGCGTGCGGCATACACATCAGTAATCAGCACATGCTGCGCCGCAGCAAACGCACCGAGAAAGTCATGCCACAATTGCAGCGTGCGGCTATACGTATGCGGTTGCCAGATGGCCCACAGGTCACGCTCTGGATAGCGTTGGCGTGCTGCTTCGATGGTGGCTTTGATGGCTGTGGGGTGATGGGCGTAATCGTCTACGATGGCGATGCCGTTGAAGTCGGCGCGTAGCTCAAAGCGGCGTCCGGTGCCTGTGAACGTGGCTAGCGCGTCGGCGGCTTGCTGCACTGTCACGCCCTGCGCAGTTGTCGCGGCGATGGCCGCCAGTGCATTCATGGCGTTGTGCTGGCCGGGGATTTGCAGCGTCAGCGCCGCCTGCATTTGGTCTGTATGCACAACGTCAAAGGTCAACAAGCCATGCTCATAACGTAAATTTGCGCCACGCCACTGCGCTGAAGGGTCGCTTTGCGCATAAGAGGCAGTAGGCCGATGCAGGCTTGCGCGTGCAGCCAGTAAATCCCGAACGCGGCTATCATCCGCAAACCCCACCAGCAAGCCATCATCCGGCAAACGCGCAACAAAATCAGCAAACGCCGTTGCTAGCATTTCAGGTGTTGTGAAATAGTCGGGGTGGTCCCATTCGATGTTGGTGATGATGGCTGTATGCGGCTTTAAGCCGAGAAACATGTGGCCATACTCATCAGCTTCGATCACAAACGCATCACCCGCGCCGACGCCTGCATTGGTGCCGTTGTTTTGCATCGTGCCGCCGACGATATAGCTGGGGTCATGGCCTGCCTGCTGCAAGATATGCACGATCATGGCCGTTGTGGTGGTCTTGCCGTGCGTGCCTGCCACTGCGATCACGTGCTTGCCTGGCATCAGGGCGCTGATGATGTCCGAGCGGCGATAGACCGGGATTTTTGCCTGCTGCGCGGCGGCGAGTTCGATGTGGTCATCCGGCACCGCAGAGGTGGCAATCAGCAGGTCCGCGCCCCTGATGTTATCGGCAGCGTGACCCGCGTAAATCGTCGCACCAGCCTGCGCTAATCCTGCTGTACTGGCGTTCGCGTTGCGGTCCGACCCGCTGACGCTGTAGCCCTGACCGAGCAAGATACGCGCAATGGCTGACATGCCTGCGCCGCCGATGCCCACGATATGAATGTGCTGTCCGTGCTGTAGCTCAACCATCTAGCTAGCCTGACCGTTTGTAATTTGCAACCCGCTGTAACCGTCCTCGAAAATGACGCACAAATCGTTCGTAGGGACGCCCCATTGAGCGTCCGTTTTTCTGGTGTGGCTACCTTATGGATAATGGATAATGGATAATGGATAAACGAAAGCGAACCCATTGTAGGGGCTTAGCGTGCTAAGCCCTGGGCGCAATACATTGCGCCCCTGCAAATCTGTTTTGATTTTTCCATTAGAACACGACCAGCACCAGGAACAGCAGCCCAACCACCAGCAACGCCAACAGATCGCCTGTGGCGTTGGTGCCGCCGTTAATCAGCACAATGGGCATCCAGCCAATACCGTCCGCGCTGGGTGAATTGGCTGCCGGGGCGGTGACGAACTGCGAGAACGGGTAGCGGTTGATGTCCAGGAAATACCAGATTGTGCCGCCTACCAGATAGCCATTCACGAAGCCTACCAGCACGCCAATCAGCCGATCCTGAAACGTAAACTCATCGTCTTCGAGTTCGGCCTGATACGACAGCACCACGACGACGATAAACACAGCGGACTGTGCCAGAAAAACCGTAGCCGGCGTCAGCAGCAGGTAGACCGAACTGCGCAGCAGCGCATCAAACTGAAAGATACCGAATGCCGCCAGCAAAATGCCTGCCGTGCCCGTCAACGAGCGGTTCCAGCCGCGCAAGAAGCCCAGGAAGCCGAAGAAAAACGCAACGGTCCACATTACCGAAATCAATTCGATCATAAGACGCTATCCCATCATGCAAGCCATCACATCGGCATCAAATCAGAACGAGTACAATCACGAAGACGACGACCACCATAATCGACAGCAAATCGCCCGTTTGGTTGCCCTGGGTCAGTACAGTCAGTGGCAGATTAGAGACGGCTGTGGCGCTGGCAGAACCGGGTGGCGGCGAGATAATAAATGGTGCCAGCGGATAGTCGCCATTGACCACATTTACCTCTAAGAACCACCAGATCGTGCCGCTGACCAGATAGCCATTGATGAAGCCTACGATGCCACCCAACACCCGTGATTGCAAGGGTTCCAGCGGTTCACGCCGCCGCCGCCCGCGCCGCCGCCGACTGCGGCTTTGCTGCTCTGCTGCTTCTTCACCCCGGCCAAAGATGACCCGCGTCTGGTACGCCGCCATGACGATCAGCAGGAAGAACACCGTTTGCAGGTAAAATTTCTGGTCCGATGGCAGATTGCCAAAGAACTCAAGCGAACCTTCGTCGGCACGGCCCAACGAATTAAACGTCAGCGGGTCGAACTGATAGACAGCGAACAACCCCAGGATAATGCCAGATAGCGCGATGACCTCTTGCGTCCAGCCCCGCGTAAAGCCGATGTAGGCGAAAAACCCCGATAAGAAATAAACCAGTAAGGTCAGTTCGATCATGCTGTGCTGTCTTTCTGTGCGTTAAGCACGCGCCACTGAAATCAATGCCTGTGCGAGTTTGTCCGCGCTATCCGGTTGTGCGATGGCAGCCAGTTGTGCTTGCATCGTCGCGTAGCGTGCATCATCCCCTAGCAAGCCGCGAACCGTCGGCAGAAGCTGTGCGTGCATAGCCTCATCGTTGACGCGGACCGCTGCACCTGCCTGCGTCATGTAATCCGCGTTGGTTTTCTGGTAGCGCCACGCATACGGATACGGCACCAGAATCGACGGCAGGCGAAAATAGGGCATCTCGCCCAGGGTACTCGCCCCAGAACGGCAGATGGCCAAATCCGCAGCGGCAAAGGCCAACCCCATGTCATCGAGATAGGGCTGTGGGCGATAGTATGGGTCCCCATGATGCGCACGGGTCGCCTCCTGCGAACGCGCCCAATCGAGTTGGCCCGTCACATGAATGATCTGCAAGCCATCTGCCAGTAAAGCGCCCAGAATGCCCTCAATTGCCAGATTGATACTGCGTGCGCCCCGGCTCCCCCCGAAAATCAGCAACGTCTTGCGTTGCGGTTCCAGCAAAAAGCGACGCTGCCCGGCTGCACGGGTGGCGGTGGTGATGCGCGTGCCCAGCGGATAGCCCGTGACGATGGTCTTATCCGCGTCGAAATGCTGCGCGGCGGCGGGCACGGTGATGGCAATGCGTCGGGCGAAGCGCTTCAGCACGCGGATGGTGCTGCCCGGTTCGATGTCCGGCAGGTAAATCAGCAGCGGCACATTGCGCAGCGACGCCGCTAGCGCCAGCGGCACATTCGCCCAACCGCCCGTCAGCAAAATGGCCTGTGGCCGATGCCGCGCCAGCAAGCGCAAGCCTTGCGCCACACCCAGCAGCATCTTGCCCGAACTGGCCAACGCACGCAGCGGATTCACACCGACAATCGGGCCAGCAGGTAGCGCTTCGTAGGCAGCAAAAGCCACATCGGATTTATCCACGAGCGTTTTTTCGATGCCGCCACCGCCAACCGTGCCCACGAACGTCAGCGTCAGTGCGTCGTTATGCGTGGCGGCGTGGCTGTAGAGTGCTTCGGCGGCGGCCAGCGCGGGATAAACGTGCCCGCCGGTTCCCCCAGCCCCGATCATAAGTCGCACCGCGTTTCCTCCCGTTTGACGTGCTCTGGCGAATCGTAGCAATGCGGCTCACGCTCAGCATCAGCCCGACGCCAATCATCAGCACCAACAGCGCAGAACCACCGTAGCTGATAAAGGGCAGGGGCAAGCCGGACGATGGGATGACAGCGGTCATCACAGCGATATTCAACAGCGCTTGAACGGCCACCCACATGGTAAAGCCCACCGCCAGTAACGCCCCGAAGGGGTCCACAGCACGCCTAGCGATTTGCAGGCCACGCACCACGAAGGCGACGAACAGCAGCACCACGAACGACGCACCGACAACGCCTAATTCCTCACCGATGACGGCGAAAATGCTATCTGTATGTGGCGCAGGCAAAAAGCCGAATTTCTGCTCACCCTGGCCCAGCCCCACACCGAACCAGCCCCCATTCACGAAGGCGATAATGGCCTGCTGCGTGTGATAGTTGGCTTCAATCGGGTTGCTGAGGCTGGCGACGTATGGCTCCCAGCGGTTTTGTGCGTAATCCAGCGTATTAACCGCCAGCGCACCGACTAGCAACGCGCTCAAGATCGCAAGGCCCAGATGCCAGACACGCGCCCCCGCCAGATAATACATGCCGACTGCGGTCAGGCTGGTGATGGCGGCAGAACTGAGGTCCGGTTGCAAGGCGACCAGCCCCGCGACGATGCCCACCAGCACGCCAAACGGCACCAGCCCGAAAGCAATGCTCTGGATGCGCGTGTTGCGTGCGCCCAACCAGGCCGCCATGTAGACGACAATCGCAAACTCTGCCAGTTCGCCCGGTTGGAAGCGCCCACCAATCAGCGAACGACGTGCGCCGAACGTGTCATCACCGAAGATCAGCACCGCAATCAACGACGCCAGCGTAACCAGCAGCAGCAACGGCGCAAAGCGCTTCCAGAAGCGGTAATCAATGGCCGCGAAGAACACCAGCGCGCCGGTGCTGAGCACGACATTGCGCATGTGCTGCCGCAGGAAGATCGCCGTGTTCGAGCCATATTCCTGCAAGCTCCAGTCGAAGGTCGTGCTGAAGACCATACCCGCGCCGATGGTCAGCAACAGCCCGGTAATCAGCAGTAACGGCTTATCCATCGTGGCCCACAGGCTGCGCTTTTCGTCCTGGCTTTGTGCTGCTGCGGCTGGCTCTGCTGTGCTGCTTGGTGGACGGATTGAGCGTGTAATATGCGTTTGGCGGTACGTGCGGTTGCTCATGGGTTGGTCGGTCATGGCTGGCCCCGATGCTATGGCTTCGCTTCAGTTATACCGTCAGGTCAGTTATACCGTCAGACGGCGATACGCGCAAAACGTTTGATTTACAGGGTCGTGTATCGAATGCGGTTGTAGGGACGCCATGAACGGCGTCCACCAAAAATCAACCGCAATGGATACGGACGGCACCGTTTACAGCGCCTCGACCAAACGCCGGAAGTGGTCACCACGCGCCGCAAAATCCTTGTAGGCGTCGTAGCTGGTGCCACCCGGCGAGAGCAAGACCACATCACCCGCTTCTGCGACCTCATGGGCACGCTGCACGGCTTCGTCAAGCGTGCCGACCTGCGTTACGACGCGCTCATTAGCGCCCATCAGCCGCAACAGCCGCATCACCTTATCGCTGACCTGCCGACGGCCAGAGCGACCAAACACGACGATATGGCGCGATTTGCGTAGCGCCAAGCTGACCGCCGCATCCCACGATAAATCTTTGTCTGCGCCGCCGATGAGCAGCACAAGTGGCTGCTTGAAGCTATTGATAGCCGCAATCAAGCGCTCTGGTGCGGTTGCGATGCTATCGTTGACGTATAGCACATCATTCAGCGTGCGCACGCT
>DAOTTW010000139.1:0-1826 GCA_034437615.1 Anaerolineae bacterium | reverse complement strand
AGGGGCAGGTAATCGGGCTTCGTGGGTGCGTTTCGCCTCACGTTACCGTTGCGCGACAGCGCCGGACTCTCACCGGGCTTCCCCTATCTGCGAATAATCGTAACTGCTTAGCCCTCACCCCAAACCCCTCTCCCGAACGTGCCTTTGGCACTGGGAGAGGGGCTTTAAACGTCTTGCTTCCCCATCTCCATTGTTGTCTGGGTATGATGGGAGAGGGGGATTGAGGGGGTGAAGGCCAATTCGCGGGCAAAATGGGTTTGGCTGAGTAGTTACGAATAATCGCTGATGTGCTGAACATCCGGGTTCAGGCACGCCACTGCTTAGGGTGTGTATATTTGCACGGATGAAATCTAACACGCGGGGGGTAGCCTGTCAATCGCCACTCGCCGCTGCGTAGACCTGCTGGCCCATGACGAAGGTGCGCACGACGTTGAAAGCATCATCCAGCAGCACGAGGTCGGCATCCTTGCCAACATCAATGCGGCCCTTCTGCTGCGCAACAGCAGCACATGCAGCCGGATTATGGCTTGTCGCGGGCCAAGCCTGCGCTAGCGAGATGCCGACCTGCCCTACTGTGTTACGCAGCGCCACATCCATTGTTAAAGCACTACCTGCTAACGTGCCGTCATCCAGGCGGGCGCTGCCGTCTTTGATTGTCACGCGCCGCCCGTCCTGCTCATAGCTCGCGCCATCTGCCAGACCAGCACCGCGCACCGCATCCGTAATCAGGATGATATTGTGCAGGTCTTTACTTTGCCACAGCAAGCGCATGGCTTGCGGGTGAACATGAATACCGTCTGCGATTAATTCACAGTCAAGCTCATCCAGCAACAGGGCCGCGCCGACTGTGCCCGGCTCACGATGATGCAAGCCGCGCATGGCGTTGAATGTGTGCGTCGTCTGGCTCACGCCGCGCTTGATGGCCGCTTGCATCTCGTCATAGGTTGCGCTGGTGTGCCCTGCGGCTACGCGGATGCCGCGCTGCACACATTCATCTATCAGCCATTGATTGCCCGGTATTTCTGGCGCGAGCGCCAACAGCTTGACGATGCCTGTATCCAGTATTTCCAGCGCCTCGGCTCGCTCCGCCACACGGATTAGATCGGGGTTTTGTGCGCCGGGCCGCTGCGGGTTGATGTATGGGCCTTCGACGTGTGCGCCGAGAATCTGCGCACCGGGTAGCGGCGCAGTGCCGTTTTCATGCGCGTGCAGCACGTCCCTGATGTTGTGCAGCGCCCGCATGATGTCCGCGTGTGAGGCGGTCCATGTGGTCGGCAGGAAGCCGGTTACGCCGTGCGCCGCGAAAAAGCGCGACATCCCATGCAGCGCTTGCGGTGTGGCGTCCATCGCTTCATGCCCGTTGCCGCCATGCACATGCACGTCGATAAAGCCCGGTAGCAGCGTCAGCCCATCCGCGTCGATGACTTCAGCGCCTTCAAGCTGCTCTTTAGGTGCATCGCCTTCGGCAAAGGCGGCGATTTTATCGCCTGTGGTGCGCAGCCAACCGCGCCTGATGTGATCCAGCGCCATGATACGGGCATTTGTAATCAGCGTGTCGGGCATGACTTTTTACACTTTCTTTAGGCAAATGTAACGACTCAGCCCTCACCCCAAACCCCTTTACAGGGGTAGGTTTTTCGGCGGACGTGCCATTGCACGTCCCTACACAACCGCTATGAACCGTAGGGACACCCAATGGGGTGTCCGGGGCGGCGTCAGCCGCCATAAAATACGGTCAAACATCAAATACCTACCCCTGTAAACCCCAAACCCCCTCTCCCTTCATGCCCAGATAACAATGGAGAGGGGGCTTTTAACAGCGTACC
>DAOTTW010000138.1:0-10482 GCA_034437615.1 Anaerolineae bacterium | reverse complement strand
AAGCCTGCTCAAGCAGGCTGTATGCAGCGTGCCATAGCCCCCTTCAGGGGGGTTGGCCCTGCGGCAGCCGCTGGCTTTAGCCAGTGGCGACACACACAGACTGGCCTGAGTTACGGCGGTTTGCACCGCCCCGGACACCCCGTTGGGTGTCCCTACGGTTCACAGCGGTTGTGTAGGGACGTGCCATGGCACGTCCGCCGAAAAACCTACCCCTGTAAAGGGGTTTGGGGTGAGGGCTAAGTAGTCACACCGCCCTGGACGCCAAAAATGGCGTCCCTACGGTTCACAGTGGTCATGTAGGGACGCGGCTTGCTGCTTCCGCTATGAAAAACGCACGACCACGCTATTGTGTGGTGCTAGCCTGCCCATTATCATATGCCCCATGATGAACTCGCGCCTGATCCCAAGTCTAAGTTGCCTGTTGTTGTGCCTGACGCTGCTGGTCGGCTGCAATCTGGCGTCGGCACCCTCGTCGGCCTCTACCACACCCGACGCCAGCACGCCACTAAGCCCGACGAGCACCACAGAAAGCGTCATACAGGTCTCACAATTGCAGCAAACACCCGCGCCCACGCAGTCCCGTGAGCTACACAGCATCCAAACGCCGACGGACCTGCCCGCAACACACACGCCGACTGTAACGCCTGCGCCGCTTTTCGTGTGTGCTGCACAGCCCGACCAGAACGCGACGCGCCATGAGGTCATCGCGACTGTGGATTATGCCGAAAAAAGTGTGCTCGTCTCGCAGCAAATCCACTACACCAACCTGACAGCACGCACGCTGACGGAAATCGTGTTGCGGATAGATAGCAACAGCTATCAGCGCGGCCTTCTGTTTGGTACGCTGCGTCTGCTGAATCAGGATGCAGAATACACGCTAGAGCGCAATCGGCTGACGGTGATGCTGCCCGTGCCACTCGAAGCAGGCTGTGGCGTGACGCTGGATTTTTCGTATTTGCTAACGCCACCGCAGATCGGCACCGGATTAGCCGCGTTCAAGGGCTATTATGGCTACAGCCCACGACAACTGAATCTGGCGCATTGGCTGGCGACGCCTGCGCCCATCATCGACGGCGATTGGCTGGTGCATGAACCGCGTGAGATTGGTGAGCAGCATGTGCTCGAACAGGCCGATTGGGATGTGCTGATAAACGTCGAGAACGCCGCTAGCAGTCTGCTGGTGGCCGCACCGGGCAACGTGACCAAGACGGACGATATGCAATGGCGCATCCAACTGGATGATGCCCGCGACGTGAGCGTTAGCCTGAGCGAGAATTTCCGTGTGACGCAGGCCAGCACACAAAGCGGCGTGGAGGTCGCGGTTTATACATTCGGGGATGCGCTGATCGCATCCGGCACGGGTTATCTGGATGGCGGTGAGCATGTGCTGCGCGAGAGCGTGAAGGCGATGCAGCAGTACGAATCGCTATTCGGCCCCTACCCCTACGAGCGCATGGTCGTCGTGCAGGGTGATTTCCCGGATGGCATGGAGTTCAGCGGTCTGGTGTTCGTCAGCACGGCCTGGTTCCGGGGCTTTGCAGGCGGCGTGGATAACTTCTTGACGGTTATCACGGTGCATGAGGTGTCGCATCAGTGGTGGTATCTGCGTGTGGGCAACGACGCGGCGCTGACGCCCTGGCTGGATGAAGCACTGGCCACCTACAGCGAGTATATCTACTACGAGGAATTTCACCCCGACCTCAAAAATTGGTGGTGGTCGTTCCGTGTCGGCTGGTACGATCCGCAGGGGGATGTAGACAGCACGGTGTATGAATTCGGCTCTGCGCGGGAGTACATCAACGCGGTGTACTTGCGTGGGGTGCAGATGTTGCACAATCTACGTGAGGACATCGGCACCCAGGCGTTTTTTGATCTGCTGGCGGCGTATGCCAGTGAAGGGGATGGGCGCATCGCCAGCGCGGAAACCTTCTGGCGCTTGCTGACGCCGGAGCAGTGGGAGATTAGCCGTGAGACACGCGGCCAATTCCTGCGGGAGCCGGATATGCTGCGTGATTAGGCCACCTCAACGAAAATATCACGCGCTTGGGTCCGTCGTCGCCACCAGATCAACATAGTCGGCCAGTTCTTCAAAGGTGACTTCGCCTAGATGCCGAAAGCGAATCGTGCCATCGGGCGCGATGATGAACGTGGTCGGGATGCCCTGCACGCCATAGGTGCGCCGCACCGTCGAATCCGGGTCCAGGGCGATGGGCACGCCGCCGATGCCGTTTTCCGCAAAGAAATCGCTAATCATCTGCGTGGTCTCCTCAAAGTTAATGGCCAGCACCGCCGCACCGCCTTCGCGTTCCGCTTGCTCTGCTGCAAAATCGGCCAATGCAGGTAATTCACGCACACAGGGCACGCAGGTCGTCTGCCAGAAATTCAGCACGAGCGTCCGACCGCTGTAATCGGCCAGTTGCAGGCGCTCGCCGTCCATGTTCTGCACCTGAAAATCCGGCGCGGGGTTGTTGACCAGTACGCCGTTATTCTGTGGGGCTAGCGCATCGTCGCGTCCTTGCGGATTGCCCTCTAGCGCGATCATCACCAGCGCCACCAGGATGCCCACCAGCGGGATCACGAGAAAGACCACTAGCACAGGTGACGGCGACGATTGTGCGTCTGGATGATGGGTTTCTGGTTGTGCTTCTGTTTCAGATGTTGGGGTGTGTTGTTCAGACATTGCACCTCTTGCTACAGGGCTATTTTGCGCTAAAGTACGGTTTGAGAGCGTGTCAGCGTGTCAGCAAGCATGTGATGTTTCTTTTTTTGCTGATCGGCTGATTGCTTTAAATGTAGCTGCGTAACGTTTAAGGCGTCAAGGTGATTCGCGTAATATCCTCACGTCTCATCTACCATCTATTTAAGCTGCGTAACCTGACCTTCATGATTGTGTTATAGATTGTGTAACGACGAGAAAAGGCCCGCTATGGGATTGTTCAACCGCAACAAGCAAGCCAGTATCAACTATAAAGAGCTTGACGACCGTGACCTCATCGAGCACGCCAAGACAGACAAAAACGCCTTCGGTGAGATTTACGAGCGCTACCTGACGCGCATTTACAATTACATCTACTATCGCACTGGTAATCAGCAGGACGCCGAAGACCTGACGGCCAAAGTCTTCTACCGAGCGATGTCGCACATCCGCAATTACGAAGATAAGGGTGTGCCCTTCCAGGCCTGGCTGTATCGCATCGCGCACAATCTGGTGGCCAATTTCCACCGGGACCAGGGCCGCCGGAAAATCATCCCACTGGATGACTATGTGGCCTACACGCTGCGCTCGGATGCGCCGGACCACCAGACAGAGGCCAACGAGGAACGCGATAACCTGCTCGCCGCCATCCGCCGCTTGCCTGCTGAACGTCAGCAATTGCTGCTGCTGAAATTCATCGAGCAAAAATCCAACGCGGAAATTGGCGAGATTATGCAACGCACCGAAGGCGCGATCAAATCGCTGTATCATCGTACCTTGCTGGCGCTGCGCGATGAACTACAAATGCAGCAGTTAAACCTGCCATCCACCCAACCCCGCAGGAAGCAACGCGAAGGATAAGACCACCGATGACATCCGATGTCTCAATGCAAAACATGCTGGCCGCCACCACCGACGCCATCCTCGCAGGTGAACAACAGCGTAAGATTCAATTTCTCATGCGGAGCTACGGCTTGCCGCGTCATGAAGCTGAAAGCATGGTCGAATTGATACACATGCTGGATGAAGCATTGGTCGAAGTACAGCCGAACCCGCGCTTTAGCCGCCGCCTGAAGCGCGAACTACTGCACGATGCGCGTTCTGCTGGGGCGTTCTGGCGCGTGCGCCGGATGCCGATGCGCGTGCGCCTGGCGGCGGTGGCGGGCTTTGTGCATAACCTGCTGCTCCCACTGCGGCGGCGACTTTGGGGTGACGAGCAAGAGAGCAAGGACGCAGAAGAAGCCCCCGTCTTGCATTGAGCAATCGCAGGTTTTGACCCATTGACTTGTCCGCCGATGCCCCGCAAACTGTGAGGCTAGCACGCCCACAGTTTCAGGATGTCGCTATGCAAGCCAACACCCCCATCAAGCCAGCCGCCAGCGCACCACGCGCTAGAAGCGTGCAGCTACGCCCGCTGTTTTATATGTCGGCGGCGGCGTTTGTGCTCGTCGCGTTGATTTACGGCGTCTGGAACACCGGACAGGCCCCGGCGACGGTGCTCCAGGTGTTTGCCACGCGCTTTCTCGGTATCTTCATCGAAGCGGTGCCGTTTTTGCTGCTCGGTACGATCACATCGGGCCTGATTGAAGCCTTCATCCGACCCGACGACATCGTGCGCTTCTTGCCGCGTAACCGCGTTGTGGCCACGATTGGCGGGGCGTTCCTGGGTGTGGTCTTCCCGGTGTGTGAATGTGGCGTCGTGCCGGTGACGCGCCGCCTGTTCACCAAAGGGCTGCCGATGTCGGTTGGCATCGCCTTTCTGCTGGCGGCCCCCTTCATGAATCCGATTGTCTTTGCCAGTACCTATATTGCGTTCGGCTTCGGTGAGATTTTCATCGGGCGCTTTGTGATTACGGCTATTGTGGCGATCAGTGTGGCGCTGATTTTCGCCATTGCCGCCAAGCCATCGGAGGTGCTGCACCCGGCCTCATTGATGGATACAGACGGCGCGAACTTCGCCAAGCCGCGTCTGGGCTGGCGCATGGGCATGGCGCAATCGCTGACGATTGCCGCCGATGAATTCTTCGAGATGGGGCGCTTCCTGATTCTGGGCTGCTTGATGGCGGCTGCCATGCAGACCTTCGTGCCGCAGGATACGCTCTTAGCCGTCGGCTCCGGCCCCTTAACGTCTGTGCTGGTGCTGCAAGCGCTGGCCTTCATCCTGAGCATTTGCAGCACGGTTGATAGCTTCCTGGCGCTGGCGTTCACGGGCACGTTTACCACTGGCGCAATCCTGGCGTTTTTGTCGTTCGGCCCGATGGTGGATGTCAAAAGCACGATGATGTTCATGGGCGTGTTCAAGCGGCGCACGGTGCTCTATCTGATTTTGCTGCCCTTTTTGATGAACCTGTTTATCGGCGTGCTCATCAATGTGAATGGAGGATTTTTCTAAGATGCAATCTACAGACCTGCAATCCTCTCAAATGATCGAACTCAACAAGACAAGAGCCAATTGGCGCGACTGGCTGAAGGCTGTTTTGCTGCTTGGGCTGGGCGTTTACCTGGCGATTTTGGTCGCTACAGGCAACCTGTCGAATTACGTCAACCTGCGCTTTCAGTGGCTGACGTATGTCGCGGTAGTCATCTTCTTGCTGTTGGGTGCCTGGCTGACGCTGCGGCTGCTGCGCGGTGGTGGCCTCTCACATACGAAGAACGCCGCTTTCGTGCATACCCCGGTCACCTATGGGGCAATGGCCATCATCGCGATTCCGTTGGTGCTGGCGCTGCTGGTGCCATCGCGACCACTGGGCGCAGATGCGGTATCGGGTGGCATCAGCTTCAACCCGGTGGGCGTGGGCACGGCGGCTGAATTTTCGCGTGCGCCGCTGGAACGCAATATCCTGGATTGGCTGCGTGAATTTACGCGGGTGGGCACGCCTGCCGCGCTCAACGGCGAAGAACTGGATGTGACCGGCTTTGTGTATCGCGAAGCGGGTATGGACGAGACACAATTCCTGGTGGCACGCTTCACCATGTCCTGCTGCGTCGCGGATGCGTTCGCCATCGGCCTGCCTGTGGAATACGCTGGCGCGTCGGCGTTGCCGGATGATACCTGGGTGCGCATTCGTGGCAGCTTCCGCGCTGGTGCCTTCGCAGGTGAAACCCGCGCCATTGTGCGCCCTGATAGCGTGGAGCAGGTCGAACCGCCCGCAAACCCGTATCTGTATTCATAAGGTCGGCTATATGTCAATCTCGCGTTTAGATATCACGGTTTGGCTGGTGGCGGCGCTGCTCGTCAGCGGTACGGCCTTCATCACGATCACGAACGATCCACAATACGCCGGGGCAAGTGTCGCCTACCTGCACCCGGCCTATGGCGCTGTCGAAAACATCTGGCTAGCCCGCGTCAGCGACCCCGACAACGCCGTACAACTGACGGATAGCGACATCGGGGTGTTTGATTTTGGCGTCAGCCCGGACGGGCGCTACATCGCCTATGCCGAACGTCGCCCGGTGGACACAGAACGGCAAAACGTCAACTTCTTATCCGAGCTTGTACTGCTGGATTTGCAAACGGGCGAGACGCGCCAACTGACGCAATGTGTGGCCGCCGATGCCGATTGCCGCACGCCGCGCTTTCGTGCGGATGGCCGCGTAATCGCCTACGAACGGCAAAGCATCAACAGCGCCCTGAGCGAAGTCGGCCCTGGTTCAATTCGCATCTGGCTTTTAGATGTCGGCAGTGGCAGCACGCAACCGCTGACGCCCGACCCGCAATTTGTGGGCTATGCGCCGCAGTGGTCGGCAGATGGCGATAGCATCGCCTTCTACAGTGCCGACATCCGCAACCCTGGTGTGATGGTCTACAATTTTGCACAGGAGCAGAATCAGGATGATGGCAACACAGAAACCAATGCATCAACGCTGAAGCTGGTGCCAAGCAGTCATGGCACGGTAGGCAGCCTAGCCCCCAACGGCGAGACGCTGGTGTATCCCGACATCACGCGGCGCACCAGCGAAAGCACCGACGACAACGGCAACCCGCTGAGCTTCAGCAGCATCTATACCCATCTGCGCATCGCGGATTTAGACGCGCTGGAATTCAGCGACCTGACCGACCCGCAAGGCGTGACGGACGATACAAACGCACGCTGGCACCCGGATGGGCGACGGCTGGCTATCGAGCGGCGTTACACAGACGAGCGCTACACACCGGGCTATCAGATTTACCTGCTGGATAGCGAAACAGGCGCAGCTGAGCCGCTGGTATACGACCCTGAGTACAGTCATGGCTTTTTCGAGTGGAACCGCACAGGCGATAAGCTGGTGTTGCAGCGCTTTGCACGCTCACAGGGCAGCGGTAACGTCGAGAGCACGTATCCCGGCGTCTGGGTGCATGATATGGCCGACGATAGCCTGACGCTGATTACAGAGAACGCCTTTCATCCGCGCTGGGTAACGCCCTAAATGCTGCTAGTACATAATATCCACACAATCGAACTTTGCGCATCCCTGCGCTTATCGCTATACTTGGGTTAGACGCCAAACGCTTTACAACATGTAACCAGATTTAGCGACTTTGACATCTGGCGCACTGGACGCTGAAAGGCACACCGCCAATGAGTACAATGCCTGGGACCAATCAAGATAATCAGGGGATGCCACAACCACCGCCACCACCGGGCCAGGAACCCGCCCAACAGCAACAAAAAGCATCATCGGGTGGGGGCATCATCGGCTGGATACGCGACAGCTATAACGGCCTCTATCGTATCGTCGTCGCGCCTTCAATGCCGAAGTGGTCAACGATCATTCTGCTAATCGTCGGCTTCTTCATCGGCATACTGTGGGGTTATGTGGTGCAGCCGCCGATCTTTAACGGGGCCAACCCGAACCGTCTGAACCAACCTGCACAAGACCAGTGGGTGCGCATGGCGGCGGTCGGCTTCGACCCGGCAGCCCGCTACAACCAGCAAGCGCTGGCGGACCTGCTGAACCGCATCGACGACCCACAGGCCACCGTACAGCGCCTCATCGAAGACGGCTCTACCAGCCCAACAGACCGAGGCGCTTTGCAGACAGTCGCCAATAACATTGACCTGGCAGCGCTGGAAGGCAGCGAAACACCGACATCGCCCGGCCTCGTGCAAGAGGCACTGACGGGCCTTATCTTGCCGCTGCTGCTGATTCTGGTGGTGACGCCGATCTTATTTGTGGTCTGGCGCTTGCTGTTTTACCCCAACCTTGTCGCGCCTGTCGTCAGTGCCATTCGCCGTCGCTTCAACCCTGCTGAGCGCGAAGCCTACGCCGCATCACAAGACGAACTCAAGCGTCAGCGTGAGATGGCAGCCGCCCGCAAGCAGCTTGCAGGCGCACAGGTGGCACGTCAAGCGGGCGTAGATTTGGGCGACCCCGTTATGCGCCAACTGTCGATTTATTCTAGCGGGCGCTCTTACGATGACTCGTTTGAGATTGAGCTGGCCGACGGGAGCTTTCTGGGCCAGTGTGGTGCGACCATCGCCGAGGCAGTCGCACCCGACCCGGTGGCGATTGAGGTCTGGTTATTCGATATGGGCACCAGCCAGAACCCGGCCAAAGTCTTTATGACGGAAACGGCCTATAACGATGCCGCGATTCGTGCCCGCGTAGAAGCCGGACTCGATGACCCCAATGATATTGAGGTCGCGAAGGTCGGTGAGCAACTGACGCTGGAGACACCCAAGCTGCGGCTCATGGGTGAGATGAAAAGCCTGGACGTTCAAGCAGACGGGCGCTTCGGGGATTTCCAGATGACGCTATTTGCATGGCAAAAGGGCGCAGAACCCGCCCCGGCACCGGGCGGACCGCCGCCTGTGCCGCCTACGCCAGCAGCCCGCCCCATGAGCGACTACGACGACATTCAATTTGACCCGCCGCCTGCGCCGTCTGGCCAGGGTTTTGACCAGAACCAGGGTGCGCCCGGTGGTATCGGTGATCTGCTGCAAGAACACCAGGAAGAGACCATCCCGAACGACCCGTTGCCGCCCTACCGCCCGAACCCCTGGGATCAGCAACCGCAGCAGCAACCAGATAATCAGCAGAACTTCGGGCCACCAGCGGGCATGTCGGATTTCCCGACAGCGCAGCCGCCATCATCACCTGCGTTCTCGCCACCAGAGCAACAGCCCTGGCAGCAACAACAGCCGCCCGCTGGCTTACCCGGCGCAGCGAACCCACCCGGTGCAACGCCCCCGCCGCCTGTGCCATCTGCTGAGGGTCAGCAGTGGGGCAACTTCCCACCGCCGCCAGGGATGGATGACGATTACAAAGACGATGGCAATGACGATGACGACGACCCGTTTGGCACATTCGGTGATTTCCGGCCTCGTGGCGGTGCGTAGCGATTTACCATGACCCAAA
This sequence comes from Anaerolineae bacterium, assembly GCA_034437615.1. Lineage (GTDB taxonomy): Bacteria > Chloroflexota > Anaerolineae > Aggregatilineales > Phototrophicaceae > DAOTTW01. The sequence continues at coordinate 1,448 of DAOTTW010000138.1, read as the reverse complement.
ATGCCACACGTAAACAGGTCCGCACCGTGCTCGGTGTTACCCTGCTGCTGAATCTAGGGGTGGCATTCGGCAAAATCCTGCTGGGCAGCATCACGGGGGCGCTGGCCATCACTGCCGATGGCTTTCACTCGCTGACGGATGGCGCGGGTAATGTGGCCGGATTAGTGGCGAATATCTACGCCAGCCAACCCCCGGACGACGATCACCCTTACGGCCACCGCCGCTTCGAGACGCTGGCGGCTTTGCTGATCGGGGCTTTACTGCTGCTCACCGCCTGGGAAATGCTGCAAGGGCTGCTCAACCGCCTGCAAACGCAATCACTGCCGCAGATCACACCGCTGACGTTTGCGGTGCTGCTGGCGACGCTGCTGGTGAATATCGGCGTGAATAGCTACCAGACACGCGCAGGCCACCGTTTGCAATCCGAAATCGTGCTGGCTGACGCGAAAAACACCCGCGCAGATATTTTCGTGACGCTCTCGGTGATGATAAGCATGGCCGCTTACGCGCTGACGGGCTGGTGGTGGTTTGACGTGATTGCTGCGTCGGTGGTCGTGGTGCTCATCGGGCGTGCTGCCTGGCAGATCGTCCGCGAGACGGGCCGTGTGCTGGTGGATACAGCGCCTTATACATCGGGCGACATCACAGCGCTGTTGCAGGATATACCGTCTGTGCGCCGCATCCAACGGGCACGCAGTCGTGGCAGCCCTGACGCGGCGCACATTGATATTGACGCAGAAGTAGAACCCGCGCTGACCACCGAGCAATCCGCAGGCATCACGCAGGCCATTCGTCAACGTTTGCGGGAGGGGTTAGCAGGCATCAGCGAAGTTGAGGTGCACTTTGCACCTCAGCAGCACGGCGAACGTGATCCAGGGCAGATTGCCCGCGCCGTAGCCGACAGACATGGCCTGAGCACGCATGAAGCGCAGCTTTCGCAGGATGCAGCCGGCTCATTGCTGGAATTACACGTCGAGGTGCCGCCAGAACTGACGCTTAAGCAGGCCCATGAACGTGTGTCACAATTTGAGGCCGCACTGCGCGAACAGTTGCCGAGTGTGGCCCGCATCGTGACGCACATCGAACCCGCGCAGCGCCACCAGCAGGGGCATGACGCCAGCGCATTCAATCGGCAGTGTGGGCGCGTACTGGCACAGGTGCGGGCGTTGCTTCAGCAGCATTACCCGATGGTTGAATGGCATGATTTGCAGGCACGGGCGCTAACGCAGGGCTTCGCGGTGACGATGCACGCCGTATTGCCGCCACAGATGACAGTCGAAGCGGCGCATAACGTGGCTGAGGACGCCGAAACACTGCTGCGCGGCCAGATTCCGCAGTTGGCGCGTGTGACCATCCACACGGAGCCGTATGACCACTAGTTGCCGAAGATGTCGGTGAGGGGCAGCGCCAGAGCAGGCAGCACGTCCGCACCTTGCAGCGTATCCGCA
>DAOTTW010000137.1:0-34021 GCA_034437615.1 Anaerolineae bacterium | reverse complement strand
TTTCGTTGTTCCTGTGTGGCGGACGCACCAGTGGCGCGTCCCTACAGACCTGTTGTGAATAATTGCGACCCTGTAGGGACAGGGCACTGACCTGTCCGGGGCGGCGCAAGCCGCCATAAAATACGGTCAATCATGAAAAACCTACCCTCGAGAAGGGGGATTGAGGGGGTGAGGGCTGAGCAGTTACGTTTGGCGACACACAGCAAACGGTCTTAAGTTGACACCAATGGGACGCCAAGAATGGCGTCTCTACGGCAATAAGCCACAGGCCCGCGCTGTGGCGACGATATACAGTGCTGAGCGTATCATGGGCATATCGACCATGCGGCCCTCGTATTCAAAGACGCCGGACCCCTGCACCTGATGCTGCTGGTGGGCGCTAATCAGGCGTTGCGCGGCGTCGATTTCCTCGGTGGTGGGTGTGAATACGCCCTGCATGGGGCCAACCTGTCTGGGATGGATGGCCAGCTTGCCCGTGTAGCCCATCTCTAGCGCTTTGCGTGTCTCTTGCAATAGAGCCGCTTCAGGCGCGTGCAAATCCACGAAAACGGTGTCTATCGCTTGCAAATGAAAGGCTTTGGCGTGGATGACGACGGCGCTACGTGCATAAGCGACCTCGTGGCCCTCTGCTGTGCGCCTGGCCCCGATGTTGCCCGCTAAATCCTCTGCGCCGAAGATCAGTGCATCCAGGCGCGGGTCACTGCTGGCGATTTCGCGCAGGTTGACGACGCCCTTCGCCGTTTCGACAATGGCCAATAGCTTGATGCTGTTCAGCGGCCAACCGTGCCGCTCTTCGGTATCCGTCAGGATGGATGAGACGTGCTGCACCTGCCGCGCCTCCTCGATCTTGGGCAGCACGTAACCATCGGGGCGTGCTGAAACCGTTTGGCGGATGTCATCCTGATACAACCAGCCCGGAATAATCATGTTGGTGCGTACCAGGCGCTCGCTATGCCCGAAGTCGAGTTCGTGCAGGGCGGTTGTCACGGTCTCGCGGGCGATTTGCTTGTTGATGGGCGCGATGGCGTCTTCTAAATCCATGATGACGGCATCGACGGACAGGCCAGCGGCTTTTTCGATCTTGCGGCGTGAATCACCCGGCATAAATAAGAGAGCGCGTCGTATCTGTTGCATAAGCTGTTGTTATCCCACAATGATGCTTTTTTGCTACAAATAAGCAGTAGTTTAGCACACATCCCGTGATAAACGTTTCGCCAATTCAGCGCAGGGTATGATTACGGTGCGAGAAAAGCTACCGAAAGGCACATTGAGCATGTCTGACACAATTCCCGAATCCCACATTGATTTACTCAACGAGGCGATTGTCGTCGCCTTCGTAACGCTGATGCCCGATCACCAACCGCAAGCGACAGCCGTTTGGTGCAGTTACGATGGTGAGCGCATCTGGGTGAACGCGGCGAAGGGCCGCCAGAAGGATATGAACGTGCGTGAGCGCCCGCAGGTGACGGTGCTGGCGATTGACCCGAAAAACCCGTATCGCTATTTAGAGGTGCGCGGTATCGTGGATGAAATCACAGAAGATGGCGCACTAGAGCACATCAACCAGCTATCGCAGCAGTATTTTGGCGAGTCGGATTTCTATGCACGCAACCCCGGCGGACGTGGCACAGAGGTGCGCGTGATCTACAAGGTTAAGCCGCAGCACATCAACGCGCACTAACCAGATTGCGGCAGCATGGCGCTGACCTGCACGCTGAACCCCGGCAACACGTCGCCCCCCGTCAGCGTGTCGTCGGCTTTGTAGGTCGTCTGCACGTTGTTATCCGGCGTGTGGGCGACGATCTGCTGTAAGGGCGGGTCCACGATCCACACGAGCTTGACACCATCCCGCAAGTAACGCTGTACTTTCTGCGTGACATCTACATACAGGTCGTCTGCTGATACCACCTCAACGACCAGATCAGGCACCAGCGCCAGCGGCGAATCGCGCCAACTCGGGTATTGCTGCTTATATTGTGTGATGCGCTCTTGTTGGATGAACATCACATCAGGGCGGCGAGAGCCACGCAACCAATTACCGCTTAAAGCATTTGGCAAGACGAACGTCATTTCGTTGTAGACTTTGCCGAGATTTTCAGCGCGAACGTAATCGTTGAGTGCATCGCGCACGTTGTGTGCAATATCGTTGTGCCAATATTTCATAGGTGCGTCCTCTGTGATGATCTCGCCGTCGATGATCTCGAAGCGTTCGCCGCGTTCGGTGCGCTCGATGAACTCCTGTAGGCTCATGCCACCTTGCATCATCTTCGGTGCATCATCCGCAGTGGTTTGGGTCGGTGCTTGTGCTGGGATGTCGGTCATCTCTGCCATGATACTTACTCCTTATTGACTGTCTTTGCATTATGCCACTCGTCCAGCTTGCCTCGCAACCAGTCGATCATGTGGCGCAGCCACGCAATATCGGATTGATAGTGGTGCTTGCCATAATCCAGTGTGATGAGGCGCAGGCTGGCATTGATGCCCAGATTGGGGTTGTCGTAGTCGGGTAGCTCATCTGACAGGCTGATGAGCGCGTCGTGACGCGCCTGGGTCGTCTTAAGCTCGTCCTGTAGCTTGTCAATCAGGCGCGGCAGTTCATCCGGCGTCGTGAAGAAGATATGGCCAAGCCACACCTCACGGACGGGGGTTGCTGGAAAATCACTTATCAGCCAGCGGTGCATTTCTTCCTGACCTGCTTCGGTGATGTGATAGACCTTCTTATTAGGGTTGTCCTCCTGGACGATCACTTCGACATCAACCCACTGCTTTTCGAGCATTTTATGCAGGGCACGGTAAATCTGGCTCTGGTCGGTGGTCCAGAAATGGTACACGGTGCTCTGAAACGCTTTGTTCAGGTCATAGCCGGAAAGCGGCGTTTCCTTGAGCAATCCTAGAATCAGATGGGGAAGCGACATAACAAGCGCCTATATATGCAACGTCATGTATAGGTACAAATCATAGCGCTTAGGTCGCGCTGCGCCAATAGAAAAATATGTTCGTTTAAATTTGAGGTAGGTCGTCCAGGTCTGGCTTGATGGGGATGGCTGCACCCTGCTGAAGCAATGCCTGGTTGCCGCTGGCGTGGGGCAGGTCCAGTGCATAAAGCGTGCGGCCCTGTTTTTGCGCGTGACGGGCCGCGTGCATTGCGCCGCCGTCGCTGCTGGTTTCGATGATAAACACATGCTGGCTCAGGCCGCTGATGATGCGGTTGCGCGAGACGAGTAGGGGCGTGCTGACGGTGGCATCTGGCGCGGCTTCGCTGAGCAACGCGCCGCCTGTGCCTGATATTTGCTCTGCGAGTGTGTGATGCTCCGGCGGGTAGATATTCAGCACGCCGCAACCAAGCACGGCGAGCGTGTGGCCCTGCTGCGTGCAGGCGCTTTGATGTGCGAGGGCATCCACGCCGTAGGCAAGGCCGCTGATGATGCTGTAACCGCGCCCTGTGAGATGGGCTACAAGTTTTTTGCTGGCCTGCTGCGCGATGGCTGAGGGTTGGCGCGTGCCGACGATGGCGGCTGTGCGCTGCAAAAGCGCAGGGGGCCAGTTGCCGCGTATAAAGAGTGTCGCAGGCGGAAATTCGATGGTTTGCAGGCTTTGTGGATAGCCTGCTGTGCCATAGCAGGCGATGCTGATGTCGGCGGCTTGCCAGTGTGCGACTCGGTGCGCCACGCGGTTCAGGTCAATTGACTGGATGTGTGCAGCGGTTTTCTGGCCGATGCCGGGAATGCGCTGTAATTCGCTGGCGCTTGCTTGCAGGGCGGCGTACAGGTCGGCCTGAAAATGCGCCTGCAACGCCTGGATGATTCTGAGGCCGATGCGTGGCTGAATGCTGAGCGCAACCCATGCAAGCTGGTCTGATGACATCTGCGCGACCCCTACACGCTATTCTTCTTCGTAGTATTCGATGATGGAGAGCATCATGGTGTTGATGAACGTGTTGACATGCCGCAGCAGCGTGACCCACTCAGACGAATTGCGCGGTTGTGATATTTCCGACCATGTGAGGATAGCGTTAATCACAAAATCGCTGAAGTAGAAGAAGCCACGCATGGCTTGTGGCAGCGTCAGGCCGTCCGCTTCCAGGTCTTGTGCGTATTTCTGGCCGATGGTGACGGCTTCGGATAGGTGCTCGTCGTCGGCGTCGTTGGCCAGGTAGCGCCGGATGGCATCCAGAACGCGGCGGCCCTCCGTGCGCATGGCAGCGCGTGTTTGCTCACTCATGGCAGTGTACCAGGGCACCTGGCTTAGCTCGCCCTCACCGACCTGCATCCGCATACTACCCAGGGCATTTTGAATGATGACCTGCACTTCAAGCGGTTGGATTTCGTCTGGCATGTTCGAGTAGCCCAGCAGGTCCGCCTTGTTAAAGCGCCTGTGACCGCCGGGTGTGCGGCGTGATGGCAGGTCGCCTTTATCGGCCCAATTGCGGACGGTGGCCGGGTGCACGCCGAGGATTTGTGCGGCACGCCGTAAACTGACCCATTCGGGGCTTTCGTTGTGATTTTTTGCGTCGTTGTGGTTCATAATGTGTGTACTGGCTTTGTATCCGACATACCTTCAGTATACACGCTATACGCAAATGATGGTTGGTATATATATCACGCATCTGCGAGCATTTGCTGCACCGCTTGCCGGATAGCGTCTGTATTCGGTAGGGCTGGCCGCCACAGCGTCGGGATGTGCAGGCGAAATTGTGGCAAGCGGTGCGTCCTCAGGTGGTCATTGGCATCCGCTTGCACGGTCGTGAAGTATTTTTCATCAGCGCTGACATCAACAGCGACGACGTGGCCTGCTGGCATCAAACGTGGGATGTTGACAGTCGTTTGCACAGCTAGCGCCTCATGTTCTCATCTGGCTAACGATTCGCGTTGGTATCATCTGGCTTAGGCTCATCGTCGCCGCGTTCTGGGCTATTGCGCAGGGCGTCGGGGATGCGGATGTCCTGCGTTCGGATGGCGTCGTTCTGTGCGTTGATGATATGGCGGCTTTTGCCAATCGGGAAGGGGTCGATGCCGCCGGATTCCGCGCCCATCATGCGCTGAATGGCGATCATCTCCTGTGTGGTGATCTGGCCCATTGTGCCCTCCAGGTTGTCCGTTTCGCGGGTGCCGAAGGCGCGATGAAAGGCGATGCGCTGGAATTGCACGCTGGCCATATTTGCGGTGATGAGCGCATTGGGGTTCAGGCCACGCGGCAATAAATCCTGCTGTCGAATCAAGAGGATGCTGCCCATGAGCAGACCAGCGCCTAGCCACTGTGCCCACGTCAGCGTTTCACCGAGCAGCAAGCCACCCAGCAACAGCGAAACGCTAATTTCACCGATGGCGAAGAAGGCCGTTTGCATCCCACCCAAAAACTTAACGCCCGCGAACATGGCCAGACGCGAAATTGCCGTTGTGATGCCAAGCAGGACAATCGGCAAGAGAGCTATAGATAAGATCGTGATGTCAAGCGAGGCGCTGATAGCTGGACTGACAGCCAACCACACCATCGACACCACCACGCCCATCGTCGTCAGGATGTAAAGCGTGGCAGTGGGGGCAGGCATCTCATACAAAACGTACTGGCTGAGCGTCACGGTCCCGGCGAACATGAGCGCGTTCGCCAGCATCAGGCCGATACCCGTCCAATTCAGGCCGGCATCATCAAAGACGGTAATCATCAGCAGCGCCGTCATCGCCATGCCGACGCGCAACAGCGTGCGTCCGGTGGCACGCTGACCACCGAGCCGCCCAAGCAGCACCGCAAACGCCAGATACGAGCCGTTAATCAGTTGTACGAGTGATGCATCGAGATAACTGAGGCCACCGTAAAAGAACAGCGAGCCGATGCCGTTGATACTGCCGATGACGATGCAGCCCAGCAACCCTGCCGGGTAGATGTAGATGAATTTGCGGAAGAAGATACCATAGCCGAGCCACAGCAGGGCGACAGCCACCAGCGTGCGCAACGCGGCCACTGTGAAGGAATCCGCGCCTGCTTCGATGGCGATTTTACCGAAGATGGGCGCGAGGCCCAGTGAAATCGGGATGGTGAGGGCGGCGGCGATATTCTGCGGTTGGATGTTTTGCTGCTGCATGATGGCCCTCTTTTCGCCTTGTGTGCTAGCGGCTGACTTGCTCTGATGGTGTCGCGATGCGCTTCAGCTTCTTGGTGGCGCTTTGTGCTTCCTGGCCGCGTTCTAGCGGCATCTCGATGATGAATTCGCTACCCGGCCTGCGGTCCTTATCGAAGCCGGGACTTTCTGCCCAGATTTTACCGCCGTGCGCCTCGACGATGCCCTTGCAGATGGCCAAACCGAGGCCGAGGCCACCCCCACCGAAGGCCGTTTTGCTGGTGGTGTGCGTGGCGATTTCGCCGCCGATTTCCATGATTTCAAAGATGCTTTCTAGTTTTTCCTGTGGGATGCCGATGCCTGTATCGCGCACAATGAAGCGAATCAGCTTGCCGCCGCTGCTGATAATGGCTTTTAGCCCGATGTGGCCGCCGTCCGGTGTGTATTTAACGGCGTTGCTGAGCAGGTTGTCAAACGTCAGGCGCATCATTTCACTATCACAGCGCATTGCATCCGGCCAGTTGGCCTCGTTAAAGTGCACGGTCAGGTTGCGCTCTTGCAGGGCGTCCGTGTAGCTACGCAGCACCTCTTGTATCAGGCGTGCGGGGCTAATGGCCTGGATATTGAGTTCGATCTTGCTGGTCATGATGCGGCTCATCGTCAGGATATCCTCGATGATGCTGCCCATGCGCCCGACGGATTCACTCAGGCCACTGATGAGCGTGCTCAGGTCTTCGTCGTTGGCCATGATGCTCAGCAGGGGCGGGTGATCTTCTAGTAGGCGGCTGTAGCCCGTAATCAGCGTTAATGGTGTGCGTAATTCGTGCGCTGTAAGCTGGATGAATGTGTCCTTCATGGCGTCGATGCGCTGGAGGTCTGCGTTGCGCTGCTCTAGCTCCCGGATGCGCCCTTCAAGCTGGCCGACGACATCATAGATGTAGGCTTCGCGGGCTTCGTCTAGCTGGCTTGCTTCCAGCCCTTCGACGCCGCCACTGAAGAAAAACTCGACCTGAATGGCCAACGCTTGCAGGATAAGCGGCTTTTCCAGGAAGCCATTTGCGCCCGCCGCGATGCAGGTCTCGCGCTGGTCCTCGTCCTCGCTGCGCAGCATGACGATAATCGGCATCCGGTTGAAGCGTGGGTCGCCGCGCAGCCTTGCGGCCAGTTCACGCCCGCTCAAATCCGGCAGGCGCAAATCCGTGATGACCATATCCGGTTGTGATTTACGCGCTAAATCCAGGCCGACCAGGGCGCGTTGCGCCGCCTGCACCTCATAATTTACGCTGTTCAGTTCGCCCTGCATCCGTTGCAGATTTTGCGTGTCGGCATCAATCAGGACAATTGTCCTGGGGTGTTCGCTGGTCATTGCCGGTTTCTCTTGTCGTTTAATTCAAGCGCTCGATGAGTTCTTCCATAAAGGCATCATCCAGGAAGGAGCCTTTTTGCAGCAGCATATCCGTGTGTTGATCCAGATAAGCGCGTTCCTGTGCCGTCAGTTCTTTTGCGGTAACGACCACAATCGGAATCTGCATGAGGGCGTCGTCCTGGCGCATGGCATCAATCACCTTGAAGCCGTCCACATCGGGCATCATCAGGTCCGTAATCACGAGGTCGGGGTGGATCTCGTGCACGATGTCCAGGCCGCTGCGCCCGTCCTGTGCGAGATAGACCTCGCTATTTTCGCGGGCTTCGATGATGCGGCTCATCAGTCGGGCGGCGGATTCGTTATCCTCGATGACGACGACGCGGCGCAGGCGCTTACCGACGCTCGATACAGCGCTAAGCAACCGCTCTTCGGGGACGCTGGGCGCGGTGGCTTGCTGCGATAAATCGACCTGCTGTTGCCACTGGTCACCGAGGATGCGCTTTTCGACGGGCAGTGTATGGCCGGAGCAGTTGACGACGACGACATCATCGGGCCTGATGTGGCCTTGCTGCACCAGCTTAAACAGCCCCGCGAACGTCACGCCGGTTGCGGGTTCGACGGAGATGCCATCCAAACGGGCTAGCAGACGGATGGCGTTGAAGGCTTCTTCGTCGCTGGCCCCGACGAAATGCCCGCCGTGCTCCTGTACGTAATCGTAGAGGATTTCATAGGCGCGGCCAGGGTTGCCGGTGGCCAGGGTTGCGATGATCGTCTCTGATTTTTCAATCGGGGTGGCGACGCGCTGGCCCCGTTCATAGGCGGCGACCATCGGCGCACAGCCCGACGACTGGATCACGCCGAACGCGGGCATTTTATCCAGCAGGCCGAAGCCGAGTAGCTCTTTAAAGCCCTTTGCCACGCCAATCGGACCGAGACCACCGCTGACGCCCTGTAAGAACCAATCTGGTGCGACCCATTTTTCGCCGTTGGCTAGCTCGTAGCTGAGTTGCTCCGCGATTTCGTAGGCCATTGTCTTCATGGCTTCGATGGCGGCCACGCTCTTGATGCCCTTATCCAGAAAGATGCCCTTGCTGGCTGCGAAATTGGCCGCGAGTTCCTTTGTCTGGTCATAGGTGCCTGTCGTCTTGATGATTTCGGCACCGTAAAGCGCGGCCTCGCGCATTTTGTCGTTGGGCGTTAGCGCCGGGAAGAAGGCCCAGACCTTGATGCCAGCACGCGCCCCATATGCGGCGTAAGCGATGGCTACATTGCCCGTGCTGGCCACGACGACCTCATCCACGCCCATCTCTGTCAGCGCGGAAATGGCAACGCTGGCCTGACGGTCTTTGAAGCTGCCTGTTGGCCCCTGCCGCTCGTCCTTGATGTAGAGGTTTTTCAGGCCGAGGCTGGCCGCCAGCGCCTGCGATTTAATCAGAGGGGTGCGGCCTTCGCCCAGGCTGACGATGTGCTGTGTATCGAACAGGGGCATGACCTCATGGTAACGCCAGAGGCTATCCGGCCTGTGGCGCAGTGCGCTCAGCCATTGCGAGACGTTGATCTTATCCAGTTCATAGCGGGCCTCGACGACTGTTTCGCCACAGTTGGGGCATTTGCCTGTGAACTGCCTGAAGGGTGTGATCGTGTGGCAGTACGTACACTCGACCTCGATTTGCTTTTTGATGGATGGCTGCGCAATCATGCGGTTACTTTTCCTCGTTTGGCCCGTTCGTCAGGTGCGATTGAATGCTGCTGATGAGTTTGTCGTATTCTTCGCGGCTGATGTCCGTCTTTTGCAGCACGCGCACATTCGTCAGTTGTGCTTCTTCGTCGTTGCTAAAATCAGCGTCGCCAGTGACGATCAGCACGGGGATGTTAGCGGTTTCTGGGTTCTGCCGCAGCTCTTGCAAGACCGCGAAGCCATCCATACCGGGCATGCGCAGGTCCAGTATCACGAGGTCGGGCCGGTGCCGTGCTACCATCGAGATGCCCTGGGTGCCTGTTTCCGCAGAAAAGACGCGGAAATTGCCGTTTTCGCCCAGGATTTGCGTCAGCAGCCGGATGTCGCTCTCTTGATCGTCGATAATCAGGATGCGCTGGCGCTGGCTTTCTTTCTCGGCGGCCAGCACCGCCTGCATCAGCTTATCCGGCAGTGTGGGCCGTTGCAGATAGGTGAACGCGCCGTAACGATAGGCCGTCTCGGAATCGGCATTGAGCGTGCTGACGATGATGGGAATGTCGAAGGTGTCATCCTGGTCCTTCAGGTCGCGCAGGATGTCCCAGCCCTGGCCGCCCTCGAAGTTCACATCCATGATGACGACGGTGGGGCGTAGCTGGCTGACCATCGCCCGCGCATAGGCGGCGTGGTCGGCGGTCTGCACCTCGAAGCCCTCGCGCTGGAGTGTGCGCCGGAACTGATCGACCATATCGCGGTTGTCTTCGATCAGCAGCACGAGGCGTTTTTGTTGCATTATCAGCGAAGGGATGGCCTGCGTTTCGCGGGTTTTGCTGCTGACGGTTTGCGTCTCTGCGCTGGCATTGTCATCAATCTGGCCCGCTTGAATTGCTGGCGCTGCGCTGGGGTCCGTTTCACCGTTGCCCTGTGCGCCGTCCCCCTGGCTTTGTGGTGCGCTGAGTTGCCTGCGTGCCTGCTCACGACGGGCTTTTTCCTCGCGTTTGCGCTGCTCGAAGACTGCTTCAGCGCCGGGCGCGGTTGGGATCAGAAACGAGAACTTAGAGCCTCTGCCGATCTCGGATTCGACTTCGATGGACCCACCCTGCATTTCGGCCAGGGAACGCGCCAGCGGCAAGCCCAGGCCCGTACCGCCTGCGGTGCGCGTCAGGGAGCTATCGACCTGGCGGAATTGCTCGAAGATGGTCGGCAGGTCCTTTACTGCGATGCCGATACCTGTGTCGATGACATCTATGCGCAGCATTTGCTGGCCGTTTTTGTCTGTATGGCTAAACGCCTGGATGCGGATTTCACCTTCTGGCGTAAACTTAGTAGCGTTGCCGACGAGGTTATTTAGAATCTGGCGCGTGCGGAACTCATCGCCGTAGGCTTTGGGCAGGTTGGGGGCGATTTCAGACTTGAGGTCGATGGGCTTTTCTTTGACGAGGCCGATACCGATGGAGCGCACGGTTTCGATCACGGGGCCAAGCTCGAAGTAGCCGAACTTTAGATTGAGTTCGCCGCTTTCGATCTTGGCCTGGTCCAGAATTTCGTTAATCAGCGTCAGCAGCAGGTTGCCGCTACGGTGGATGGTCGTGAGGTCTTGCTCTTGCATTTCCGTCAGCGGTCCGTCGATTTCCCTGAGCATCACGCGGCTAAAGCCGATGATGGAATTCAGCGGTGTGCGCAATTCGTGGCTCATATTGGCGAGGAACTGGCTTTTCAGGCGGTCCACCTCGCGCAGTTGCTCGTTAGAGCGCTGTAGCTGCTCTACCAGCAGCGTATTCTGAATAACGGCAGCGAGCGACCCGGCCAGCGTTTGCAGCAGGTTGACGGTGCGCTGTGTAAAGGCGAATTGCCGTTCGTTTTCCAGCACCGTCACGCCGATTAGCTCGCCACCTGTCGCAATTGGCACGACGACGGCTGATTGGGTCGCCTGTGCGATGGGCACGAAGCGCGGCTCATAGCCGCTTTGCAGCACGATCTGCGGTGAGAGCGTATTAGCGACGACGGCAATCAGGTTTTCGCTGTCGTCCAGGCCGATTTCAGTCAGTTCGCTCAGGGGTTGCTTCGTACCAGAGAGGGCCTCGGCGCGTAGTGTGACGACGATGTTTTCCTGATGATCGGCGTATACACGTGGCATGTAGATGGCGGCAAGATGTGCATCGACCTCGTTCAGCAGTTCTGACGTGATGATCTGCAAAGCGTCCTGCAAGCTATCAGCGGCGGCGGCGGTGGCGGTCATATCGAACAGGAAGCGCATTTCCTCGGCACCGCGCTGCGCGTCTTCGTATAGGGCCGAGTTGTCGATGGCGACGGAGATTTGTGCCGCGAGTGTTTCCAGGGCTTGCAGGTCCTCTTCACCGAAGGCGTTGGGCTGGTTGGATTGCACATCCAGCGCGCCCACGATGCGGCCCTTCACAATCAGCGGCAAGGCTAGCTCGGAGCGCGTCAGCGGCAGATAGGGGTTGGGCTTGTGCACCACGTTGGCATCTGCGGTATCCAGCGCGATGGACGGTTCGCCGGTTTGCGTCACCTGGCCGATGACGGAGGCTGAGCCGACGGGCAGGCTGTGTTTGACCGCCAGCAGTTGCTTACCCGCTTCACCCGTACTGGCGACCAACTCGGCATCTTTGTCGGTGGCATCCAGCAAGAACACCTGCACGTGGTCGTAATCAAACGCTTGCTGGATCAAATTTACCACGCGGGAGAGCAGGCCCGTTAAATCCATGATTTGCGCGATGTCACGGCCAATTTGCGCCGAAGTGACCAACTGACGCGCACGCCGATTACTCAGGTCCAGGGCGCGTGCCGCCTCTAATGAGAGGGAGGTCTGCTCTGCGAAGGGCTGGAAGATGCGGCGGTCGCTCTCGGTGTAGTTGTATGGCTCACGTGAGCTGAGCCAGACCGTACCGATAGCCCGCTTGGGGACGCCCAGCGGAATCACCACCAGTGAGCGTGCATCCAGGCTTTCGATGCTGGTGCGTTCGATGTCGGAAAGGCCGTTGTGCTCGTCGTAGATGTCGTTGATGGTCAGCACCTCTTTGGAGGCCAGTTGCCGCCATGCTGGGAATTGCTCTTGCGTCAGGGCAACGCCTCTCAGGTCCACATCCTGCTCGGATTGCCAGCTTGCGACGATCTCGATAGCCGCATTCGGGCTGTCCCAATTTTCTGTATTGAGCATCGCGATAAAGACCTGACTGATGTGCGGCCCGGCCAGGTACTCTGTAACGATGTCGATGATTTCCTCGACCTGTGACACGGCGTTGATCTCGCGGCTGACGTTGTAGAGCACGTTGGCTTCGCGCAGGTTGGCCTGGGTTTGCTCTACCAGCAATTGATTGTCGATGACGACGGACGCGCTATCCGCGATGGTGTTCAGCAGGCGCGTCTCGCCTTCGCTGAACTCACGCGGTTGCTTGAAGCCGATGAATAAGCGGCCAGTGTTCTCACCTTGCAGGCGCAGGTTGATGGCGGCGAAGGCCCGAATGTTGCCAGCACGGATGACCTCGGATTCTAGCGGGCTGAGGGTGGAGCGCGTGATGTCCGCGATGTACAGCCCGTCGCGGCGCGGCAGTTCCGTCCGAAGCAGGCGCTCCATGCGCAGGCCGTTTGTGATGCTTGCCTCGAAGCCCTGATTGATGAGTTCGCGCTGTTGGCCCTGCGCCGTAAAGTAGCTGGCGTACATATCCGCCGCGAACGGCTTGAGGCCGGTCTGTAGCGCCGCAGTCAGTTCTTGCAGGTTACGTGAACGGCTGATGGCGTTGGTGGCGGTATACAGCGCGACGATTTCATCAAGCTGATCTCGTGTTCGGTCTGTCAGCAGGATGTTATCCAGCGCGGCGGCGGCCATATCCGCGATACTGCTGCTGATGCGCTCCTGATTGTCGTCAAAGGCGTGGGCATCTGCGCGAATGCCCATCAACCAGCCGAAAACGCGCTGTTCTGTGCGTGCAATCAGGGGCGTGACGATGATGGTACGGGCTTCTGGTAGGGCTGTCAGTAGCGCGTCATTCGCCGCCGGGTGCGCTGGCAGATCGCTGATGATCTGCGTTGCGTCCGCCAACAGGGGGCGCAGAATTTGCGGGTTTTCCAGTGGTTCGATCAGGTAGCGGGCCAGCGAAAGTGGGTCGCCGTCTCGACGGCCATTCAGGATGATGTAGGCTTCGTTCGGCTGCTGCATCATCAGCGGCGTCATCAGGCTATCCAGCAGTTGCTCGATGTCCGACGCCTCAGCGAGTGCGCGTTGTGTTTCCAGGTAAAAGACCTGCTCCTGCAAGCGGCGTTGCAGGTCATTTTCCAGCACACGCAGGCTGCTGACATCCTGCAAGGAGGTCACGATGGCCGTTACCTCGCCGTAACGGTTGGCAATCGGCGCGGCACCGATCACGAGGTCAACGCGCTTATCCGGCAGGATCATGGTGATGTCATCACGAGAGACGGTTCGGCCCTGTGATAGCGCAAGCATGGGCGGCAGGTCATCATCCCTGAAGATGTCGTCGGAGTCGCTTTCATGTAGGCTGTATTGCGCGGCGCTGAAGGGCTGCGCGAAGTCGATTGCGCGGCCCAGCAGTTGTGCGGCGCTTTCGTTGGCGACCACCGGCATGAGTGTTTCCGGGCTGAGCACCAGCACACCCGTCGGTAGCGTTTGCAGGATGGCATCGAGGCGTTGGCGTTCGGCCTCGGTCTCGCGTAGTAGTTGTTGGCGCTCGATGGCGGTGGCGATGCGGCTTGAGATGCTTTGCATGAAGCGGATGTAGCTATCGTTGAATAGGCTCGGCTGGTCCGTGCGGCAGATGAGCACACCGAACCATTTGCTGCTCGAACGCAGCGGCGTGATCGCAGCGCTGAGAGCCTCTTGCTGCGATAGCACGTCATAGAGCGTCGGGTAGGCGCTCAGCGTGTCGTCCGCGTCGAGGTTTGGGTAGACCAGCACGTTTTCTTCGGTGTTTCCCAGCAGCTTAGCGAAGGGCGCTGCCTGATGGTCGATGTGTTCTCCGGTGGCATAGCTAGGCTCGCGCAGGGGGTTTCTGCTCCACTGGTAGGCGTATTCCAGTTCTGGCGCGTCCTCTGTGGGTGTGGGTGTGGCCATGAGTACGCTCACGGAGATTTGCGCCGAGCTATCGTCGGATTGCATGAAGGGCAGCGCCAGATGGCCGGAAACCGCCGCGTAGATTTCATCCAGCGTGGCAGCGTTGGCGATGGCACGGCCTGCGACGTACAGGCGGCGCGTTTCGCTGAGGGCTTCTTCTGTGGCACGTAACAAGCGCACATTTTCAATTTGCGTGCTCATCTGGCTGGTGAGCGCGGTGTAGACCTCGTAGTCATTATCCGAAAGCGCGACATCCGTTTTGGAGACGATGTAGAACAGCGCTGAGGGTGCACGGTTGCCGAACATGGGCAAGATCGCCATGAAGCGCAGGTCTAATTCTTGTAGCCAGCGCTGTAGCGGCGTCAACGCGGCGTCCGGGTCATCCGGCAGGGTGATGATCTCTGGTTTGCCATCGCGCAAAGGGCTATTTTGTGCGACATGCACATCATGGACGAGGTTGGCTACTTGAACGCTGCCATCACTGGATTGCGCGACGATGCGTGACCGGGTTGGCCAACCACCCGCGTCGGCTTCGCCTTCCAGCAAGCCGAGCCAGAAATCCGCGTCCAGGTTCGTGCCTGTCGCGACGGCGGCATACACCAGGTCTTGCAACTTTTGCATGGTGTTGATGATGCGGCTACCGGCATAGAGCTTCTCGTTACGGGCTAGCGCGTCCTCCATCTCGAAGAGCAGCAAGCGGTTGTCGATGGCGACACCTGCTTGATTAATCAGGGCTTGATAGATGCGTCCTTCGCGGCTATTGAGTGTGCGCACCTCTGGAAAGGTGATCGTGAGGAAGCCGCGCCAGGTACTGCGGGTGCTGACGGGCACGAAGGCTATTGCTTGCGCCTCCATGCGTGCGAGGTCGGCGCGTAGGTCTGCGCCTAGCCCTGCCTGGGCTGCCACATCGCTGAGCAGCAGCACCTCATCGCTGTTCAATGCGGCCAGCGCGGGGTGTTGCGGTAGGTGCAGTATGCTGCCTGCGGGCCACATCGCTTGCCCTGTGGGTGTGTTTACCGGCAAATCGGCTTGTAGCCGGGCTAAACTGGGGTCTTCGCTGGGCAGATATTCCTCAAAGACCCACACCTGTGCGCTGTTGGCGTCCTGGGCGAGTGATTCTACGATGGCCTGCAACACGTCCAGCAGTGTATCGGCCTCGTTGAGCTGGCGTGTGAGCGCGTAGAGTGTGGCGGTTTCCGTCAGGCTGATCTGTGTTTGTTCAATCAGGCGCGCATTTTCGATGGCCAGCGAGACGCGCTCGGCTACGGCACTCAGAATCATCTGATCGCCAGAGCTGAGGCGGCCCTGTGTGGCCACATCCAGCGTCCCGATGACCTCGCCACGAATACTGATAGGCGCGGAGGTGGTGGGGGCGCGGTCGCTCTCGACGGGGGTGATGTTAATCATGCCTGGCCGTTTGGTATCTTCCCCGATGTTTTGCCAACCTTCGCGGCTCAGTTGCCGATTCAAGCGGTTGATCTGTGCAATGCGCTGCTCGGATTGGGCGCGTAGCTGGGCGTTGTAGATGGCAATGGCTAGTTGATCGGCAATCAATTGAAAGGTCGGGATGTCCTCCATCAAAAAGACGTTGGGCTGCTTGCTTTGCAGGTCCAGCGCGCCGATGATGCGCTCGCCAACGATCAGCGGTAGGCCCATTTCTGCGCGGGTATCCGGCAGCAAGGGGTTGAACGCATGGTAGCCGCCCTGCTCATTAACGGTGTCGTTGACGATGACCGGGCGGCGTTCGCCCGTCACGGCCCCGATGACGCTTCTGGAGCCGACTTCGATGCGGTGGTTCTGCTCCATCATGCGCTGGCCTGCCTCGCCCCGGCTGTGGCGCAGGCTGGCATATTGGCCCAGGTTATCCACGAGAAAGACCTGACCATGATAGAAGTTCAGTTCATAGCAGATGAGGTTGATAGCACGCTTCAGCAGGTCGTCTAATGCGCCCAATGTGGCGATTTCACGCCCGATGCGGCCTGCAATCTGCAAATCACGGGCGCGTTTGCGCGTTTGCACGTCTACTTCTTCGCTCAGGCTGCTGATGCGCTGCACGAGCGTTTCTGCCGATATGATGAGCGGGTCGGTTGCTGCCTGTGGGCTTTGGGCGGCGTTCTGGCCTTCGGTTGCTGGCAATGTGGGCAGTGGGGCCGCGTAATCGTCTTCGGCAAGCTCCATCAGGGTTCGTTCTGCGATGGCATAGGGGCGCAGCAGGGGTATTAGGGCACGCCGCAGCAAGAAGGCCGAGGCAATTACGATCAGAGCCGCGAAGATGACCTGCACGACCGCAATCAGGGTGGGTTGTGCATAGACCGACACGAAGCTATCAGCAAAGAATAATTGCCAATCGACGGGCTGCACGCCGGAAAAATTCAACGTCTGCTCGGACAGCAAATAACCGTTAATCTGCTCTAATAAGGTTTGGCCGACTTGCTGACCTTCGGGGGTGATTGGCGGGTCGAAGGCCGACACAGCCGCATAAACGGGGTTGCCGATGAGATTACCGCTAGGTGCATTCAGGGCTTGCAGGTAGGCGGGGCGGCCACTGCCGCTATCGGCAATGACACCCTGATTATTGAGCAGCAGCAGGCGGCGCTCTGGCAGGTCATCCAGGAAGAACAAGCTGAGTTCGGATTGATTAACGATGTTCAGGAAGCGTGTCGCATCAATTTCGATTTGGATGATGCCCTGTTGCATCCCCTCGGAGATGATCGACGCATAAACCGAGAAGCTAGCGCGGGGCGGGTCGAAGCTGAGACCGTTGGGGCTGAGCGTTTCATAGAAGCGCCCTAGCGTGATCTGGTTCATGCTGCCTGCGGCCAATGCGATGAAGCCGGGGTCATTCAGCGTTTGTCGGTTGACCAGTTCGCCTGTGTCCGCTGTAATCGTCGGAATCGGTGAGCCGCCCCGTTCGATGGTTTCGAGCAAAACGAAGCCTTCGTTATCCAGATAGCGTATCGCCAGATACTCTCCCTCGGCGTTGCGGATGAGGGTATTGGCGGGCTGCAAGGCTGAGAGGGCATCCACACGCGAGCCGATACTGAAGTTTTGCAGGCGGCTGTCGCTCGCTAAGTCGCGGGCATCGCGGGTGAACTGCGCCATCTTGGTTTGCAGTGAAGCGGTGGTGCGCTCCAGGCCGGTGACGTGGGCATTCTCGACTGCACTGGTCACGCTATTGAAGACGGCGATGATGGCCGTCAGCGCGAAGATAGCCGCCACCAGCATCAGCAGTGGGGCTAAGCGCCGCGTGATGCGGTCGGCGTATTTGAGAGTGAGTTCGTTTTGCAGCGTTTCGTTCGTCGTTACCATTGGCTTGACCATGCGCTAACTTACGAAGTTCGGTTGTCTGGGTCTTGAGCGGTGCCGTTGCCCTCGGTGGCATCTGCCAGGTTTGGGTTGATGCGGATGCCGACCTGGGATGTGCGTAGGGCTTGCCCGACCTCTTGAATGGCTGTCTGTAGAATATCCTCGATGTCGGTGTAGCTGGTGAGCTTGGCCGAAATCTCGTTTACGATGCGTTCACGTTGGGTCGCACGCTGGCTTTCCTGGAAGAGCCGTGCGTTATCCAGGCTGATCGCCAGACGGTTGACCAATTCTTCCGCGAGCAACACGCGGTCGTAATCAAATTCGGCTTGCTGCACTTCATATTCTATCACACCTAGCACTTCATTCCGTAAACGCACAGGGACCACAAAGGGTATTGTCGCATTAGCTGTGGGGTCACCGACGACTGATTGGCCTGTGCGTAGGGCCTGTTCGCGCAGGGATGTGAAATCCGTCCCGGTCTCGGTACCGGCGCGGCTTTTCAGTTGCGGCGTTTGGGCTTCTTGCAGGTATGCTCGCCAAGATGAACGTGCGCGAACCGTTTGGCCCTGTTCGAGTGATTGGATTAGCGTTTGTGTTTGCTCGAAGAGGCGCACATTCTCGATGGCCACCGAAATTTGATTGGCCAGAATTTGCAGCACTTCGACCTGCTCCGGTGGGAAGCTATCGCGTTCGCGGCTCTGCACGTCTAGCGCCCCAAAGACACGGGAGCCGATGCGCAGTGGAATGGCCAACTCGGTGCGGGTGTCGCTTAGAAATTCGTTGCGGCGGTGCACGTCGCTGGCGGCGGTATCGCGTGCGAGGACGACCTGACCCTGCTCGCTGACCTGGCCGATGACGCTGATGCTGCCGACCTCCAGGCGATGACCGCGTGCAAGCAATTGCCGACCCGCCTCACCTGTGCTGGCACGCAAGATAGCATAATCGCCCGCTTCGTTGAGCAGGAAAATCTGTGCGTGGTAGATGGTGCGGAAGTTATCCACGATCAGTTGCACGATATTGTCGAGCAGGGTTTGTAGATCGCGTTCGTTGGTTGCGGCGCGGGCGATGGTCTGTGTGATGGTCAGGTCGCGGTTGCGGGCGGTCAGCCGCCGGTTCATATCCTGCGATAGCTGCGTAATCTGGCGGCGCATGTCGGCTGTGACCCGCGTCAGCAGCGCAGCTTCGTTTAGGCCGGCAGAACTGGCCGTCAGAGGCACGTCATAATCGCCGCGTGTGATGCCCTGGATGGCACGCCGCACATTGTTGATCGGCCCGGCGACGAGTTGCTCTGCGGTGAAGCCGACGAGTAACGCGCCCAACACCCACAGCAGCACATTGGGCAGCACGGCGCTATTGTTGGCGACGGCGAAGCCCGTCAGGGTCGCCCCTAGCGGCAATTCAACGACCAGGGCGAGGCGCTTATCTTGAACGGAGATATTCGCGTAAGAGCCAATTACAGCGCGTGTGCTACCGTCCGGCGCGAGCGTTTCGTATTGCAGCACGCGGCTGGCTTCCTGGTTCAGCACGTTGCGCACTGCAGGCGTATCCAGCGAAACGAGGTCCTGTTGGTCTGGCAAGGCCAGGTAATCGCTGGCATCCGGCAGCAGCAGAAAGCTAAGCGTCTCG
This sequence comes from Anaerolineae bacterium, assembly GCA_034437615.1. GTDB lineage: Bacteria > Chloroflexota > Anaerolineae > Aggregatilineales > Phototrophicaceae > DAOTTW01. The sequence goes on along the minus strand of DAOTTW010000137.1, from coordinate 14,907 downwards.
TAGCGTTCATCCGAAGCCCGCAGGTTATCCAGAATGATGCTGCTGAGGTTGAGTTCTGCGACGAAATAGCCCAGGACCTGCCCCGGCCCAGCCCCATCGGTAGGCTGATTGCGGATGAGCGTGATGAGTTCTATGCGTAGCTCGTCATCAGCCATGCCCGGTGTGATGAGCAGTTCGCGGTTGCGGTTGCTTTGTTGGGCCAGGTTTTCGGCGGCGGCGAAGATGTCCGAATTGCTCTGGCTTGGGTTGTCGAAGGGCAATTCCTGCCCGGCTGCCGTTTCACCTGCGATGACCAGGCCATCCGCCGTCATCAACCACGCGCTGCTGATTTGCTGCCCGCTGAGGTTCACCAGATCGCCGCGCATGAGCGCCGCGACGTTGTTGGCGGCGCGGGTGCTGGTGGCGTCGAAGCCACGCACTTCACGGGTAATCAGGGCGGTGCGCATGGCGTTTAATGGCAGCGGCGCGCTGGTGAATTGGTTGATGGTGCCGATTGCGGTCTCAAAGTCGTCGGTGATGACCTGCTGCTGACGTAAGCTGCTCTCGCTAACGTAGGCTTGCAGGATGTCGATAATGGTCTCGTTACCTGTTACGAGGCTGGCGCGTGTCGCAGCGGCAATCGAGATCAAGCCGATTATGAGCACGAGCACGCCGAATTGAACACGTATGCGCCATCTGAGAGGATTCACGGGTGTTTTCCTTCAGTCAATTTAGTCGATCTAGTCAATCTAGTCGATCTAGTCAAATCAGTCGGTCAAATAATCACAAGTTGTAACTACTCAGGCAGGCATATTTTGCCCGCGAATTGGCCCTCACCCCCTCAATCCCCCTCTCCCGACCGCCGCTACGCAGCTAGGAGAGGGGGAAGCAGGCTGTTAGAAGCCCCTCTCCTAGTGCCAAAGGCACGTTCGGGAGAGGGGTTTGGGGTGAGGGCTGAGTCGTTACCAGTATCCAAAACGGTGAGGGTAGGTTTGGGGTGAGGGCTGAGTCGTTACGCGCCTCAGCATAGATGACGTTTGGTTGCCTACAGGCCATGAGGGGCAGGTGTGCGCACAGGTAAGATAGTGCACTATCAGCACGTCAGATAACCTGCAAAGGCCGATATAGCTCACGCAAAACATACAACCAACACCTAACAAGACAAGACGAGACAAGACGAAACAAGACGAAACAAGACGAGATAAGATAAAAGACAAAAGGAATGCAGCCAATGTCAAAAGAAATCGCAACGCTAGGCGGTGGGTGCTTCTGGTGCCTGGAAGCCGTATACGATGACCTCAAGGGTGTGCTTGCCGTCGAAAACGGCTACTCGAATGGCCAGACCAACAACCCGACCTATCAGCAGGTCTGCACGGGCAACACCGGGCACGCTGAGGTTGTGCGCGTCGAATATGATAGCGATGTGCTGAGCTTCCGCGATGTACTGAACGTGTTCTTCACCATCCACGACCCCACCACGCTGAACCGTCAGGGCGCGGATGTCGGCACGCAGTACCGTTCCGGCGTCTACTACCACACCGACGAGCAGAAGCGCATCGCAGAAGCGACCATCGCAGAGCTAGAGGCACAAAACCTGTGGCCGAACCCCATCGTGACCGAAGTGGTGCCAGTTGATAATTACTACACCGCCGAGGATTACCACCAGGACTACTATAAGAACAACCCCAACGCGGGCTATTGCCAGGTGGTTATCGCGCCGAAGGTCGCCAAGTTCCGCAAGCAATTTCTGGAACAACTCAAGGCGTAAGGATACACATCGCAGGGGTGGGGCCAGGCTCCCGCCTCTGCGCAAACACATCACGATACGGTAAACAACGAAAAATCGCTGGTGTCGCCCTGTCTGATGCGGGCTAAGGCATCTGCGAATACCTGCGGCTTCTGTAGGCGGCTGATGGCCTGTTGCGCCTGCTGAAATTCGTCGTCCTGCGGCCTGCCCATGCGCCCCAAAAGCTGCAAGCGCCGCATACGGCACCAGCACTCATCATGATAGAAGCCACGATCCACCAACGCGCCGACCTGTTCCTCGCGTAATGCCCAGGCCGTTTCTGTGTCGCCGCCTGCTTCATGATAGGCACACAGCCAGTCATAGCTGGTGGTGCTACGTCCGATACCCATCTGCTGCCACACGCCCAGGTATCTGCTGTAGAAGCTGCCCGCGTTTTTGTCATCACCGCGCAGGCGATACAGCAACGCCCGATACAGATACGACATCAGCAAGCCGGATTTGCGCTGACAACGGCGTGCATTTTCCGCTACCTCGACGGCGTAAGCCTCGGCCAGATCGTATTTTTCCTGTAGATGTGCGTAAAAGCACAGCATCTCGTAGGCGTGCATCACACGAAAGGCAGAATGCTGGCTCATATTCAAGTAAATCGTCGCTTTGTCTATTGCGGCTTCAATCTGGCCGAACAGCGCGTCCATCTGGGCGCGGCGTGCTTGCAATAAATACACCGTATCGGTATCCAGCGCTATATCGTCCTGCATATACTGGATAATCTCGTGGATTTTATGCGCGTAGCCGATGGGGTCTTGAAACATATAGGCATCTATCAGCACGCGGTAAACGCGGCCCTTGCCCGGAAAGTTATCAAAGTGCGGCTTGCGGCACTCGACGGCGTTCTGCACCGCGTAATATAGCCCCTGTTTGAGGTCGCGCAGGTAAAAGACCCACGCTTCAGTACGCCAATACTCGTAAAACGCCTGCCACCAGGGTTCTGCCAGGCTGTGCGCGAGTTGGCTGCCTTTTTCCAGCATCGCAAGCGCCTGTTGTGGCTGCGTTTCCAGCAGTTGCCATGCTTCATAGTGTTGTCTGGCAAGGCGCTTGCGCGGTTCGTCGTGCTTCCAGTAGGCTTGTGCGTAAAACGTATCTATCCAATCCCATAATGGCTCACGCATCTGCATTTACTCCGTATAATCGCCATCTGCAACGCGCTGCAACAAACGCAAGATTTTATCAGGCTTCTGTAGCCTATTGGCAGCCGCACGCGCCAGCGCCAGTTCATGTTGCAGCCCATCATGATCTTGCATCACACCCAGCAGGCGGCATAAGCGCACACGCGCTATACAGGCCGCATAGCGGCTACCTGCGGCTTCGGCTTCCGTCAGGTGTTGCCGCCGCAAACGCAGCGCAGTATCGTAATCGCCCACTGCCTGCTTGTAGCTGCTGAGCGTATCCGGCACGTTGTAATAGGGCTTGATCTTCAGCAGCGTTTCGCTGGCCTGTGCACGCTGATAGTAGGCTTCGGCTTCGTCGGGGTCGCCTGCTTGCTGCGCAAATAGCGCCACATACGCCCAGAGCAAGCTCAACATCTGGTTCGGGTTCGATAGTTCGGCCTGATCCAGCAGGGCCATGCCGATTTGCGCGTATTGTAAACCCTGCTGCGCTTGCTGCGTCTCTCGCATGATGTGGCAGAGCACGATATGCGTATTAAAGACGATAAAGCGGCTCTCGTGCGCCAGCCCACGCAGGGCGATTTCCTGCGCCTGCTGCATATCCCCCAGCACCACATGGATTTTTGCGCGGCTCAGTTGCAGATCAAAGTTCGTTACGGCGTCTGTGTTCGTGTCGTGCTGCGCATAGCCGATCAGGTCGAGGATTTGCGTGCTGTAACCATAGGGGTCGATCACGCTATAGGTGTGAATCAGCGTGTTAATCAGCGGCAGGCGTGCCGGGCAATTTTCATAGTGGGGCTTGCGGGCCTCTACGACGGCTTTCGCGGCGATGTCTAGCGCACTGTTGTTATCCACCATATGAAACAGATACATCTCCGCCAGCAGGAGATCAAACACCAGCAGCCAGCACGACGCGCCGAGTGCCTGCGCCCGTTCACGGCCCAGTTGCAGGCTGTTGATGGCCGCTTGTGGCTGATGCTCACACAGATCATAGGATTCTTCGACGCGCTGAATCAGCATGATCTGGTCCTGATTGTGGTCGCGCAAGGCTGCCAGATACACGGCTTCCATCCAGTGCCACAGGCTGTCATACATGGTTGTGCCATTCCGCATAATCCCCCGCTGCAAGGCGGTCCAGGTAGCGCTGCAAGCGTTGTGGGGCGACCAGGTTCTCGGTGTGCTCGCGGGCGTTTTGCAGCGCAGCCTCCGTCAGTCGTCCGCTGAGGCCCAAGACCCGACAGCGCTTAGCGCGTGCGATGCAGCTCGCGTAGACGCTACCGGCGGCGTCTGTGCCTGCGATGGCCTCTTGAAAATGCCCGTCGGCCTTCGCGTAATCGCCGCGTGCCGTCTGATAATCAGCTAACAAGGCCGGAACGGTGTAGAACGGTTCGATGTTGAGCAGATTCGCTGAGTTGCTGGCCTTCTTATAATAAGTCTCAGCCGTCTGCGCGTCTCCGGTTTGATAAGCGCAGAGCGTATAGTAAGCCCAGAATTGGCTCAGCACGCGCTTGATGTTGTGGCGTTCGTGTTTCAGGGCGGCTTCAACGCCGAGTTCAGCATAGTGCAGCCCTGTGCTAAAGTCCTTGCTAATGCGCAGCACCTCACACAGCGCTGTGTAGGCATCCAGGCGCAGCACGCCGTTATGCGGTGACGCCGCCAGGCATTCATAGGCCAGTTGCAGCGCGTGCTGCACGTTGCCATACGCCGCCTCGACCACAGCACGCTTCATCTCTAGCTCTACACGCAGCAGGGCGTCGGGTTGCATCTCGTTTTCGATCAGGTCAATGGTGTCGATGATCTGCTGATGGTAGCCAACCGGATCAATGTAGACGTAGGCGTTAATCAAAGTGGACATCAAGCCTGCACGGGTGGGGCACTCGCGGTATTCTGGTTTGCGTGCTTCGACCACAGCACGCGCCGCCACATCCAACCCCGTGCGCATATCCACATGAAAGAACGTGTGCACCTCAGCGCGTAATTGCCGATAGAACAGCATCCAGCATGGCTCATCCAGCGCCTTTGCCAGCCTGTCGCACTCATCCAGAATTTGCAGCGCCTGTGAGGGCGAGCGATCCAGCACGCTATCCATGATGTCTACCAACGTAACAAGCCGCAAGCGTTCACGGTCCCCGTTTTCCTGGGCACGCTGTATAAACGCCTCAATCCATTCTTGCGTATCCATGTAATGCCGCCTTAGTCGATTTCCAACAGTTTGTTGATCGCGCTGTTCGCATCTCGGAAGGCGTCCGCCACTTGCGGATTATCCAACATGCGGCCACTGAACAAGCGGGCCATCTGGTAAACCAGCGAGAGGGCCGCGTTGCGCTGCGGCGATTCGTCCATGTAGGACATTTGCCGCATCAGGTCATTCGAGACGTTCAGGTACAGCGTGCCGCCCAGGTCATTGCCGTGTGCGTCTGCCAATTGATCGACATAATCACCGACCAGACCCGCCAGCGGCCCCGGCAATTCACCTGAATCCAATGCGCTGCGTGTGTCGCGGATGAACTCGGCGTCTTTCGGGTACATGATGATCGCTGGCACATCAACGGGCTTGAACGTCACGGCCTTGCACTTAAGGCCCTGATCGCGGAAGAAGTTCAGCACCGTGATGAAGTCCTCGTCGGGCACGTCGCGCATTAAACGGCTGGATTCGCCGTCAAGCTGCACCAGATCGACATCTTCACGATAGGCCGCGTACTTCTTCAAGAAGGGCGTGACCCAGGTCGGGCTGGCGTCAATCACGGGCACGCCATGCCCCTCACCCAGCAGACGCTCTTGCAGGGAGCCAAGCTGCCGCGTGATATAATAGAAGGTGTTGTCCGTCTGTTGCAGGTAATCGCGCAGGGGCATATTGCCGCGTGACGTTTGGATCGTCATAATCTCCGCGATTTGCTCGAAGAACTCGTTATCCTCAACCGCCCAGCCCATAATCAGGCTGGCATGGCCGCGCACAATCTGCTTCCAGTTCTCCGGCTCCGTATCTGCAATGTGACGCAAGCCCTGCAACAACTGCTGCTCGATGGCCTGTTGCACCAGCATAAACAGATCGTCCTGATGCAACTCCTCACGGCTGGCTGTAGGCGCTAGATACGTGCTGTCGATCACACCGCGCACGAAACGCGCCCACTTTGGCAGCAGTTCACGCTGACGCTCACAGATGAACATACGCTTGATATACACGCGCATATCGCCATACTCGTTGACGGAGACCATCGAGGCGGGCGGCACGAACAAGAAGCCCTGCATGGGGATGGTCATGGTGTCGTGGCCCAGGTCCAGCGTAGCATCTTGCAGCGGGATAAGCGCTAGCGGTTGCTGCATCCGATACGTACTCTGCACAAATTCACGCATAGCGGTTATCGGTTCCAGCGCTTCCCAGGGTGGGCGACGGGCGTTCAGCGGGTAATAATCGTCGTCCATGTGGATTGAGATGGGCAGGAAATCCGCGTATTGCTTGATCGTATCGGCAAGGATGGTCTGGTTCAGCATGAAGGCGGCGTTGGGCTTGATATGTAGCTCGACCTGCGTGCCCACCGGACCTGCTGCACCATCTGGGTATTCAATTTCGGTCAATTCATAATGCACATCCCCTTCGGAGCGCCATTGCAGCGTGGGGCTGCCGGCTTCGACGTTGCGCGTGGTCAGCACGACCTCCGAGGCGACCAGAAACGCACTCAAAAAGCCCATGCCGAATTGCCCGATGAGTTGTGAGGCTTGCTCCGGTGATAAAATGGATAAGTCTTCACCGAGTTGGCGCGTATAACTGCGCCCGATGGTCGATAGATATGTGCGTACACCGTCGGCGGTCAGGCCAGCGCCGTTGTCTTTGATGGTCACCGTGCGCGCATCGGGGTCGATGCTGATGTCAATGCGTGGTTCGTAGAGCGCATCGCGGGTTTCTACGCGGCGACGTATGCAGCTATCGTGCGCGTTCTGAATGAGTTCGCGAATGGCGACCTTCTTGGTCGAATATAGGCTTTCTGCCAGGACTTTTAATAAGCCCGGCAGATAAATCTGAAACTCATGACGGTTTGCGTTCGTGTTTTCCATGATGAAAATGGCTCAGTATGATCTTGGCCGGATTTGTGCTATTTTAGCACAGCATTGCAATGAAGTAGCCCCTATAAATCGGGGCAAGGCGGCACAAGGCCGCACACAGGCCATGAGGGTGACGGATACGATGCAAAAATTGATACAACGTTTACGCCGACGCGCACCGCAGCAGTTCGCCACATTGCGACATCTGCCTGCAACGCTGCGCCTGGTGTGGCAGGCGGCCCCCGGCTGGATGCTGGCTTGGTTCGGCGTGCTGATCGTCCAGGGCTTGCTGCCTGTGCTGACCGTGACACTGACGCGAGATGCGATTGACGGGCTGGTGAGCAGCATCGAAGCTGATTTAAGCTGGCCGACCTTGCAGCCGACTTTGCTGGCGTTGGCGGCGCTGGTCGTCGTCCGGCTCGTGGCCGAAATGATGAGCAGCGTGTCGCAATGGGTGCAGACCGCGCAATCCGAAATTGTGCGCGATGCCATCAGCGACCAGATCAACGCGAAGGCCGCCGAACTCGATATGCGCTTCTATGAGACGTCAGATTACTACGACAAGCTGCACCGTGCCCGTCAGGAAGCCTATTCCAAGCCGATCCAACTGGTGACAAATCTGGGCGTGCTGCTGCAAAACACGCTGACGCTGCTCGGTATGTTCGCGATTCTGCTTAGCTATGCCGTGTGGCTGCCCTTCGTGCTGATTATCGGCTCGTTGCCGGCCTTGTGGGTGGTGCTGCGCTTCACGCGGCGTTACAACCGTTGGCGCTTGGAGAACACAGCCAACATGCGCCTGAGCCTGTACTATCAGATGGTGCTGACCGAACGCGAGGCCGCCTCTGAGGTGCGCTTGTTCGGCCTCGCTGAGCATTATAAGCGCGTCTTTCATCAGTTGCGGGCCAGCCTGCGGCATGACCGCCTGAAACTGCAAAGCCAGAAGCTCATCACGGATATTTTCGCGGCGCTGTTCTCGCTGGTGGTCGTCGGTGGCGTCATGCTGTGGATGGGCTTACGGGTGTTGCAGGGGTTTGCCAGCTTTGGCGATCTGGCCGCCTTCTATCAGATCTTCAATCAGGGGCAGTCGTCCTCACGCTTGTTATTGCAGCGCACCGGCACCATCTTCGAGAGCCTGGTTTTCATTGATAACCTGTTTGAATTTCTGAATTTGCAACCCACACTGAAGGCGCAGCCCGAAAAGCCAGCCGCCAACGTTAGCTTCCCGTTGCAGCAGGGCATCACCTTTGAGGACATTACATTTTACTATCCCGGCAGCCAACGCCCCGCGCTGCACAACTTCAATTTGACGCTACCCGCAGGCAAGGTCATTGCGCTGGTGGGCGAAAACGGCATCGGCAAATCCACGCTGGTCAAGCTGTTGTGCCGCTTTTATGACCCGGATGCAGGCCGCGTGCTGTGGGATGGCGTGGACATCCGCAGCTTACCTTTAGAGCGCGTGCGGCAAAATGTCACCGTGTTGTTTCAGCAGCCCTACCATTATCATGAGAGTGTATTCCACAATATCGCAGTCGGTGATCTGGCATCCAGGCCGACGTTGCAGGCCGTGCGACAGGCCGCCGCCGCCGCTAAAGCCGATGGCCCGATTGAGAAGCTGCCGCACGATTACGACGCCACACTCGGCAAGCTGTTCGGTGGGGCAGAACTCAGCGGCGGCGAATGGCAGCGCATTGCGTTAGCGCGGGCTTTCCTGCGGCAAGCGCCGATTGTGGTGCTGGATGAACCAACCAGCGCGATGGATTCCTGGGCCGAATTGGACTGGCTGCACCGTTTCAGGCAGATGGCCACAGGCCGCACGGCTATCATGATTACGCACCGCTTCACAACCGCGATGCAGGCCGATTATATTTTCGTGATGGGTGTGAATCGCGTCATTGAGCAGGGCACACACGACGACTTGCTGGCGCAAAATGGCCGCTATGCACAGTCCTGGCACGCGCAGATGCAGGGGTAGCACCGCAGGAAAACGTGGACGGTGAAAATTGGTAGTCGTTATACCTACCCTTGTGAACTCAATCCCCCTCTCCCACCATACCCAGATAACAATGGAGAGGGGGAAGCAAGCCGTTTAAAGCCCCTCTCCCAGTGCCAAAGGCACGTTCGGGAGAGGGGTTGGGGGTGAGGGCTGAGTAGTTACACGCCAAGAACGGCGTTCCTACGGTTCGCAGTAGTCATGTAGGGACGCGGCTTGCTGCGTCCGCCACGAAAAAACTTGACAAAAACAATAGGTAAGGCCCTTGCAAAACGAGATCATCAGCCGCTTGCTCTTCGACCATGTGCAATTTGCGGCGCAGGAGCGCGTGTTGCTCTACGCGCCGCCAGATCATTACATAGTACGCGACATCGCCAAACGGGTGAACGCCGTCGCTGTGCATGAGACCAGCTACCGCGCATGGCTGGCGATGCAGCGCGTCACGGGCCACCTGCCGAATGTTTACGACGCTGAACAATTTAGCGACGGCATCTATCCACAGCCACCGATGCAGGTCGAGAAGGCCATTATCATCAGCCCCAAAGGGCGCGATTATGCGCGTGGCCTGCTGTGGAGCGCGTATCAGGTGCTTGTGCCGGGTGGCCATGTGCTGATGATCGGCGGCAACAACGAGGGCGTGAAAACCGTCATCAAGGATGCCGAAGCGCTCTATGGCAATAGCAATCTGCTGGCCTACAAGCAGCGTGTGCGCATCGCCACCGCACAGAAAACGCAGCCCGTCGCCCACCACTATCCGGCAGCCTGGGGCGACGACCCGACGCAGGTCGGCACGCTGGATATTGAGGCACCCTACGGCCTGCTGACGTTGGCCACCCTGCCCGGTGTGTTTAGCTGGCGAAAACTCGATGACGGTACGCGCCTGTTGCTGCAACAGCAGCGCCTGCATGATTTTGCGCAGGGGCGCAGCGTGCTGGATGTGGGCTGTGGCAATGGTGTGATTGGCTGCGTGCTGGGGCAGGTGGCTCGCTCTGTGCTCATGGTTGATGACAGCAAGCTGGCGTGTGGCTGTGCGACGCTCAGCGCTGAGTATAACAACCTGCATAACGCACAGATCGAACCCGCCGATGTTTACTCTGCGTTGGAGAACAGAGACGATGCACAGGTTGATTTGATTGTCAGCAATCCGCCGTTTCATCAGGGCTTCAACGTGCAGACGAGTGTCGCCAGGCGCATCATCACCGCAGCGCCACAGCACTTAGCGCCGGGTGGTCGGTTGCTGCTGGTGGCCAATGCCTTCTTGCCCTATGAAAAGCTGCTGCGCGAGCACTTCTCGCAGGTGACGCAACTGGCCAACGATAACAAATACGTCGTGCTGGAAGCGTCGGGCTAGTACCCGTCGGCGCAAATTTGCGGGCGCGTCTCTATCTCTATCTACAAAGACGGCGGCAATCATGGCATGATCTATGCGATAGGTTCTGAAATAGAGACATTTATAACCCCATGAATGACCGCACCTTTCAGCACTTCCCGATTTTGCACACAGAACGCCTGACCCTGCGTGACCTGCGCCCCACCGACGCCGAAGCGCTTTTCGGCAACTACAGCGATCCACGTGTGACGCGGCAACTCGGCATCGCACCACACCGCACGCTAGAGGACACGCATGATTTTCTGCTGGATATGCACGCCTGGTATCGCAATCGGCAGGTCGTGCGCTGGGTGCTGACACTGCGAAATGGCGATGACCACCTGATCGGCACACTGGGCTTTCATCAATTTGATTTTGGCGCACGCAGGGCCGAAATGGGCTACGAGATGAACCCGACCTACTGGGGCAATGGCTACATGTCCGAAGCGGTGGCGGCCATCATGGATTATGGCTTCTACAGGATGGGCTTGCAGCGCATCGAAGCGGGCACGGATGGCATCAACGAGCGCTCACAACGCCTGCTGGAACGGCTTGGCTTTAAGCAGGAAGGCTGCTTGCGGCGCAGGGCATACTATCCACACACAGGCGAACTATGGGATGAATACTGGTTCGGCATGTTGCGCGAAGAATGGGACGCCATCCGCAAAGCGTAAAAGACAAAGTAGAGCAGCACAAGACAAGATAATGTGGACGGCGAAAATTGTCGCTCAGCGCAGCCAGCAATCCCGGTAATCATGTACGTATTCGGCCATTGTGCGTTGCGCTTTGCCCACCACACGCGGGTAGTCGTCGCTGACCGTCGCCGCCATGCCGCGCCGCGTATTCACATACAGCAGCGTTATCACCAGCACATACATCGGTGACATGCCGCGCCGCCAGAACGTCCAGAAGAAGCGCAAAATCGACGGGTTGCTATACGTAATCGTGCGGCCTAGCTCCGCGCTCATGATCTCAGCGACCTCGTAATAATCCAGCGCTTCAGCGCCCGTCAGCGTATAGGCCTGGTTCTCGTGGCCCCCTTGCGTCAGCGCCACGATGCCGCATTCTGCGATGTCGCGCACGTCGATGAAGCTGGTTTTGGCCTTACCCGCCGGGATGAAAATATCGTCGCGTTGCTGGATGTCCTCGCGGTGGGTTGTATCCAGGTTTTGCATGAAGAAGCCAGCACGCAGGAACGTATACGGGATGCCGGATTGCTTCAGCAGCACCTCAATCTTGTGATGGGGCACGATGCTATTATCTTCCACGCCTTGCAGCGACAAAAACACCACCTGCTGCACATCATGGGCACGCATGGCGTCGATAAAGGGCGCAAAATCGCGCTGCGCGTTGGCCAATTGGGGCGGTCGCACCAGAAACACGCGCTGGATGCCTGTGAGCGCCCCCGCAAAGGTGTCGGCTTGCTGAAAATCAAACGCGACATACTGCAAATCATCACCGAATTGGCCGCGTGCTTTTTCGGGTTTGCGCACGCCAATTCGTAGGTGCTGGCGTTGGTCCTGCGGGAATAAATCCACCACTGCGCCGCCGACGTTGCCTGTTGCGCCTGTGACTAAAATCGTCTGTGTCATCTGTACGTCCTTAGCATGATTCGTTGTCTTCTGTGTCTGCTTCTGTGTCTGCTTCTGTATCGGTTTGGCAATGGGCCGCCCGTCCGCTTTCCAGCGCCATCTGCAAGCGAGCGATCATGCGTGCCATCTGTACCTGATCCTGTTCATCTAGCGCACCGAAAATACCCTGCACGAAAGCCGCATGTGCCGCTTCGACTTCGGCGTATAGCGTGCGTGCCCTCTTGGTTAGCTGGATGCGCTTGACGCCGCCTTCAGTTTGGCGCACGATCAGGTTTTCACGCTCCATTACCTTTAGCATCTGCGAGACGTTGCCCTTTGTCACGAGCAGCGCATCGGCTAATTCTTGCTGGGTGGGCTGCGTTTTATCGTGTTGGTGCAGCGCCATCAGCATCAAGAATTGCGGCGGCGTCAGATGATGTGCATTCAGCAAAGCCGCTGCTGCACGGTTGAACTGCTGCGCAAATTGCAGAAATTGCGCCCACAGGTCATGGGTTTGCCCGCTCATCGGGTCCTGTGTGTGTTGCATCTGGTCCTCAGCAGACATTTAACCTATCATCCTTGACTTCGACCCAAGTATAGCACTAAACTTGGGTTATGTTTAGCCCTAAACGTAAAAACATGACACATATCATGCCCATCAGCATACACAATAATCCCGATTAATTGACCACAGAAAGCGGACTAGGAGCAGAAAACATGAAAATCGCCGTATTTGGTGCCACAGGTGGCACAGGCAAGCACATCGTCAAGCAAGCGCTGGACGCAGGCCACGAGGTCGTGGCCTACGTGCGCACACCGTCCAAGATGGATACTCAGCACGATAACCTGAAGCTGGTGCAGGGTGATGTCACAGACGCCGATTGTGTACAGCAGGCCGTTGCCGGCACAGATGCCGTCATCAGTGCGCTGGCACCCTCGGTCAACAAGCCCGATTACGTCATCAGCCAGGGCATGGAGCACATCATCAATGCCATGAAGCAGCACAACGTCCAGCGCTTGATTGTGACGGCTGGCGCTGGCGTGCCGGACCCGAACGATAAGCCAGGTGTGCCGGATCGCGTTATCCGCGTCCTGCTGCATCTGATTTCAAAGCATGTCGTGAAAGATATGGAGATGGTCGTGGATAAGGTCAAGGCGTCCGGCCTGGATTACACGATTGGCCGGGCACCGATGCTGACAAATCAGCCGGGTACGGGCGACATCAAAGCCGATTATCTGGGTGGGGACGTGAGCGCACGCCTCTCACGTGAGGATTTTGCGCGTTTCCTGTTGCAGCAGCTTGAAAGCGACCAATGGCTGAACAAAGCGCCTGCGGTCAGCAATTAGCGTAGGGGCGCAGCGTGCTGCGCCCTGTGGTTGCTGCGCCCTGGGCAATGCATTGCACCCCTACACATCGTCTGCTTTTATTCTCGTGTATCCGTCCGCTAGCACTCGCTGTAGCCGCATTTGTGGCAGGATACACAGCCCTCTTTGCGGATGAGCGTAGCCGAGCCGCAATCCGGGCAGATGTCGCCAACGGCATCCACTGCGACGTGGCCATTGACCGCTTCTAATTCCGGCGTGACGCCCGTCAGTTGTTGCATGGCCTCGCTGAGCGCTTCTTCCCGGTTGCCAGCGTCCGTCTGTTGCAGGTATTCAGCCAGCACGCGGGCAATGGCATCCGGCAGGCTGGCGATACGGTTCGTGCCGAAGCCCATCTGACGCCCGCCGCCGATGTCCTCTAGCTGACGCACGATCTCATCTACGCGGTCACGCGGCGACACAGGCGAGGTCTGGCGCAGCAGCAGCGAAATCAGACGGCCAATCGCCTCAGAAATCGCTGCAATCTCTGAGCCTGCCTTTGACGTGTTGATGAACACCTCGAAGGGTTGGCCGTAGCCGTGCCCGTTCTCGTTGATCGTCAGATAAGCCGTGCCCACAGGTGTCGGCATCCGATAGGTTTTGCCTTCCAGCACAACCGGACGCGGCTTCTTGTGGCTGTATTCTGTGATCCCCTGCGGGTCGTGTGTTTCGGTCAGGGCGGTTTCGGCTGTGCCCTCGCCAGTCGCTACTTTCTCGCGGGCGTCGCGTGTGGCTTTCGTCTCTAGCACCACCACATCGCGGCTGCCCGTGACGTAAACCGTCAGGCCCTTGCAGCCTAGCTCCCATGCCAGTTGATAGGCACGCTGCACATCGTCCACTGTCGCCGTAGCGGGCATGTTGATGGTCTTGCTGATGCTGTTGTCGATGAAAGCCTGAATGCTGGCCTGCATCCGCACGTGCTCTTCGGGCGTGATGTCGCTGCTGACCACCAGACCGTTGCGCACGTTGTCGGGCAGTTCGCTCACGTTCTGGACGGTGCCTTCGTCGCTAACCTGGTCGATAATCTGCTGGATTCGCTCGTCGCCCAGGTTCAGGCTTTCCAGCTTTTGCCGCAGCAGCGGGCTGGCGTAATTCAGTTCAAAGCGCGAGTCGCCATCCACCACATAGCGCGTGTAGGCCAGCGCGAAAACAGGCTCACAGCCGTAGCCCTCGCAACCGCTGACCGTCGAAATGGTGCCAGTGGGCGCGATGGTGGTCTGTGCGGCGTTGCGGATGCCGTGTTGCTTGATGTCCGTCACGACGCCATCCCAATCCAGCGCCGGGCGGCCCCAATCGTGTGTATAGGGGCTGATCGGCTTGGGTGGCTCCCAGGTCATGTTATGCGGATCATAGATGCTGCCCGTGATGCCGGGGAATGCGCCGCGTTCGCGTGCCAGTTCGATGCTGGTGCGCATGGCGTGGTAGCGCATGAATTCCGATATTTGCCCCGCGAATTCCTGGCCTTCTGCTGAGCCGTAGCGCAAATCTAGCTGGATCATCATATCCGCCAGGCCCATGAAGCCCAGGCCGATGCGCCGCGCCCGCAGCGCCGCCTCGCGCAGTTGCGGCACGGCGTCTACGTAGCGGTTGACCTCAACCACATCATCCAGGAAGCGCGTCGCCTGCTCAATGCTGCTTTGTAGCGCGTCCCAATCGACGCGGCCATCTGCGGTCACGTGTAC
>DAOTTW010000136.1:0-16002 GCA_034437615.1 Anaerolineae bacterium | reverse complement strand
CCAGACCCAGATTTCAAGTCAGTCCCAGACCCAGACTCTAAATGAAACCACGTTCACCGGGGCAGCACGCACATTCGGCACGGGCGGCTTTGAATTGCAACTCGCGGATGCACCCCAGGCCGCAACTATCAGCGTGCAGCTATTCAGTACGCAGGGCGACGCCCTCAGTGAGCCATACACCATCGAGACGTTCGCAAGCTGTGAGCGCAACGTCGCCCTGATCGAATTCCGGCAAAATCGCCCCCTGTAAATGCCTGGTACACGTTGGCGCAAATACTTCGGCAGTTTTCGGACGCACCGAGGCGCATCCCCACGAACGATGCCCAGTAGGGACGCCATTCTTGGCGTCCGGGTTGGCGTAGCCACATTGATAATGCATCTATGCCGCGCTCTACCAGCATCACAAGAGCATCTGGCCGCGTTCGTGCAGTGCTGCGATCACCTCACGATCTGCCTTGCCGAAGCTGTATTGCTGCATCTCATCCAGCGTGACCCAGGCGATTGCCTGCGCCTCGATCAACTGCGGCTCCGTGTAGGGCGCTATGGGGCCAGCGTAACCGCATTCAAAGGCGTGCAGCGTGATCTTGAAATGCGTGAAGGCATGGCGCACCTTGACGAAAACCGCCGCATCGTCTGCGATGTGTACGTTAATGGCCAGTTCCTCACGCAGTTCACGCCGCAGGCATTGCTGCAACGTTTCTCCGGTGTCTTTTTCTTGCTTGCCGCCGGGGAATTCCCACAAGCCACCCAGCAAGCCGCTATCAAGGCGCTGCGCGATCAAGATGCGCCCGTCGTCGCCGTAGATGATGCCTGCTGCCACGTCGTAATGGGGTGTGGGGGCCTTCTTGCGCTTGACCGGACGCTCAGCTTGCGTGCCCTGCGCATAGGCCGCACAATATACTTGCACCGGGCAGCTTGCGCAATCCGGCTGGCGCGGCGTACAGAGCGTCTGCCCCAATTCCATCAGCGCCTGGTTGTAATCACCGGGGCGCACATCCGGCAAAGCCTCCTCTGCGAGTTGCCAGAGGCGCTTTTTAGTGGCCGTTTGTGTCGTGTCGTCGTTGATGTCATGCAGGCGCGTCAGCACACGGATCACATTGCCATCTAGCACGGGTGCAGGCACGTCATAGGCGATGCTGGCGATAGCTCCGGCGGTGTAACGCCCGATGCCGGGTAATTGCAGCAGAGCATCCACACTGGCCGGAAATTGCGCGTTGTGTTCCTGTGCTATAATTTGCGCGGTTTTGTGCAGGTTACGGGCACGGCTGTAATAGCCCAGCCCCTCCCATAATTTGAGCACATCATCCAGCGGGGCAGCGGCCAATGCTTGCACAGTCGGGTATTGTGCGAGAAAACGATTATAATAGGGAAGCATGGTGTCGATCTGCGTCTGTTGCAGCATAATTTCCGACAGCCAGATGTGGTACGGTTCGCCCGTCGCACGCCAGGGCAAGGCGGCTGCGTGGTCGTCGTACCAGCTTAACAGAGCTTGTGCAAAGTCCATCGAGTTCATTGTTTGCGCCAGGTCCATTTTTGGGGTCGAGTTTGTTTCTTGCATAGGGCCAACTATTGCATCATACCAACAGAAACGGTAGCACCACATAAGATGCTATAAATTCGTTTTCGTTTCTCCATAGGACCATAATTGCCCAATTCACCAGACGAGCAAAAAGCAGCCACTATCCCATGATAAATCCCACGACGAATCCTATGATAAATCCCACGACGAATCCTATGATAAATCCTAACCCGCCCGGTAAGCGCAAGGCGTTTACCATTCAATTTTCAGAAAGCCAGTTCTCGCCTGCTGTACAGTTCGACCCGCGTGAGGACGTACAGCATATCATCGACACCTTCGGCCTGATCGTACCGCGCCCGCTAATCTATATCATCGGCGGGGCTGGGGATATGTCACATGAGGATGTTCAGCGCACACGCGCCATCATAGAAGCAGGCGTCGCCGCCTTTGCGCATGAGCACAACATCACCGTGATTGATGGCGGCACCGAATCCGGCGTCATGCAGATGAGCGGTGAGGCACGCCGCAAGCACAATTACAAGTATCCGCTGATTGGTGTCTCGCCTATGCATAAGGTCAGCTATCCGGGCTGGGTTTCGCCAGAGCGTGACGCCATGCTGGACGCAGGACACTCGCATTTTGTGCTGGTAGATACAGAGGACTTCGGCGGTGAATCGCAGACGCTCGTTGATCTGGCGCGGCGCATTCGCGGGGACCGTCCGGCTTTGGGCATCTTGATTAACGGTGGGCGCATCGCAGAAAAAGAGGTCTATTTGGCCACCGCCAAAGACGAGCCGCGCATCCCAATTTTGATCTTGGATGGTAGCGGACGCGCCGCCAATGACATCGGTGCAGCGCTCAAGACGGGCCGCACCAGCAAGGAAATCATCAGGGCTATCGTCAAAGGCGGTGACATCCGCATGATTAGCATTACCGATGGGCCACAGGCCATGTATGACAAGCTCAGCACGTATCTTCTGGGGGATGATAAGCGCCATGCACGCTAGGCAACCATTACGCTACACCTACGTAGGGGCGGATCATGATCCGCCCGACAACCTGCAAGCGGGAGAGGCAAACCGCCCGACAAAGACACAGTGGTTCGTTTTTGCACGAGGCGCGGCCAGTCTTGTTATGCTGCTCGCTGTCCTGCTGCTGCTAACCCTACCAACCGCAGCGCAGGACGCCACCCCCGCACCGGACGCGCAGCCGATCACAAACCCGCAGG
Organism: Anaerolineae bacterium; assembly: GCA_034437615.1. Classification (GTDB taxonomy): domain Bacteria; phylum Chloroflexota; class Anaerolineae; order Aggregatilineales; family Phototrophicaceae; genus DAOTTW01. Next base: position 13,255 of record DAOTTW010000136.1, on the reverse strand, counting down.
CGCTAGATGCCGCCATCGCCACCGCACAGGCCGCAGCACACCAGGCCAGCACAGCCGCAGACGAAGCCGCAACACGCACCGATCAGGCGTTTAACCTGTTGGGCTTATTCGAGTCGCTCGGCCTGGTGGTGACGGTTGTCGGTGGTGCGCTGGGTGTATTCGGTTTCTGGCGCTTGATTTCTGCACAGAACGAGCTGACAAAAGCCCGCCAGGAAGTCGAAGAAGAATTGGCTACCTACCGCGAACGCTTCGAGCAGGTCAGCAAAGAACGCCAGGATCAGTTTGACGAGATGCAAAAGGCACTGGACCTCAGCACCAAATCCCAGCGCGATAGCACGTCAATGGCGCTGCTGGCCAACGCACTCTTACCTATCGGCGAGCGCCAGTACAAAACGCAGGATTACAAGGGTGCGATCAACACCTATGAGCGAGCACTGGAACTGGACGTAAACAACCCGGTAACGCATCAGCGGCTCGGCTATGTCTACACCCAAAGCGGCCAACTCGACAAGGCCAAATACCACTACGAAGAAGCGATCCGCCGCGAAGAGAACTTCGCGCCTGCGTTGGCTGGCCTGGGTTTTGTCTATCGGCGTATGGGCGAAGCGCTGGATAAACGCATCACACAAGAGCCAGACCCCGCCAAAGCACCCATCGAGCGCGTGATTGAGCGCGACAAGCTCATCAACCGCGCTGAGCAACTGCTGCTGCAAGCCCTGGAAATTTCGCCCAGGCTGGTAGACGATGACGGCGAATCCTGGTGGGGTGTCATGGGGGGCCTGTATAAGCGGCGCGGCCAGATCAACGACGCCATCAACGCTTATCGCAATGCCACCACCGTAACGCCGCAATCGTCGTATGGCTTCGGCAACCTGGCCTTGCTCTATCTGAAGCAGCAAGACGTTGACCGGATGCTGGAGACCTACAAGCGCGTTGAGCGCATCGCAGCGACGGAAGCGCAGGCCGAAACGGGCAACTTCTGGGGCTACTCTGACCTGATCGTGTCGCGCTTCGCCCAGGGTAAAATCGAGGCCGCTGAGCTTGAACTGCCTATTGCCATCGAAATCGCGCCCACTGATTCACCCTACATGCTCTCTGGCCTGAGCGAGACCTTGCAGGAATTGGTCGATGTGGTGGACGACCAGACACGTGTTGCCATTCGTCGTGCCGTCAGTACACTGGAAAGCGTGCTTGCACAACGCGCACAGGATACAAAAGCCAAAGAGGAAACCGCGCTCAGATTAGCCGAGGAAACAAGTGAAAAAGAATAGCGCCACACAACAGGGCTGCACCTGATGGATGACTTGGAGAAGCTATTCACAGCGTTGGGGTTGCCAACCGATAGCCGCCTGATGATTAACAGGTTGGATACGCTGGGTTGGGGCCATGTGCTGCATTTTCAGTGTGTGGCCCTGCACCCTGATGCTGATGCGGCAGACACACTAGATGCAGCACATGCAGAGACAGCAACCCCGCTGACGCTGCACTTTGATGATTGCCGTGAATTGCGCTGGCAGTTGTATACGCACGCGCTGCGCGTCAGCGAGACGCCCTTCCCACGCACCGAGGTCATCAACTTCAGCATCGGACAATCGCGCCATCGTAAGCCCGCCCTGCTGCTGAGCGACCATTTCGGCCTGACCGTCGTCTACAACACGTTGGAAATTCTTAACAACGACACAACAATCCGCCTGTGATCCTGTATCCACATTCAACAATTGTCCGCTATACTGGCCCACGACTTAACGAAAAATCATTGCTAGAAGGTAGAGCGCATGAACCGTTTGTTACTGATTTGCTTGCTGCTGAGTGCCCTGGCCCTGCCAACGCTGGCCCAGGACGAGACGACGCCCAGCGGCACCCCCGCAGAAATCTGTGAAGCAGCGACGACAGAAGAACCCGTCAGCCGCGATTACGCCGAAGTGCCAGAGATGATGCTGGAAGCCGACGTGGACTATCGCGCTGTGATGTGCACGCAAGCTGGCCCGGTCTATATCGACCTGTACGAAGACTATGCCCCGCTGACCGTCAACAACTTTGTGGCGCTCGCGCAGGATGGCTACTACAACAATACGACCTTCCACCGCGTGCTAGAGGGCTTCATGGCGCAGGGTGGCGACCCGCTCGGCACAGGGACAGGCGGCCCCGGCTATCAGTTCCAGGATGAATTTGTCGGCTTCCTGACCTTCGAGCGCGAAGGCTTGCTGGCGATGGCCAATACTGGCCCCGACACCAACGGCAGCCAGTTCTTCATCACTTTCGACCCGACCACACACCTGAATTTCCGCCATACGATTTTCGGTGAGGTGCTGCAAGGTCAGGACAACATCGAAGGGCTAACGCGCCGCGACCCACTGCAAGAGCCGGATTCTGAGGGCGATGCACTGGCAACAGTGGTGATCGTCACCGACCCAGCAGCAGTCGATAGCAGCTTTGAGGACACACGCGAGACAGCCAGCGCCGAGGACATCGCAACGGGCCTTGAGGGGCTGGTGCCGCAGTTGCCGCCTGATCTGGCCTTCAACGCGGATGTGTCTGGCACGTTTACAACTGACGAAGTGATTGCCAGCGTCCCCGAAGATTTACAGGCTGCCTTTGCGGACCTCGTGCAGGGCAACAACCACGATTTCCGTGTGACACGCGAGATCACCAGCACGGAATGCAACCCGCAATACTTCTTCTCCACGCTGACCTACACGGTTGACGCCTTCGGCAACGCAGCAGACGCGCAGAATGTCATCGCCTCCGAGGGGCTGAGCGCACTCAACGAGGCGCTTGGTTATGAACCCGTCGAAACACCGGATCGCAACAATGCACTGGCGTTCCGGCAGCAGGCCGATACCTGCGCGGGTGAGCCGGGGCAGGCTGTGCGCGTGGTGTTGCAGCGTGGGCGCTACATGGCCACCGTTGACGCGCTGGTTTCGCAGGCCGTCTTTGAGCAGGCTGGCGGTGTGCTAAACCTCGGTGATGTCGTGTCGCAGCTTTTCGAGCCGCTGTTGGGCGATGCTTACCTGGCTGAATTGCGGTAACGACTCAGGCAGGCATGTTTTGCCCGCAACTTGGCCCTCACCCCCTCATTCCCACTTTTCAGGGGTAGGTATTTGGCTTTTCGTTGTTCCTGTGTGGCGGACGCACCAGTGGCGCGTCCCTACAGACCTGTTGTGAATGATTGCTACCCTGTAGGGACAGGGCACTGACCTGTCCGGGGCGGCGCAAACCGCCATAAAATACAGTCAATCATGAAAAACCTACCCCTGTGAACTCATTCCCCCTCTCCCTTCATGCCCAGACAACAATGGAGAGGGGGAGGCACGCTGTCAAAAGCCCCTCTCCCAGTGCCAAAGTCACGTTCGGGAGAGGGGTTTGGGGTGAGGGCTGAGTAGTTACTCAAGATGGTTATGTAGGGACGCAGCCTGCTGCGTCCGACACGAAAAACGCGAGACCACGCTATTATGTGGTGCTACCCATCTCAGGCCACCCTCCAAAATTTAATTGGTCTCATCCCCCAAGAGATGCGCTACAATTTAAGATATGAGATGAGACAGCCGCCAAACACACGGAGTAAGGCCACCATGACACAGGAACGCCTGCAACAAGCACAGCAATTTCTGAAGCAACGCAAGTTCGATCAAGCGCGTGACATCCTGGAAAGCATCGCAGACAACCCCACCGCACAAAAATGGCTGGCAAAACTCGATGAGATTGCCCCACGCCCCAAACAACCAGCAGCACCAGAGACCTTCGTGGACGAGCCGCAAACCGTCGAACCAGAACCGGAACCAATCAAGCAGCCCATGCCAGAATACCTGCAAAGCCTCGGTGATTACAGCGATAACGTCCTGACAGAAGATGCACATGCAGACGAAGCTGCACATGCAGACGAAATTGCGGATAGCGCTGATGCAGATGTAGCATACGACGGCGCAACAACAGCTACATCAGGGCAGCAATGGGAATACGCCACGCTAGAGCAAAATATCAACCGCCTGAACCCCAACATACCCATGTTTCGCCTGGAAGTCTTTGATGCCAACGGTGAGCATCAGGTCATGGCCGAAACCGAGTTTGAAAACGCAGGGGCCTTTAACCGTACCTTCAAGCAGTTGATTGCCGAGCTTGGCACCGAGGGCTGGCAGCTAGTGCACATCGAGACCGACCCCGAAGTGCGTTTGCACCGCACCTATACCTTCAAGCGCCTCATCTGACGCTCAAACACAGGCTATCGACCGTAGGGACACCCTTCTGGGTGTCCGGGTAGGTGTAACGACTCAGGTTGCGATGAACGCCGCCACATCGCCCTTCAGCTTGGCCAGTGATGTCGTCTGGATGTAGAACATATGCCCCGCGTCATAGTACGACCACTGCACGTTTTCACGTAAATCCGGGTGAATGTCCATGTGATTAAACGTATACTGCGCAGCATAGTAGGGCGTCGCCAGATCATAATAGCCCTGCATCACCAGCACGCGCATAAACGGATTCTGCGCCATCGCCCCACGCAGCGCCTCGCTGGTGTCGGGATAGCTGCCGCGCTGCCATTCCCAGCCCATATTCACCTTGAAGCTGAGCACCTCATAGGGCAAATCCGTCTCGTAGCCCAGTTCACGGCGGGCATAATCGTAGAACATCGCGCTAAATGGTGGCGAGATACCGCTGAGCGACGGGTCAAAATCCGGGTATTCGGTCACGTCCAGCGCGTCATAGCCCTTGAAGCGGCTATCCAGGCGGCCAACCGTGCGGCCCTGCTCTCGCAGCAGTTCCTTGCGAAAGCGCGTGCTCTCGATGCGCAGATTGCAATCATCAATGTAACTTTCAGCCAGCCCGCTATAACGCGCTAGCGCCGTCAGCACTTGCTGCCGTTCGCTACCCTGTACGCGGTCACCCTTGTGCAGCACACCGATATACGTCGCTTCAATCCACGCTTCGACCTCTTGCAGCACGTCAGCCAACGGCTTAGCCTGCAATTCCTGCGGCAATCGGCCATGATACCAGGCAGTCGCGCTCAGTGTAGGCAAAAACAGCGCGTGCGGCAGATCGTTACCACGCAGATCGCGTAACGTCTGCATATTCAGCACCGTCGATAGCAGGATAATGCCCTTCAAGCCGATGCCGAGCCGCAGCAGCGCTTCGCTCAGGCCAGCAGCCCGCATCGTGCCGTAGCTCTCGCCGGATAGATACAGCGGCGACGACCAACGTTCATAGCGCGTCAGATACAGCCGGATGAATTCCGCAATCGAGCTAAAATCAGCCTCTAAATTCCAGTATTTTTTCGCATTATCGGCTGTGTCCGCACGGCTATAGCCCGTCCCGATGGGGTCGATAAACACCAAATCCGTCTGATCCAGCCAGGTATGCTCATTCGGCAGCAGCTTATAGGGCGGCGCAGGCATCCAACCCTCATCTTGCATCTGCACGCGCATCGGCCCCACCGTCCCCAGGTGCAGCCACACGGACGACGACCCCGGCCCCCCGTTGAAAACAAACGTCAGCGGGCGTTCACCGATGTCTTGCGTGCCGTTCAGCGTGTAGGCGCTGAAAAACATCTGCGCCTTGATCTCGTCGCTGTCATCCTTGATGGGCAAGCGGCCTGCCGTGCTGGTGTAATCCAGTTCTTGCGGCCCGATGTCCAGCTTATGTTGGCGCTGCACAGGCGTTTCTTCCGTCATTTTAGAGGCTGGGTTTTCTTGCTTATTTTCGGCTGCTTCAGCCATATCAGTGCTCCTTAATAGATGTTTATATTATTTTGAGTCATGACCCTGATGCAAACGGTTGCTATGCCGATTCGTGTAGGGACGCGGCTTGCTGCGTCCGCTATGAAAAACGCACGACCACGCCTATCGTGTTATGCTACGCCATTCTTGGCGTCCGCCAGAAATCAACCAGGATAGCTACGCTACCAGCGGTTTTCATCCGCCTGTGAGCGTGCTATACATGAGCACACGTTTGTATCCGAAAACGAGTCTACCACTATGCGCCGCATCCTGCCCGATTTTGCCATCATCACGCTACTACTAGCCCTCCCGCTGTTGTTCTTCGCATCACAGACGTTCGGCGGTCAGACGCTGACGCCCGTCGATAGCCTGTATCAATTCGAGCCACACGCCACCTATCGCGAAGTCGTGCGTGCACCGGACGTACCCGCTAATCATCTGATTAGCGACCTGATCCTGCAAAATTACCAGTGGAAGCACTTCATCCGCGAGCAACTCTCACAGGGCGAGCTACCATTGTGGAACCCGCACCAGTTCGGCGGCATCCCCTTCCTGGCAGCAGCACAGAATTCGGCGCTGTATCCGCTCAGCATCGTCTACTACATCATGGATTTGCCAGCAGCGTTTGGCTGGTTCACGGTGCTGAATTTGTGGCTGGCCGGGTCGCTGATGTATGCGTTTTTGCGCGGGCTAGGCGTCGGGCGCGCTGGGGCGATGCTGGGCGCGGTGGTGTATCAATTCAACGGCTTCTTTATCGCCAGCATCGCGCATCAGATGATTACGGGCGCGGTGACGTGGCTGCCGCTGCTGCTGTTGATGGTCGAATTCACAATCCGCCAGCAAAAACTACTGGGGCGAAGGGCCGTTATCCCCTGGGTGGCGTTGGGTGCGCTGGCGCTGATGCTGAACATCCTCGCTGGCCATATCGAAATCACGATTTACACACTGCTGATGGCGGCCTTTTACGCCGGGTTGCGCCTGCTGTGGTCCCTCTGGCAAGAGCGCGACCTGCCGCAATTCCTGTGGCGTGCGGCCTGGTTGTTGGGTATGGTGGCGCTGGGCTTTGCGCTGGCATCGCTGCAATTCATCCCCCTGCTGGATTTTGTGCAGACGAATTGGCGCATGGAACGCAATGATGTGGACCTGGCGCTGAGTTATGCCCGTGTCCCACGCGACCTGCTGCAATTCTTACTGCCCAATTTTTACGGCAGCCCGACGCACCAGAGCTACTTTGACGTGTTTAACTTCGAGTTGGTCACTTCCTGGCCCGGTCCACAGCGTTACACCGAATGGGGCATCAAGAATTATGTGGAGGGCGCGCTGTACATCGGCATTTTGCCGCTGTTGCTGAGCGCCTTCGCCCTGTTTGATCGCTGGTTGCTGCGCCGCCGCGACAACCCCACATCACCCGCAACGCACACAGAGCCGCCCTATCGCCTGATCTTCGCAGCGCTGGCCGTGCTGAGCCTGACGTTTATGTTTGGCCTGCCCACTTATCGTCTGCTGTACCTGCTACCCGGCATCAACCAGCTAAACACGCCCTTCAGATGGGTCTACGCGCTGGCGCTGTGCGTGGCGGTGCTGGCAGCTTTCGGCCTGGATGCGCTGTTACAGCAGCGTGAAAACCCCAAGCAAGCGCGAAGCTGGCCACGTCGTATCGGTATCGCGATAACCAGCATCGCCCTGCTGACGCTCATCGCGCTGGGCCTCAGCTATGTGATGTTTGAGTCGATCAAACCGGGGATCATCTATTTAATCAACGTATTAGCGAATGCAGAGCGGGCCTTCCATAGCGCGGAGATGTTCTACAGCTATCAATTCGGCATGGTGCTGGTCCTCGGCCTGATGCTGCTGGCATCAGGCATCCTGTTCATCAAGCTCAGCAAGCCTCACCCGCATAACATAGCCCACCGCACCGCCTGGGCGGGCTTTGCGGTGGGCCTGGTCGCGCTGGATTTGATGCTGGCGTACTGGGGCTTCAATGTGTCTACAGACGCAAAATTGCTGGATTTTAAGCCGCCTGTGGTCGAATGGCTCCAGCAGCAAGCGGGCGACTACAGATTTACGACGCTACAAGACCAGGCACAGCCCCACATCCTACCCGCCAACGTTGCGATGATGTACGGCTTAGACGATATACGCGGCTACGATAGCATCATCCCGGCGCAAACCGTAAATTATATGCGTCTGCTGGCCATACAGGGCGACCTCATCTACAACCGCATCGCGCCGTTATACACCAGCGATAACTTCGCACAATCGCTGGATTCGCCGCTGTTCCATCTGTTAAACGTGAAATACGTCGTCTCGCATAAATCAATCACCGTGCCGTTTCAGCAATGGCGCTTGCCCTATGAAGACGAAGCCGTGCGCGTCTGGGAAAATCCGTCTGCGGTGCCACGTGCCTACACGGTCCGCGCTGAGGATTTTCAGGCTGGCTGGCTGGCGGATGACTTCACAGGCTGGCAATTCACCATACCAGAGTACGAAGCGCGGCAAATCGGGCGCGATACAGGCCGCGAAAAGCTCATCGACGTGCAGACAGAGCAAGCGACATGGCTGATCGTCAGCGAAAGCTATGCACCCGGCTGGCGGGCCTTCGTGCGGCCTATAGCTGGCACGGCATCCGACGAAATAGCCAATAACAACGAAGTGGCTTATGACGTGCAGCGCGTTTTCGCCAATTTTCAAGCCGTACAGTTGCCGCCCGGTGCCTGGACGGTGCGCCTCGTCTACAGCCCCGCTAGCTTTCAGGTGGGCTTATTCGGCAGCGTCGTCAGCCTCGTACTGCTGCTGCTGCTGCTCGGCATCTGGTTCTGGCGCTTGTACGTCGGCACCAATACCGATGCATCCTCTACCACAGCGCGGGTCGCACGCAACAGCGTCGCGCCCATCATCCTGAATCTGTTCAATCGTGGCATTGATTTCGCCTTTGCCATCGTGATGCTGCGCTTGCTGGATCAAAGCTCGGTGGGTGTGTATAACTTCGCGGTGGTCGTCTTTGTCTGGTTCGATATTTTCACGAATTTCGGGCTGGATGCCTTCTTAATCCGCGAAGTGTCTCGGCTGAAAGCGCAAAGCGGCTATTACTTCCTGAATGCGTCCCTGTTGCGCCTGCTGCTGGCCGTGCTCGGGTTGCCGCTGCTGCTGCTGTTTCTGGCCTTCTGGCAATCCAGCGCCGCCGAACCCCTGCCAGCAGCAGGCATGATTACGCTGGTGCTGCTCTATCTCGGCTTGTTCCCGGCCACGCTCAGCAAGGGCATGACAGCGCTATTCTACGCCCATGAGCAGGCCGAAAAGCCCGCCGCCATCGCCACCATTACCTCGATCAACAAGGCCGTGTTCGGCGTGATCGCGCTTTTGCTGGGTTGGGGCATTGTCGGCTTGGCGGCCATCAGCATCGCCAACAATGTGCTGACGCTGCTGCTGCTGCTGGTCAGTGGGCGCAAGCTGATCGGCACGCTTCAGCACAAGCGCCCGGATCGTAAGCTGCTGCGCGGTATGCTGGGCGCAAGCTGGCCGCTGATGCTCAATCATTTTCTGTCGATGATCTTCTTTCAGTTCGACATCATCATCTTGCAGGCGCTGAAGGGCGCGGTGGTGGTGGCGCAGTACAGCACGTCCTATAAATGGCTGCTGGCCGTCGATATTATCCCGGCGTTCTTCACACAGGCGCTATTCCCGGTCATGTCACGCCAGGCCAGGGACGACCCAAAGGCGCTACAGCGCACCTATCAGCTTAGCGTGAAATTGCTGCTGGCGTTGGCGTTGCCGATTGCGGTGGGCTTCACATTTCTGGCTGAGGCGCTGACGCTGATCCTGGCTGGCCCTGCTTACCTGCCGGATGCCGCCATTGCGCTGCAAATTATGATCTGGAGCATTCCGTTTGGCTGGATGAACAGCGTCACACAATACGCCCTGATCGCCCTGAATTTGCAGCGCTACATCACGGGTGCCTTCGTCGGCGCGGTCACGTTCAACATCGCGGCCAACCTGCTACTCATCCCGCAGTTTGGCTTTCAGGCGGCGGCGCTGGTCACAATTGCCTCACAGGGGGCCTTGCTGCTGCCGTTCGGCCTGCTGATGCAACGCGGTCTCGGCCAGCGCATCAACTGGCCCGGTTTGGTGTGGCGTCCGCTGCTGGCGGTTGCGGCGATGATCGGCGTCACGCTGCTTTTGTGGCCCCTGCAATCGCTCACTGCGCTGGTAGTGGGCAGCATCACCTATGGCGTGGTCTTGCTGGCGCTGCGGCCCTTCAGTCAGGCCGAAATCGCCCTGTTGCGGCCCATGTTGCCGCAGCAGTTCACGCGCCCGCACAAGCGCGTCCCCACAAACGATACCCTGTAGGCACGCCATTCTTAGCGTCCACGCGGCGCAGCCCCTTTGCTACTGCTTCAGGAAGCCGCGCAGCACCGTCTGCAAGATGCCGCCATTCTGATAATACGCCACCTCAACGGGTGTATCCAGGCGCACGACCGCATCAAACGTCTTGCTGCTGCCATCCTCTGCGCGTGCGCTGACCGTCAGCGTTTGCAGGGGCTGTAAATCCTGCGGCGCGTCGATGTCGTAGGTTTCGTGCCCGGTTAACCCCAGGGATTGCCAGTGCTGACCGTCTGCAAATTGCAGCGGCAACACGCCCATCATCACCAGGTTACTGCGGTGGATGCGCTCATAGCTTTGTGCGATCACAGCACGCACACCCAGCAGCAGCGTGCCCTTTGCCGCCCAGTCACGGCTCGACCCCATGCCGTAATCCTTACCCGCCAGGATAATCAGGTCGGTGTTATCGGCCTTGTACTTCAGCGATGCGTCGTAGATCGTCATTTTCTCGCCTGTCGGCAGGTAGTAGGTCACGCCGCCCTCGCTGCCGGGGACCAGCAGATTGCGCAGGCGGATATTGGCGAAGGTGCCGCGTGTCATCACGCGGTCATTGCCGCGCCGTGAGCCGTAGCTGTTGAACATAGGGCGCTCAACGCCGCGTTCCGTCAGATACTGACCTGCGGCGCTGTCCTGCGCGATGTTGCCAGCCGGCGAGATGTGATCCGTCGTCACGCTGTCGCCACCCACAACCAGCACGCGGGCGTCTTTGATGGGCGTGATGGGGGGCGGCTCTATCGGCATGTCGATGAAGAACGGCGGCTCCTGAATGTAGGTGCTGTCCGCGTTCCATTCGTAAACGGCTTCGTCCGTGCTGGGAATCTCGTTCCATTGCTGGTTGCCCGTGTAAACGTTGCCGTATTGCTCTGTGTATAGCTCCGATGAGACGGTTTGCTGAATAGTCGCCAGGATTTCATCCTGCGTCGGCCAGATGTCACGCAGGTAGACCGGGTTGCCGTTCTGATCGTTGCCGAGTGCTTCCGTGTCGAAGTCAATATCGACGGTGCCTGCCAGCGCATAGGCCACTACCAGCGGCGGTGAAGCCAGGAAGTTAGCGCGTACATCGGGGCTGATGCGCCCGCCGAAGTTGCGGTTGCCGCTGAGCACAGCCGCCGCCACCAGGTCACCCTCCCGCACCGCCGTCGAGACGTTTTCAGGCAGCGGGCCGCTGTTGCCGATGCAGGTGGTGCAGCCATAACCCACCAGATGAAAGCCGAGCGCCTCCAGCGGTTCGCTCAGTCCGGCTTTGTTCAGGTATTCGGTCACGACCTTCGAGCCGGGTGCCAGGCTGGTCTTGACGTAGGGCTTGCGCATCAGGCCCTTTTCAACGGCTTTCTTGGCCACCAGGCCCGCGCCGATCATCACCGAGGGGTTGCTGGTGTTCGTGCAGCTTGTAATCGCTGCGATGACGACTGCGCCGTGTGTGATTTCCGCGCTGTGGCCGTTATCCTGCACCATCGCCTTCTTATCAAGCTGTGTCGCTGGCAATTCAAAGCCCTGTGGCCCCACCGGAGCCGTCAGAAATTGCTTGAACGCTTGCTTGAGGTCACGCATCAGGATGCGGTCCTGTGGCCGCAGCGGACCCGCCAGGCTCGGTTCGACGCTGCTCAGGTCCAGTTCCAGCGTATCGTTGAATTCGGGGTCGGGTGTGGCGGCAGTGCGGAAAAGGCCCTGTTCTTTGCTGTAGCGGCGCACCATCTCGACCTGTTCGGCATCGCGCCCGGTGCGCTGCATGTAGCTGAGCACCTCATCATCCACCGGGAAGAAGCCCATTGTCGCGCCGTATTCAGGGGCCATATTCGCAATCGTGGCGCGGTCCGGCAGCGTCATATTCGACAGGCCATCCCCGTAGAACTCGACAAATTTGCCCACGACGCTCTTCTCGCGCAGCATTTGCGTCACGACCAGCACCAGGTCGGTTGCCGTCGCGCCTTCGGGCAGCTTGCCCGTCAGCTTAAAGCCCACGACCTGCGGCATCAGCATGTAGATGGGTTGGCCGAGCATGGCGGCTTCGGCTTCGATGCCACCGACGCCCCAACCGAGCACGCCCAGGCCGTTAATCATGGTGGTGTGGCTATCGGTGCCGACCAGCGTATCCGGCAGCGCGACCTTGCCCCCCTGCGGATCGTCATAGAGTTGCACGACCTTCGCCAGATACTCTAAGTTCACCTGATGCACGATGCCCGTTGCGGGCGGCACGACCTTGAAGTTATCGAATGCTTTTTGGCCCCAATGCAGGAATTCATAGCGTTCGCGGTTGCGCTTGAATTCAAATTCGCTGTTACGAATCAGGGCATCGGGGCGGGCGAAGACATCCACCTGCACGGAGTGGTCGATCACGAGGTCAACGGGCACCACCGGGTTGATCTTAGCGGGGTCGCCGCCCAGCCGTTGCATAGCGCTGCGCAGCGCTGCCAGATCGACCACCGCAGGCACGCCCGTAAAATCTTGCAGGATGACACGCGCCGGACGAAAAGGCACTTCAACCGCGTTGTAATTAGCCGCGTCCCAGCTTGCGAGGTTCTGTACATCCTGGGCGCTGCCTTGTCTGCCATCCGCGTTGCGCAGGGCGTTTTCCAGCAGGATTTTGATGCTAAAGGGCAGCTTATCGACGTTGCCGATGCCCTGCTCAATCAGGCTGCTCAAGCGATAAATGACGGCTTCGCCGCTGCCCGTGTCGAATGTGCCGCGTGCACCGAATTGGTTTACCATACGCTTCTACCTCTGTCTCTTGTCTGTCTGTTTATGTCTTTGTCTGTTGGCTGTAAGCGTGCTATTTCGGAGATTGTCCTATTATCTGGTGCTCATTTTACCAGATGCACAGCAAAGCGTCATTGGTGGGTGCGGTTGACGGTGTGTTGCAGGCGCACGACGCCGTTTGCAAATATGCTTTGGCTGGCTGTTAGCTTGTAACGGCTCAGCCCTCACCCCAAAACCCTCTCCCGAACTATCCCAGACACAAGACACAAGACACAGATGCACAGGGGCTTTTTGCAGCCTGCCTCCCCCTCTCTTTACAGGGGTAGGTTTTTGATAATTGGCCGCATTTTATGGCAGCTTGCGCCGCCCCGGACAGGTCAGTGCCCTGTCCCTACAGGGTCGCAATTATTCACAACAGGTCTGTAGGGACGCGCCACTGGTGCGTCCGCCACACAGGAACAACGAAA
>DAOTTW010000135.1:0-8859 GCA_034437615.1 Anaerolineae bacterium | reverse complement strand
CTTCCCCCTCTCCGTTGTTGTCTGGGCGTGTCTGGGCGTGTCTGGGCGTGTCTGGGCATGTCTGGGCATGTCTGGGTATGTCTGGGTATGGTGGAAGAGGGGGATTGAGTTTACAGGGGTAGGTATTTGGTTTTTCGTTGTTCCTGTATGTCGGACGCACCAGTGGTGCGTCCCTACAGACCCGTTGTGAATGATTGCGACCCTGTGGGGACAGGGCACTGACCTGTCCGGGGCGGCGCAAGCCGCCATAAAATACGGTCAAACATCAAATACCTACCCTTGAGAAGGGGTTTGGGGTGAGGGCTAAGCAGTTACTTCACAGAACCTAATAAAGAAAGCAAAACGAATTCGGATGATTTATGTAGGGACGCCATTCTCGGCGTCCGAATATGGCGGACACGGCAAGCCGTGTCCCTACAATCATGTAGGTTGGCTTTCGTTCAGCCATAAGGATAAGCACAGGCAATGCCTAGAAGTCGTGGCGAAATTTCGATTACATTTATGAGCGGACCATTCGACGGCAAAACAATGACCTTTCAACAGCCAGCCGTCGGCCAAGAAAGAACACTGACCATCGGACGCCGTGACGACTGCGATATTCACATGGGCTTTGATAATCAGGTGTCGCGGGTCCATGCCTACCTGGGTTGCCATAGCCAGCCCAGCACCGAGCCGGACCAAAGGGCACAGCCCGCCCTGCTCTCGTTCTGGCTGGAGGACAACGGCAGCCGCAACGGTACATTCATCGAGAAAGACACAACGCCGCTGGCGAAGCGCGTGTCACTGCGCCCCGGCACGCTCTTTCGCATCGGGCGCACATGGCTGCGCCTGGATGTACCGTTGTCGTTTGATTTCTAATGGAGGTATGAAAACGGATTCGTAGAGGCGCGATGCATTGCGCCCGGGGCTTAGCACGCTAAGCCCCTACAATCGTACAGGTTCGTTTTCGTTTATCCATAAGTTGCGTTGTCAACCGCTTGTGACAGAAAGCACAAAGGGTTTAGCAGACGTTAAGTTTGCCTTGTGTCTTGTTGCGGGTTTGCAGGTTTTCTGCTATTTTCAGTATGCGCTGCCAAATAAACGTTTTGTACCCAAATATTACGGTTATTAACAGGATTTATCTTTATGACGAGCAAACTGCGCGTCGAGCAAGTTTCCCTCAGCTTCGGCGGTATCCAGGCCCTGCGTGATGTCGGCTTTGACGTTGGCGCTGGCGAGATTTTTTCGGTTATCGGCCCCAACGGTGCAGGCAAAACCAGCCTGATTAACAGCATCAACGGCTTCTATCATCCACAAAAGGGCCGCATCCTCTTTGAAGGTCGCGACATCATCAATATGCCAGCGCATCGGCGTGCACACCTGGGTATTTCCCGCACGTTCCAGAATATCGCGCTGTATACCAACGCAACCGTGCTGGATAACCTGATGGCGGCGCGTCACATCCACATGAAGCGCAGCAACCTGCTGACCGGGGCGATCTTCTGGGGCACCGCACGCCGCGAAGAAATCGAGCATCGGCGGCGCGTCGAGGACATCATCGACTTCCTGGAAATGGAGCACATCCGCAAGACGACGGTGGGCGCACTCAGCTACGGCTTACGCAAGCGCGTCGAATTGGGGCGGGCGTTGGCGCTAGAGCCGACGCTGCTGCTATTGGATGAGCCGATGGCGGGCATGAACGTCGAAGAAAAAGAGGATATGGCACGTTTCATCCTGGATATTCACGAATTACAGCAGATCACGATCATGCTAATCGAACACGACATCGGCCTGGTGATGGATATTTCGCATCGCATCGCGGTGCTGGATTTTGGCGAGAAGATCGGTGAAGGCACGCCCGACGAAATCCGCCAGAACGAGCGCGTCATCCAGGCGTATTTAGGTCAGGAGGCATAGCGATGGCCATTGCCAAGCAACCCCAAACCCACGACGCACACGAAATTACATATCGACAGACGAAGGCTGGCATAGTCTACAAGCCGGACTTTAACGCCACGTTTGACCTGCCGCCAGAGGATAGCAACACGCTGCCGAAGAACTTTCTGCGCCGCGTGCAGGAATTGGGCGATCAGGTGGCCATGCGCAAGAAGCGGTACGGCATCTGGCAGGAATACACCTGGCGCGAAAGCTACGAGCACATAACGGATTTCTGCGCAGGGCTGGTCAGCCTGGGCTTTGCGCAAGGCGAAACGCTGTGCATCGTGGGCGATAACGACCCGGAAATGTACTGGGGACAGATGGCCGCACATGGCATCCGAGCGCGGAGTTGCTGCGTCTTTAGCGATGCGCTGCCACAGGATATTGTCTTTGCCGCCTATACAGTTGATGCGACTTTTCTGCTGGCCCACGATCAAGAGCAGGTCGATAAGGCGCTGGCCGTCAAGGACGACCTGCCCAACATCCGCCGCGTGATCTACTGGGAAGATAAGGGCATGTGGTCGTATCAGGATGACCCCTGGTTGGCCAGCTTTAGCGAGATTGAGGCGCTGGGCCGCGACTACAAGCGCGAACATCCCAATTTCTACGATCAGGCCGCCGCGCAGACACAACCGCAGGATACGATCATCTTCAGCATGACATCCGGCACGACCAGCCTGCCCAAGTTCGCCATGATTACGAACTGGCAACTGTGCTACGGCAACAACATGAACCATGACTACATTCCGGCGGACCACACGCAGAACTGGCTGTCGTTCAGCCCGATGGCCTGGATGACGGAGCAGGCGTTCGGCTTCACGCCGCACCTGACACGTGGCATGACCGTGAACTTCCCCGAAGGGCCAGAGACCGTGCCGATAGACCTGCGTGAGATTGCGCCATATGGCCTGCTGTTCCCTAGCCGCGTCTGGGAGAACCTGGCCAGTACGGTGCGCTTCCGCGTCAACGATAGCGCCTGGCTGAACCGCAAGCTGTACGAGTGGTTCATGCCCGTCGCCTACCAGCTTATCGACCTGCAAGAAGCAGGTAAGCCCGTCCCGCCACATCTGCGGCTGCTCTATGGCATCGGGCAACTGGCTGTTTTCGGCCCGCTACGTGACCGCGTTGGCCTGACCCGCGCTAAAAATGTGCTGACCGCAGGCGCGATGCTCAGCCCGGACGTGATCCGCTTCTTCCGTGCTATCGGCATCGAATTGCGCCAGCTTTACGCCTCTACGGAGACAATGGGCACGCTGCATCTATCCGGTGATGTACGCCTGGAAACTGTCGGCGTGCTGGTGCCCGGTGTGGAGATCAAAATCTGCGAGGATCAAGAAATTCTCGTGCGCACCGAAGCGCGTTTTGCAGGTTACTATAAAGCACCGGATAAAACCAGCGAAGTGCTGGACGATGAAGGCTGGTACCACACGGGCGACGCGGGTTACATGACCGACGACGGCCACCTGATCTACCTTGAGCGCGTGAAAGACCTGCTTCAACTGCGCAACGGCCACCGCTTCAGCCCACAGTTCATCGAAGGCCGCTTGAAGTTCAGCCCGTACATTCAGGATATTATGACCATCGGCGGCACAAACAGGGATTTCGTCAGCGCGATTATCGTGATTGACTTCGACAACGTAGCACGCTGGGCGGAGAAAAACGCCATCAGCTTTACCACGATGGTCGATCTATCGCAGAAGCAGCAGGTGGCCGCCCTGATTAAAGCGGATATTGAGCGCGTCAATGCATCGCTGCCCACAGAAAGCCACCTGCACCGCTTCGTAATCCTGCATAAAGAGTTCGACGCGGACGAAGGCGAATTAACGCGCACGCGCAAGCTCAAGCGCGGTGCGCTGGCCGAAAAATACCATGAGATTATCGCCGCGCTGTATGGTGATGCCGAACGGGTGCAGGTGCGGGCACAGGTGAAATACCGCGATGGCCGCGAAAGTGTGGTCGAGACCGCCTTGCAGGTGTGGGATGTGTAGTTTAGCACGGCAGCTTAAGCATTTGCCTGAAACGCTGAATTGCTGAAACGCTGAAACGCTGAAACGCTGAAACGCTGAATTGCTGAAATTAGGAAAAGGTGTTCACGTTGGACTCTGTACTTAGACTTTACGAAAACAACCGCCGCACCGTCTCCAGCCTGTTGTTTATCGCTGGCGTGATCGCGGTGTTTTTCTGGCTCGCGCCGATTATCTCCGAACAGCGCACCGCCCGCCTGATCCAGAGCACGATTACCGGCTTGCTGGTGGGCGCAGTCTACGCGCTGATCGCGCTCGGCATCGTGATTATCAACAAAGCCTCCGGCGTCTTTAACTTCGCGCATGGCTTCATGATGCTATTCGGCGGCTTGCTGTTCTTCAGCTTCTTCAGCACCTCCAGCGTCAATTTACTGCTGGCTGTCGGCATCTCAGCGGCGACGGTGGGCATCGTGATCGGCGTAGACCGCTGGCGTGCGCTGCTGGAACCGCGCAATCTGCTGATCGGCGGCGCGCTGGTCGTCGTGCTGACGCTGCTGATGACGCTACCGGGCGAAGATTGGCGTCTCGTGCGGGCGATTGTCGGTGCCGTTGTCGGCTCTGCGCTGATGGGGTTGGTGATCGAACGCTTCACGATACGCCCACTGATCGGCCAGCCCTTGTTCACGGCGGTGCTGATGACGCTGGCCGTTGGTGAGATGCTGATTGGCATCACGCAGTTGATCTGGGGCAGCGTGGAAATCCCCTTGCAGATTTTCGCGGGGATACGCGATATGGGCATTCCGGTCCCGATCCGCATCGACGTCCGCGAGACGCTCGGCGGCTTGATTATCATCCGCACAGAGCTAGCTATCACGTTTGCGCTGGCGCTGGTGGCCTTCTTCGCCTTCGTGCTCTTCTTCCGCTTCACGAATGTCGGGCTGGCCATGCGTGCCACCGCCGAAAACCAGCAGCTTGGCCAATCCGTCGGGCTGCGTGTGCGCTTCATCCTGGCGGTGGCCTGGGGCATTGCGGCGCTGCTGGCCACGATTGCCGGTGTGTTGCAGGGTGGCGCGACCAGCCTCTCGCAGAATTTGCCGTTGCTGGCGTTACGGGCGTTCCCGGCGGTGCTGCTTGGTGGCCTGGAGTCCATATCCGGTGCGCTGGTCGGTGGGCTGGTGATTGGCCTGGTGCAAGAATGGGCGAACCTGCTGTTCCCTGGTACGCAAGCCGGCACCGAACTCGCGCCCTATGTGGTGCTGATGCTGGTGTTGATCGTGCGGCCTGATGGTTTATTTGGCGAACGCCGTATTGAGCGCATTTAACAGGCGCATTTAAAAAGGTCTAGTTTATGTCTGCGAATATCCGCCCCGCCGGGGTCTTTGATACACAATACGAGCAGGATTTAGCCATCAACCGCACAGCGTTTGATCGCTGGCTCTCGAATGGGTTGCTGGCGTTGCTGCTGCTGCTGCCCCTGCTGACGCTGGACGGTCCGCTGGGCCTGAACATCATCCCGCAATTGTGGATCGGTGTGGTCGTGCGCATCGCGATTTTCGCTATCGCCGTGCAAGGGCTGAACATGCTGATCGGCTACACCGGGCAAATCTCGCTCGGTCATGCGGCGTTTATGGCTGTGGGCGCGTATACGGGCGCGGTGCTGGCGCGTGAATTCGGGATGCCCTTCTGGTTGGCGATTCCGGTTTCGGGCCTGGCAACGGGCGTGGTCGGCCTGCTATTCGGCTTGCCGTCGTTGCGCGTTAAGGGCTTCTATCTGGCGATGGCCACGCTTGCCGCACAGTTTATCATTCCCTGGGTGCTGCGCTACCCATTGGCGCACCTGACGAACGGCTCACGTCCGCTGGAAATGCCCGAACCGACGCTAGGCCCGCTCAGCTTCAGCAGCGAATCGTCCATGTTTTACATTGCGGTGCCGCTAGCGGTGCTGATGTTCCTGCTGGCGCGTAATATCATGCGCACGCGGGTCGGGCGGGCGTTTGTCTCCATCCGTGATAACGACCTCGCAGCAGAATTGCTCGGCATCAACGTGTTTTACTACAAGCTACAGGCGTTTTTCATCAGTTCGCTGTATGCGGGTGTGGCGGGTGCGCTGTGGGCCTTTGATTCTGGCTCGCTGTCGCTGGATAAATTCACGCTGGACCTGTCGATTGAGTTGCTGGCTATGCTGGTGATTGGTGGCGCGGGTTATCCGCTAGGGCCGCTATTCGGTGTGATGTTCGTCAACATCCTGACGCAAAACATCATCCCGGCTATCATCCCGCCCTTGCGCGATTTTCTGCCTGCGTTGCTGCCCTTCGTTGACCCTGTGAATATCTTCGCGGCGCTAACACCGATTTTGTTCGGGCTGGCGCTGATAATTTACTTAATCGTGGAGCCACGTGGCCTGGCGTATCGCTGGGAGATATTTAAGTATGCGTGGAAGATACGCCCATATTCATATTAGGGATTGTATCTGCATGTTGTTTCAAGTGTTGCAATCGCTGTTTAGGTGTTGCAAATGGGGCGTGCAGCAGCGCGTCCCTACACGAACTATTTTTAACTAGAGGGGATTTTACATATGCGTAAGTTACTGCTTTTGTTCATGCTTGTTTTGTTGGCCCTGCCCGTGATGGCGCAGGATAACGTTGTGGGCGATGAGCCGCTGCCGGATTGGATGGAGCACACCGAATGCGAGGTGGACCTGACAGGCGAAACCATCACCGTCTATCACTTTGGCGACATCAGCGGCTCGTATGCCTTCATCACACAACCCCTGTTGGCGGCATTCGATGACGCAGCCAACTACTACAATGAGCGCGGCGGCATCTGCGGCGCAAATGTCGTGCAGAGCAACCGCGACACCGGCGGCGACCTATCACAGACGCAAGCCGCGTATGATTTCTACTCCAATCTGGACCCACAGCCCACGCTGCTCATCATGTACGCCTCACCGGATATGGAACTGCTGCGCAACCAGTTGATCGAGGACGAAATCCCGGTGTTTATCTCGGCTGGTTCGGTTGAAGGGCTGTATGGTGAGGACGCCGACAGCCCTGGCTGGGTGTATGCCACCAACCCGCTATATACCGACCAGTTCGGGGCCTTCTGTGATTACGTCGCAGCCAACCCGGACCAATACCCGAACCCTGCGATTGGCTACATCAGTTGGCCGGGTGCCTTCGGTGAAGCCGCTTACACACCGGAGACCAGCGCCTACTGTGAAGCTCAGGGCGTGGATGTGGTCGATACAGCGGAATACTTCCCGCCGACAGCCACCGACATCAGCGGCCAGGTGCTGAACCTGTTTGATGCAGGCGCGAACATCCTGTACACCAACACGCTCGCAAGCGGGCCGTTCCTGGTCGCTAAGACCGTCAATGACCTGGGCCTGGATCAAGACATCCAGCTAGCAGGCGTCAACTGGGCGATGGATCGTAGCGTCGCGCTGCTGAGCCGTTCGTCAATCCGGTCTGATGGCCTGCCCGCCGTCGAGGGCATGGTGGGGTCGCTGCCGTTCCTGTGGTATTCGGAAGCGGATCACCCCGGCATCTCGCTGATCCTGGAACAAGCCGAAGCCAATGGACGCTCGCTCGCCACGCAGAATATCACCTACATCATCGGCTGGAGCACCGTAGACGCCATGAAAGAGGTCTACACACAGACGGTGAACCGCGTCGGCAGTCTGGGTGCAGTCACAGGTGCGGACGTTAAAGAGACGATTGATAACCTGGACTATCGCCCGATGGACCTCTACCGCATGCATTACCCGGACGGGCTGCGTGCCACCACTGAGAATCGTATGGCCATCATGCGCTTCCAGGCTGAAGACGGGGGCATTGCTACATCCGGTGATGACGCGCTGACGATCCCACAGGATGACGGCACCAACCTGTTTATCCCGCAGGTGCAGCCCGTGACCGAATTCAGCGAAGCACCGGACCTGCGCCCGAATCAGGGTGACGAGTAAGCGCAACTACTCAGCCCTCACCCCTTCACAGGGGTAGGTTTTTCATGATTGACTGTATTTTATGGCGGCTGACGCCGCCCCGGACGCCAAGAATGGCGTCCCTACGGTCCAAAACGGCTGTGTAGGGACGCGGCTTGCTGCGTCCGCCACACCAGAACAACGAAAAAACACACGATCACACGGTTCAAGACGATTATCTAGTTCAAGATGCTTATCTAAAGGAAATACATACATGGCTTACGAAGGCTTAGCAGGCAAAAACGTACTCATCACAGGTGGCTCGTCTGGCATCGGGCAGGCTATCGCCATCCGCATGGGTGCCACAGAGGGCTGCAACGTGGCAATTAACTATCGCAGCAGCCAGGAAGAAGCCCAGGAAACCATCGACAAAATCCAGGCAGGCATCAGCGAGTGCCGCAGGCAGGTCGAAGGCGCGGGTAAGCGCTTTATCCCGGTGCAAGCGGATGTCTCTAAGGCCGAGGACGTTGAGCGCATGATGCAGGCATCCATTGAGGCGCTTGGTGGGCTGGATGTGGTGGTTAATAACGCAGGCATCCAGATTGCAGGCGACAGCCACAAGATCAGCCTGAGTCAATTCCAGAAGGTGCTAGAGGTCAACCTCATCGGCGCGTTTCACGTCTCACAGTTGGCCATTCAGCATTTTCTGGCCGACAATAAGCCCGGCGTGATTATCAACGTCAGCAGCGTACACCAGCAAATCCCCAAGCCGCGTTTTGTGGGCTACAGCGCCAGCAAGGGCGGTATGGATAACATGACGCGCACACTAGCCCTTGAATATGCGAACCGCAATATCCGCGTGAATGGCATCGGGCCGGGTGCCACCGTGACGCCGATTAACAGCGCTTGGGTGGATGACCCGGAAAAACGTGCCGAGGTCGAAAAGCATATTCCGATGGGTCGCGCTGGCACATCCGAGGAAATGGCCGCCGTTACCGCGTGGTTGTGCAGCGATGCCGCCGCTTACATCACCGGGCAAACGCTGTTCGTGGATGG
>DAOTTW010000134.1:0-5927 GCA_034437615.1 Anaerolineae bacterium | reverse complement strand
AGGTCGGCAGGCTTATCATTCTTCGAGAGCACCTCAACGGCTAAATCGGGCGGCCCCACCAGCGGATAGTCATCCCATTGCGGATTTTGGGCGGCTAAAGCATCTAATTTTGCCTGTGCGTAAAACATCACATCCGGCACACGCGAACCGAGCACCCACTTGGGGTTATCCGGCGTCAGCACGAAAGGCGCTTCAACAAAAACCGTCCCTAGCTTGTGATAGTCAGCGTAATCCGCTAGACGACGTGCGAGGTTGAAGCCGACCTTTGCGCTTTTGGGGATTTGTGGACTCACAGGGATAACCTCGCCGTTGATGAATTCAAAAGGCCCTTCGTCGTCATAGCGATACATGAACTCATACAGGTTGATGGCGGTCTGGTCGAGTTGTTCAAAGTCGATGGTGTGGCTATTCATGTGGTCTTGCCTCTTGCATTCGGACTTGCCTCACGTGTTGCAGTGCGTGTCGCGCAGTTGCTCGAAAACAGGCAGCAATTGTACCGCGAGTTCTTCATTGCCGACGGCGTTCAGGTGATAATCCGCAAAGCTGATGCGGTGCGGTGGATAGTCCAGCAACACTAGCTCATAATCGCGCTGTGCCATGTTGTTCGTCAGCCGTTCCTGCTGAAAAGCCGCTAATGTCAGATTCGGGGCCTGCGCCATGCGCTCAAGTTCCACGAAGAAGCGCGTAAGCTGCGGGCTATCCGGCAGGGGTGCTTCGGTGCTGGCTGTATCGTCACCTGACCCCTGAAGCAGCACAGGCGCAGACGTACCGCGATAAATGGCAAAATTGGTATAGCGCAATATCTGCGGTAGCCCCTGGCCGCTACCTGCAAAATACTGTGTGGCGGGGTTGATGGCGGTCTCGATGTCGTTCTGCACGATCAGATATAAATAGGCGTCTGCCGGGTTCTCGGCTTCGATGGTTTCATAGGTTTGCAGGACGTTCGTGCTGTTATAGCGCGGTACCGCATAATTCAGGATGTGCGTCTGTGGCATGGCCTCCGCAACCTGATTCACCCACGCGGCCTGATCCGACACGCCGTAGCCAAACGCCACCGAATCCCCCAGTACAGCGATGTCACAGGCGGCGTCTGTGTCCGTATCCGGCACGATGCGCCGTTCGTCGGCAATGGTGGCCTGCCAATGGCTGAAGCTGTACGTGTCATCGGGCATGTAAAAGCCGCGCTGTGGGTGCGTGGCGAAAACTTCATTGCCCATATACGCCAGATCATCAAAATAGGCGATGCCCCAGGGATCGACCACCCGCAGCGCCAGTTCAATCAGCAAGAACGTGCCGCCGACGATCAGAAATGCGCCAAGCAGCGCCTTCAGGTGGTCCAGCAGCGTTTTGCGGGGTCTTTCCTGTGTGTCGGCTTGTGCCATTTTCTCCCTCAGATCAAAGACAAAAGACAAAACGAATTCAGACGATTTGTGGCGTTCTGGGCGTTCGCAGTTGGCGGACACGGCAAGCCGTGTCCCTACCGTTATGTAGGTTTGGTTTCGTCTAGCCGTCAGGCATCATCATGATGTCGGTTTGGTTTCGTCTAGCCGTCAGGCATCATCATGGGCGAACAAACGCAGCAGCAGCCAAACCACAGGCAAACCCAACAAAGCCAGCGGCAACCCCCAATGGATTTTACGCTCAACACCTGCAAGCGGCGGCTCACCCTGCTCTATCTGTAAGCGCACGACGGTGAATTCGTCGGCCACTTCTGTTAGTGTGCGCAGATTAATGGTGGTCTCTGTGCTCATGCTTGAAAGCAGCATGTTGTGCACGCGGGTACTGCGGCTGAACAGGTGCACGGCCCGCAATGCCTCGGCGGGGTCATTCACTGGGATAGCACGGGCACGCAGCGTTTGACGGCCATGCTGGATCGTCACGTAGGGGTCAGCCAGGATATTCTGATACCACTGCGGGCGCGTGCCCCAGCCGGATACCACATAGTAGCGGCTGCCATGCCGCCGAAATTCTAAAACGACGTGGCGCGACAAACCGCTTTTGCGTCCGCGTGTCGTCAAAACCATAAATGTCGTCAGGCCAAGCAGCCAGCCTAGCCCAAGCTGATAAAAATAAAGCGGGCTACGCAAGGCCCACAGTAATAAACCTTTTGGGTACGGCACGATATTATTTGAGCGACGACGAATAATCACCTGTTGTGATCTTTCCTGCCATGTGTATACGTTTTGAAATGCAGCCTCATTATAGGCCCAAACCGTGCGACTGGCTACGATGCCTCTTAAACGTCGGCCAACAGGCATGATTTAAACGCGACCTAAATGAATTACCAGCGAGGTTACAACCCGACAGTAGAAACAGCGTGCTTTACTGGTACAATGGTCCTGAATGAGTTCATAAGACAACAGTTCATAAAGATAGTATTGACGTTATTCAAATTTTCTCAGGGACGTTATGGTTGCGCCAACACATCCAAAACGCCGCCGCCGCAAAAAAGCGGCGCAAACCTTTAAAGTCATCGTCGCCGGGGTTAACGGTGCTGGCAAAACGTGCTTCATCGAGTCCGTCAGCCAATATACCGAATGGCAAGACGAACAGCAGCGCGGCTGGTTTTTCGGGCGTGTGCGGGTGGATGATAGCTTGATCCTGCATTTCCTGGAGCCGCCCGTCTCAGCCGATTACGACTTCATGTGGTTGCGGGATGTCGTGATGAAGGTGCGTGCGACGGGCTTTCTGGTGTTGGTCGATAGCACCAGACCAGCCACGTTCGGCAAGTTCGTCAGTATCTTGTACACGGTGTCGAATATCGACAGGTATACGCCCGTCGTCGTCGCTGCTACCAAACAAGATCATCCGCAAGCGTGGAAACCAGACGACATCCGCCTGGGCCTGGGCATCCGTGATATTCCGGTGCTGCCATGCAGCGTAACGGACCCCCACAGCATCCGCGAAGTGGTGATTGAGCTGCTGATGCAAGTGCATGAGCACAGCGCGTCCGGTTGAGGTCAGGTGTTATCGGGCAGGGCGTTTTGCTGTTCGTCGCGTGTGCCTGTGTTGCGGGCCAGCCCGTGATAATACAGGTACGCTGTGTCGCGCTGCTCGCGGCGTATGTCGGCCTGTCGCTCTTTCTCTGCTAGCAACCACTCATTCAGACGGGCGCATAGCTCCGCGCTGAACATGAAAATCGACGCGATGACGTAGGCCCAGAAGAGCAGCACAATCACAGTGGCGATGCTGCCGTAAATCACTGAATAGTTGGCCAAGTCCGTCAGATACCACTCAAACGCTTCCTTCGCAAATTCCCAGCCGACAGCGCCGAACATGGCCGCAGGCCACACCGCATCCCACAGCACGCGGCGCGCAGGCACATAGCGGAACAACAGCGCGAAGATCGCTAAATCCAACCCCAGCGGCAGAAACAAGCGCCCAATGTCTAACCAGATGCTCGGTTGATCCAGCAAGAAGACAGAGACGAGACGCAGCACACCCGATGTCAAAAACGAGGTCAGCACCAGCACCACCAGCGTCAGGCTCATCAGCCCAGCCAGCAGGCGTTGCCGCCAGATGCTACGCATAGAGGGCACATCGAAGATAAAATCGAGCGCCATCGTGAGATGCGAGAAGAGGCCCAATGCGGACCAGATCAGGCCCAACGACGCCACCACGCTGAACTCGGTGCCTTGTTCCAGTGCGCTTTGCAGCGTCGTCTGCATCTCTGTGACGGTGCGCTCTGGCAAGAAGAGCGCCAACCCCTCTGCAATTTGTTCCTGCGCGACGGCTGGCCCCGCCAACCGACTGAGGCCAACGGCCAGCAGCAACGTCAGCGGAAAGACTGAAAACAGCGCAAAATAGGCCAGTGCTGCGGCCTGACGCGCGCCATAACGCAGGTAATTGAACAGAGCACGCCACAAATAGCCGGGTAGTGTGCGCGTGGATGCTGAACGGCGCGACCACCACGCCAGCCAGCGTAATTTGAATCGTCGGATGAGCCGTTTAAACAAAACAAATCGGTCCTTCGCTGTTTCTTGAATGGGTTTTGCATCACAGCACATGTTGCACTATGATAACGATGAGGCCCTGCACGCGAGTGTATGCCTTATCTATTGTACTGTTTTTGGCCTCGCTGGGCATGTAAGGGATAAAGGCGACATGTTCGATAATACACGCCCGCCACACCGCAAGTTCGGGCCATACGCTTGCACGCAGTTACTAGGGCTGTCCACCAATAACAGCGTTTATTATGCGATACATGAAGAGACGGGTAAACAGGTCGCGCTGCGCGTCATGCCCATCATCAAGGGCGACAAAGAGGCCGTACTCGCTGCTTGCCAGGAACAACTCGCCAGCTTTTCGCAGATTAGCTCTCCGTACGTTGTGCCCATCGAAGATTACGGCCACGACCAGGACTCACTGTATATCGCGCTGCATGTGATGAAAGGTGGCTCGTTGGAAGCACGCCTCAGACAGCACTATGAAGATGCGGACGCCCGCCCGCTGCCATCCCTGGGCGAAGTAGGGGATTTGCTGCTGCGTTTAGCGGCGGCGCTGGATGACATCCACCACGCAGAGATTGTACATGGTCAGGTGGACCCGCATAACATCCTCTTCGATGAGTACGGGCAGGCACATCTATCAGACATCGGCATTTCGCGCTTGCATAAGCTGATTTATGGGCTGGAAACCACCAACTCGTTTCACATGAGCAAGTACGCCGCGCCGGAATTGTGGGATGGGCACCGTCCACAACCCGCAAGCGATCTGTATTCGCTGGCGTGCATCACCTATGAACTGATTAGCGGGCGTGCGCCCTTTGAAGCGCCGACTATCTACAAGCTGATGCAAAAGCATATGAACGACGTGGCGCTGCCACCGCATTACATCAAGCAGCATCTGCCGCAGGATTTGGCGCTGGCCTTCTGGCAAGCGCTGGCCAAACCACCGGCAAAACGCCAGAAAAGCGCGCTGGAATTCTATGACGACATTCAGCAGGCCATCAGCGGCTATGAGGGCGAGCCAACAGGCTTTTTCACATTTGACCTGCAAGCCTAGCCCATGCAACAATTACGTCTAATTCGTACTACAACAGCATTTGCTTGCTTGTTAGCGCTGACGCTGCTGTTTTTTCATGAGTTGGCCTTCACCGATCTAATCTTGGCGCGTGGCGATACCTATGGCTATTTCTATCCTTATTGGGATGCCCGACACGCGGCGTTTCGGCTGGGTGAATTGCCGCTGTGGGCACCGGAACTCTTTATGGGCGTGCCACTGCTGGCAAATCCGCAACTCGGCACCTTTTACCCCCTGAACTGGCCCCTGACGCCGCTAGATGCCCCAAACGCCATACGCATCAGCATTTTGCTGCACGTCCTCTGGGCTGGATTAGGTGCTTATGCGCTGTTCCGGCGTGTGTATACCGATGCAGGTTATTGGCCCGCGCTGCTAGCAGGCGTGATTTTCGCGTTCGGTGGCTACATCGGGGCACACGTGGAGCAGATCAACCAATTGCAGGGGTTGGCGTGGATGCCCTGGTTATTTTTGCTGCTGCACGGGCTGCTATCGGGTCGGCATAAGCTGCGCTGGTTATTGCTTTTGGCGGCGGCCTGGGCGCTGCAAATCTTCAGTGGGCACACGCAGACGGTGTTTATCAGCGGCGTCGGCCTGGGCATTTTCGCGCTTGGCCACAGCATCGCACGGGCAGAGAAAGTCCTGTCGGCCCTGCGCCGCAGTGCATCGGCCCTGCTATTGCTGGCATCTGCCGCCCTGATTGCCGCACTGCTGGCCATCCCGCAACTATTGCCTGCGCTGGAACTCTCCGGCCTGTCCAACCGTGAGGGCGGCTTTAACGTGCAGGAGGCGACGGCCTTCTCGCTGCCACCGCTATATATGGGTCGAGCGCTGCTACCCAGCTACGATGGGCTGCTATTTGGTGAATATGTAGCTACGATTGGCGTGCTTGGCCTGGGTTTGGCGCT
>DAOTTW010000133.1:0-18911 GCA_034437615.1 Anaerolineae bacterium | reverse complement strand
GCCAGTCTGTGTGTGTCGCCACTGGCTAAAGCCAGCGGCTGCCACAGGGCCAACCCCCCTGAAGGGGGCTATGGCACGCTGCATACAGCCTGCTTTAGCAGGCTTGTCGGTACCGGAGCCGTACGTTTTAACGTCTGGCGACTGAGCATGGGACACGTACCTGAGTAGTTACCGTGCGTCTGTCTAGGCCGTGCGGCGGCGCAGCAACAGCCCCACGAAGCCGCCAGCTATCAACAGCAGCAAGCCAGCCCCCAGCAGTAGGGGCAGACGCCACCAGGGTGTTTCACCTGTCGCGGGCAGTTCCGTCACACTGACGACGGTTGCGCTGGCGCTGATGTCACCGGATGTCACCACGTTGGTCAGCGCAAACGGCACATTGACGCTGCTGCTGATCTGAGCGTTGACGCTGATGCTTGCGCTAGCGTTGCCCGCTAGTGTGCCGTCATAGCTGACGCTGTTGCCGGATGTGCTGACCGTGCCTGGGCCGCTGCTGAGGCTTGCACCTATCAGCGTCAGACCGTTGGGCAGCGTATCGCTGGCTGTGACCGCCAACGCGCTGCTGTTCGGGTTCGTCACGGTGATGGTGAACGTGATGGCCTCCCCCGGTTGCGCAAAGGCAGGCGATGCCAGCTTGCTGAGTACGACGGGCGCAGCGCTATCGCCGCCGTCGCCGCTATCTGCGACGGTGCCACCCGGATCACCCGTATCGGGGATGGGCGTCGGCGTGTTTTGTGGCCCTGGCGGGGGTGGCTGGATCGCAACCGTATCGGACGCTTCCACGCTGGCCGCTGTGCTGTTGTTGGTCGTCAGCACAGAGATATTCTCGAAGCTGCCCGTGCCGCTGATAGCCACATCAAACGTGATGTCGATGCTTTCATTTGCGCCGATCTGCCCAGTGAATGTGATCTCACCGCCGCTTTCGGCACAGGTGCCGAACGTATTCGGACCGTTGAAGCTGCAATCCAGCGTGCCGTTGATGTAGCTCTGGTTGCTTGGCAGTAGGTCGCTGATGGTGACGCCCGTTGCAGCAATCGCCGTGTCGTTGCGCCAGTTCTGCACCCAGGTAATAACCGTATCGCCATTGCTCAGCGTGCCGGATTTCGTGCCTGTGGGCGGGTCGTAAACGATAGCGTCAATGTCTGCTGCGGCGTTGTTACCACCCAGGCTATCCGGGTCACTCGGATGATTGACTGTCACCTCGACAGCAACCGGGCCGGGGTCCGGCAAGTCGTTCACGGGCACGATTTGCAGCGTCAGTTCAAAGCTCACGCTGCCACCATTGGGCAGGTCCGCGCCACCCAAACCAACGGCGACCAGCGTGCCGAGGTCCGGTGAGAGCGGCGTCGGGCAGCTTGCGCCACTTGCCGGGGTGCATTGCAGGTCGAAGCTACCCGCAACCCAGTAGTTCTGGTTCGTAAATAGCGTCAGGCCCGCGTCGCTGACATCTGCGCCGAAGTTGCGCACGACGATTTCATAGGTCGTGGTGGTGCTGTTGGCGGCGGTGTTGCCGCTGACGAGCGCGGTGCGGCCATCGTCTATCGTCACGCTGAGGTCGCTCTGTGTGGCGGTACCCACCACCAGCGTTTGCACAGGTTCGGACGTGATCGGCGCGGTCAGGTTCACGGCAGGCGCATCCACTCCAATGGGGATGTTGACATCACCGTCGCCGCCTGCGTCGCCCTGCGTCAGCGTGGCCTCGTTGACAATCGTACTGCCGATTGCGGCATCTGGCGCGACCTGCACGACGAAGCTGAAGCTGATGCGGCTACCAGCATCAAGCGCAAGGGTCGTGCAGGTGACGGTTTGGCCTGTGGCGTTGCAGCGTCCGTCTACGCTTTCCACGAAGGTCAGCGTATCGGGCAGTTCGTCCGTCACAACCAGATCACGCGCCACGCCCGTCTCGTTGGGGTTGGTGACCTCGATGCGATAGAGCATCTGGTTACCGGGCTGTGTCTCGCTGGGCGCAAACTTGCGGATGGCGAGTTCGGCCTGTTCTGCGTTGATGAGTGGCGTCTGCGTCGGGTCGTCGTCGGCAAAGGTAGCCGGGTCATCGCTGAGGGTCTCTACGACTGTTGCGCCTGTGACATCCGCCTGTGATGCGACACTCGGCAGGCCAGATGGCAGCGTTGCGGCCACCTGCACGGCATAGCGAATCGTCACCGAGCCATCAACGGCCACGCTGGGGATGCTGACGGCTACGGTTGTATCGCCGTCTGTGTTGCCCGTGTCGATGGTCGCGACGGGGTCATTGACGACCACGCTACCCGTGACCAGCGTCAGATTCGGGTTAGCGACGGCATCCGTGAAGGTCAGGTCGGTTGCCGGGTTGTCGCCAACGTTGACGATAGTGGCGCTGTATTCGATGTAATCGCCGGGGCGTGCCTGTGCTGGATTATCGAAGAGCACTTCGCCCAGCGTGGCACCCGCCGCCAGCGCATAGCTTTCCTGTGGGATGATCGTGTCATCCAGCGAGACCTCAACCGCCGTCGCGCTGCCGATGGGTGATGCTGTGCTGGCGGGCGCGGTGCGCGCTGCGTTATCGGCGCGTGCAGTGGCTTCGTTCGCGATGAAGCGCTGTGCCTCATCGTTCAACGGGTCGCTGATTGTCGCGCTGATGGTGACGGTCAGCGTGGCGTTGGCTTCCAGCACATCCAGCAGCACGCGCACCTGTTGCCCACCATCCGGTAGATCGTTCACTTCGACGCTGGTGGTGCCGCTGCCGCTGCTGTTGGCGGTCACGTCGCCTGCTGTGATCGCGTTCAGGTTCGGGTCGGTCAGCAGGTCCTCTAGCACCACGTTGAGCGCGTCGCTTGCGCTGTTGTTGCTGACGGTCAGCGTGTAGGTGATGCCGTCGCCCGCTGTCAGTGGATCGCTGAACTCGGCTGTTTTATCCAGCGCGAGCACACTAGCGCCACTGAGCGGCACAAGCGTCGGGTCGCCCTCAGTGGGTGTGGTCGGGTCGTCAGTCGGGATGCCGTTGACGATGGCCTGATTGCTAGTGGCGCTGGCATCCCCCACAATGGGATCGCTGACGGTGGCCTCAAAGGTCACGGTGAACGTTTGGGCCTCTGCTAGCGCTTGCTCAAAGTTCATGAAGATGGTCAGGCCATCCGTTGTGGAGATGTCCACGTCGTCGGTGACATCAGCGCCTTCGATCAGCACCGTCACGCTATCCGGCACCAGGTTCAGGTTGGGGTCGCCCAGCGGGTCATTCAGGTTGATCGGCAGATCGGGGGCGCTGGTGTTCTGGCCGCTGATCGTGTAGGTGATCGTGTCGCCAGGGCCGACAGGCTCGGTATAGTCGGCTGTCTTGGTCAGGTTGCCCAGGCGTCCGGCGATGTCCACGCGGGTCGGCTGTCCGCCGCCTTCGCGGGTCGGGTCACCTGTCGGGATGGGGTCGCCCTCTAAGCCCTCATAGGTGATGAAGCCCTGATTTTCGATGAAGTCTGCGCTGGCGTCTACGGGTTCTTCTACGCGCCCGATAAAGCTGATGGTGACCGTCTGGCCTGCTGGAATCTCGGCAATCGTCACCTCTACGCTGAGATCGGATGGGCCGTTGCCCTCGGTGACGGTGCCCAGGCTGGTGATGACCGTGCCCGCTTCCAGATCGAGGTTGAAGTCGTCCATCGCATCCGTAAAGATCACGTTGGTCACGGGTGCATTGCCGCTATTTTCAATAGAAACGCTGTACTGGATGCGTCCACCCGGCAGCACAGGCCGATTATCGAGTTCGACGCCGCCACTGATGATGCTGGCACGCTTGAAGGCAGTCACGCGGGCTGTACCGGCAAGCGTGCTGATGGTCGCATCACGGAAGAGGGTCGTGTCGGGGTCGTCGCTGCCGATAGAGAGGCCGTTGTCGCTCTCAGCGAAGGCTTGATTGGCGATCTGGTCAACAGCGCTGGCGTTAATCAGCACATCGAAGGTCATGGTGTAGCTTTGGCCGGGCGTCAGTTCCGGCGTCGTGAAGCCCACGCGCCCATTTGCGCCGTCGATTGTGAGTTGCGCGTCGGGTTGTGCGGGGTCGCCCTTCGTGACCGTCAGCGAATCTGCGATGTAATCAACGCCGCTATCGAGGATGTCCTCTAGCGTGATGTTCGTGGCTATGGCTGTGCCGATGTTTTGCAGCACCAGGGTATAGCGGATGGTGTCGCCAATATCGAACTGGCCGTTGCCGTTCGCGTCATTTTGCAGCGTGTCGCGCTTCGTTAGGTCCAGTGATGGCTGACCCACCTCATAGGGAATCTGCACGGCGTCGCCCACTTCTGGCGTCGTGGGGTCGTCGCTGAAGAAGAAGTCGGGGATGTTGGCGGCGGTCCCGCTGACGCTGTTGGAGATAAAGGGCGTCGGGCCGAGTGACTTGCCTGCAATCACGTTCACGGTGAAGCGCACTGTTTCTTCTGCGCCCGGCGGCAAGGTGTCGATGTTGATTACGAACGGATCGCCGGCTGTGATCGTCACGTTGGGGCTATCCGGCGGGAAGAAATTCGCGAATGTCGTGTTGATGTCCAGCAGGTCGTTGAGTTCAACATCGACGGCGGGCACATCGGACGTATTGCGCACGGTAATCGTGTATTCGATCACATCACCGGGGTTGGCGATACCGTCGCCGTTCTGGTCCTGGCTGGGTAGGACTTCGCCACGCTTCAGTAGCTCGATGGTGGGCACGTTGCCGCCGGGTTGCTCGTTGAAGGTGATAACCGTCGGGTCGTTTTCCCCGGCTTCGTTAGGATTACCGTTAGCGTTGGGGTCGGCGCTGTCGCCATCATCGCTGAAGTCCATCGGGCCGCCCTCTGCCCCCAACATGGCGATATTCTCGATGGCGGTGGGCGTCTGCCGCAGGTTGAAATTCGCGATGGTCAGCGTGATCGTGGCGTTGCCGTTCGCCGCGAGTTCGCGGGCTGCGTTTTCGTCCAGTAGCAAGGTGTCGTTCAGGCCGTCATAGTCGGCGTTGGCGAGGAGCGTGCCTTCGCCCGTGACGCTGACGTTTGCCGGGTCTAGGTCGGTGCGCTGATAGAACTGCGTCAGGCCATCGCTGATCTGAATGCCGCTGACGCCGAAGTTACTCAGGTTCTCCACGCCGATGCTGTAAACAACCGTGTAGCTGCCGTCGTCGTTCACGCTGACATCAGCTTGTTTGGTGCCGCCGACGATGGGCACCTGTGGCAGCGTCACGGCAATCATGATCGGGTCGTGGTCGCTGGCGCGGCTGTCCTGATCGAAGTCCGCGTTGATGTTGACCGCATCGACGCCGATGGCGCTGATGTTGTCGTTGGGCGTATACAGGATGTGGTCAAGCGCCTGTGAGTTGCCCTCAAAGTTGAAGGTGTAGCCCACAATCGGCGGTGGTGTGGCGATGTTGAGTACGCCGCCGCTCAGGGTGTTCTGTATGAAGTTCTCGAAGCGGAAGCCGTTCAGGTCGCCAATCACGAAGACATTCGCGCCGGGGTTGTCGCTCAGGATGCTATCCACAAAATCGTTGATGGCCTGCGCCTGCGCTTCACGGGCGGCTTCGCTGCCGATGGCGGGCGGTTGATCCTCACCGAAAACGGGGTCGCTGCCGCCACGCGATGAGAAGTGGTTGTTGATGATCGTAAGCGGCGTGCCATTGAAGTCGAAATCCGCAGCCAATGGCAGGCGGCTATCGAAGAACGGGTTGCTGGGGTTCGTCTGCTGGTCGGTTGGGTCCGTCGCCGGGCGCACGCTATCCGGTATCAGGCTGACGCGGGCCGGGTCATAGAGGAAGGCGACGCGGATATTGCCTTCTGGTTGACCGCCGTTGGTGTTGTTGCCGATGAACGTGTTGTCGATCAACTGATAGCTAGGGCCGCCTGCTGCTGTGATGGCATCGACCAGGGCTTGTAGCGTCTGATCGGCGCTGGTACCGCCGGAATCCGGCCCGTTGTTATCCTGAATTTCTTGCAAGCCGATGATGTCCGGCGCGTTCAGGTTCACCACGATGTCCTGTGCCAGCGCATCGAAGCGGGCTTGCCCGTCGCCGGGGTCCAGGTTCAGCACGTTGTAGCTGGCGATGGTCACGCGGTCCTGCGCTTCTTGCAGCGTGGTCACTTCCGGCGTCAGGCCGCCATCGGTCACGCTTAGCGCCTGCGTCAGCGTGATGGCGTAGTCGTTGAAGTCGTAATTGATCGGCCCGGTTACGTCGCCCAGCAGATCACCGACCTTCACCGCCGAGATGGTGCTGGGGTTGCCGTCAAGCTGGATGCGCTCCGGGTTGTAGTCGATGCCTGCGGGGTTATCGGGGTTGCTGCTGGGCCGCACGGCGATGCCGCCGTTGCTGGCCACGAGGCCCGTCGCGCCTGTGCCCTGATTGGCCAGCGCGTAAATCTCGCGGTCTGCGTCTGGCCCATCACCGAATTGGCGATAGGGCGAGATGACGATTGCATCCGGCAGCGTGACCAGCATCCCTTCCAGGCTTTCCCAGAAGTCGCGGCCATGATTGGCGATGTCATAGGTGCTGCTGCCTGCGTCGTCCACGATGTCAGTGGGCGGCGTGCGGTCCGTGCCCAGGATAAGCGGTGTGATGCTGCCCGTGCCCGTCGTGGTGATGTCGGTCACGTTTTGCAAGACCGTCTGCTCAAAGCGTTCGTTGGCTGTTGCGCTGATGTCGATGGCGTCGCCTACGTTCACTGTCGGCGCGCTGCCCAAAAAGACGAAGATGCCATCTGAGGAGGCGTCGTCGCCGTCGCCGTCCGGGTCTTGCAAGAAGAAACCATCGCTGGTCAGCGCGGTGACGATGCCGGAGGTCGTCACGGGGTCGCCATTCAGCGGCGAACGGTAGAACTCATCGCTGAAAGCTGCACCTGTGCCCTGAATCTGCATGATGGTGACGGTGGTGCCAGACGGGACGACATATTCGTTGAAGCTGCCGATGTGATCCAGCGCTGCGCCTTCCAGCGAGGCCGGGTACGTATCACCTGCTTCCAATACGAGGTCTGGCGGACTACCCGCTAGGCCACCTGCGACCCAATCCGAGGACGTGCCACCTGTGCTATCCCCTTGACGACCGCCATAGTTGGCCGCGCCGTCGGTGTCGATGATCTCTGCGCCTGCTGGCGCGTTGACACGTGTGGGGTCTTCGGCATAAACCAGCGTGGTGTAGGCGTATTCGTTGGTGTCGTCATCATCCAGAAAAGCGATGCCATCCAGCACAGTCCAGTTGCTAAAGATCGCGCCATCAGGTGTACCGTCGTCATCGCTGTCGATGTCATCATCGTTGCTGGGCGCTGTGCTGCTTTCGATCAGCAGGAAGGTGTTACTGGCGTTTTCCTGTCGCACGTCGTTTGTGGTGAATACGGCGGCATTTGAGTCAATCGTATACGGGTTGCCGGATTCGACCACGACGAGATAGCCATTGCTGCCGAGTGTCTGGCCAGATAAATCAATGAAGCTATTGATGTCGCCGGGATCGTTGTCGTCGCCTTCGATGTTGACGAGGTAGGTACCTGCGGAGATGGTGGCGTTGGGTGCGCCGCGAAGCTCGATGTATTCGTTTGGTGCGTCGCCACCGGGCGGATTGAACAACACTTCGTTGATGAACAGGTCGCTGGTTGGCTCGGTGCTGTTGCTCGCGCCCAGCGTACAGGCTTGATCGACAATAGCCGGATCGTCGAAGCTGGCGTCGCTGAAGCTATCGTTGGGGCCAGCGCCATCGGGCACGCGGGCGATGCAGTCGTTAATGAAGGTGCTGCCGGAGTAACCAAGCTGGTCGATGCGGCTGCCATCCGGCGCGAACAGGTAAATCACATCGCTGAAGCCAATGCCGCCCGATGGGAAGTAGGGGTCGGTTGGCAGCACGATCATGCCATCCGCGTTGGGTTCAAGGCTGCCGGTCAGTTCAATGTAGCTATCGCCGTCGCTGATGAAGTAGCCCGTTGCGCTGGCACTGCTGGCGTCCAGGCTGAGCACGGCATCCGGCACGTTCTGGTAAAGTTCCACGCTGTCGCTGTCGCCGGGGTCTACTTCGTTGATGACGAAGGGGCCAGCGCCCAGGTTCACGCCTGCCGGGTCGTTGCTGCTGCCGAAGGTGGGCGTGGTATCCAGGTTGAAGTCGTTGGCGTCGTCGTCCGTGTCCGCGCCATCGCTCACCCGTGCAATCGAGATGTCTGTCGGGGCCAGCGGTGCGCCGCCCTCATCGCCGTAGCCAACGCGGTCAAGCTCTGTATCGTTGCTATCGCACAGGATAAGCACATCACCGGAGTTATCCAGGCTGAAGTTATCGCCTGCATCGCCAGCGTTGACGACGAAATAGCCAGTAGCTGCGATAGTCGTACCGCCTGCAAGCGTGCTGCTGCCAGCACCGCAGGCTGCATCGTCCAGGTAGACCCCGCTCAGGTCCAGTTCGTCGCCTGTCGTGTTGTATAGCTCGACCTGCTCCGTGCCCTTCGGCGCAAACTCGTTAATCACCAGTTCGCCCACAACGGGCAGCGCCGACGGCTCGACCACTTCATAGACGACGATTGTATTGCTCTCCTCATAGGCCACGACCAGCAGCGGGTTCCCGTTCGGGCTGCTGCCTGCGTCGATGAACAACAGGCCCTCCGGCGACACGTCGTTCAGGTCGCCGCGATTGTAGCTGAGGTAATTCGGCGCGTTCGGGTTGGTCACATCGAAGAGGCTGATGCCGCTGTCGCGTTCATGGCCCAGGAACAGAATTCTGTTGCTGCCGATAGTGCCCAGGGCCAGCCCTTCAGGTTCCGGGCCTTTGTTATCGCTACGACCATCGAAGCTGCCCGCGTCGCCCTGTGAATTAAAGAGGCTCGGCGCTTGTGCCGCGACGGTCTGTTCCAGGTCGTCGCCGCTGTCGTAAACAAGATTGCCGTTTTCATCGAAGATGCTGAACGAACGCGCACCGTAGGCGAATAGCTGATCGTAATCGTTGTCGTTATCTGTATCGCCGTCAATCGTGCTGACTTCCAGGCGGCCAAGCTGTGCGTTCTGCTTTAAGCTGGCTTCGTTCGGGAAAGCCGTATCGTCTAAATCCAGGTCGGCAATGCGGTCATCTTCGCTGCGGGCGTCGCCTTCGTTGGCGGTGAAAATATAGTCGGTGGCACCGATCTGGTACGATGCAATCGCATCTGGCATGTACAGGCCGAAGACGGGCCACGTCTGGATGTTGATACCGCTATCCTGGTCGCTGGCGTCTAGCCCGTTGCCTGCGATGTTGTGGTCCTTTGCGCCCAATGGCAAAACATCGGTGATGGCCTGTGTCGCGATGTCCAGCACCGCCAGCGCGTTATTCTCTTGCAGGGCGATATAAGCTGTTACGCCGTCAGGTGTGGTAATGTATTCCGGCTCGAAGTCATTTGCCGCGCTGATGCCGGGGAAGATGCGCACACCTTCACTGCGCAGTGTCGCTTCTTGCCCATTGAAGGCTGTGAAAGTAGCCGTTGTCACCGTTGCCGATGCAACGCCGCCGCTCACGTCAATGATACTGATGCTGCCTTCGGGGTCGATGCCGCCGTCGGGTTCCCCTTCGTTGGCCACCAGGACGGTTTGGCCATCTGGCGTGAAGGTCAGCATATCCGGCAACGCGCCAACCGTGACGCTATTTTGCAGGTTGCCATCTGTATCGTAGAAGGCAACTGTGCCGGGGTCGGTCTGCGGGTCTGCGGCGATAGCAACCGCGACAATGCTCTCTGCCACATCGACGCTGGTCGCGCTAGCGCCCAAGCTGGTTACGTCGATGCTGTCGATGCTGGTCGGGTTTACGGGGTCGCTCACGCCGATAATCTCGACGGTGCTGCCTGTCGTGACGAATACGCGCTGTGTGCTGCTGTCGTAGGCGACGATTTCTGCGCCGCTGCTGCTGATGTCACCAATGCGGCGTAGCTCGTAGGCTGGCGCGGTGGGGATGCCTCCGGCCTGGACGGGTGTGGCGCTCAGGCCGAACGACAGGCTGAGCAAGCTGAAAATCGCCAGCCACAAGCTCAGCGAACCTATAGGCATAGCCATAGCCATGGCCATGATAATAGGGAAGGGTGTCTTTCGAGTGCGTGTGTGATGTCGTTGTAACATCGGGTCCTCTCAGGTATCTTGTATGAAAAGCAAAAAAGCAGGAGCACCCGTACTGTCTGGTGTGGATGCTTCCCCGGCTGCGCGTGTGATTGAGGCGGCAATTGCGCAGTGTTGATCTATAAACGCGCTTCCTATTTTAGCGTAGTTTGGTAGCTGTGCAATCGCGGCGGCTGATCCTTAACTTGTTTGCAATGTGTAAGTAACGACTCAGGTACGTGTCCCATTCTCAGTCGCCAGACGTAACTACTCATCCTCGGTTGGGGGTGCGATGATGTCGAAGGGCTGGTTGTAATCGCTTAATGCCAGCGACAAGGCCAGTGTTGCGGGTACGGGTTCTGCTGGCAGCGTGTCGATCAGGTCATCAATTGTGCCAACCGGACTATCACCCAATTGAGCCAGCAGGCTTTGCAGGTTCAAGGTCGCATCGGCACGCAGCGTAAAAACATCGACGCGCACGGCTTCTTCATCCACCAACATATGCAGTTGCAGGATGCCATCTTCAAACAGCAGCGGCAACAGCGGCGCGATGCCCAGCGTCGGTTCATCCAGTCGGTTAGCGATGATGTTATAGCTGTTGGAGCCGAACAGCACACGGCTATCGACCAACACTGTGAAGTTAGCGTGCGCGTCACTGTCTGGCCCGCGTGTTACCGTGATGTAGCCGGGGATGTCGGCAAAGACGGTCAAGCCGCCGAGTAGCAAGTCCAAAGTGTTGTTGATTTCCTCCTGTGTCGGTATCGTAACTTCGGGCGTGGCTTCTGCTTCGGGTGTGGTTTCGGGCCGGGTCACGATGTTATCTTGCAGGTCTTCAATGTCGGGTATGGGCGTGCTGCGCCAGCCCTGTAGCGGCAACCGCGTGTACACGACGCCATCCAGCGAGCGCACCAGCACGCGAAACCAGCCGCCAAACTCTGGCAAGTCGCCCTCAACACGCAAGTTCAGGTCAAAATCGGTATTCAAGAGGTCGTCGTCATCAGAGCGGCGCACAATGGGGCCAGCGCCAAGCAGTGAGAGCGCTGTTTCCCCGTAGGTGGTTGTTTGCAAGGCTGCGTTCAAGGTCAGGTTGATGTATGCGGAGTCGTAGGTGTTGCTGAGTATGGCCGTATTTGATAGCGCCTGATTGAGCAGGACGCAATCGAGGTCGCTCAGGTCCTTGCAAAAGTCTTGGGCAAGGCTGGGCGCGTTTAGCAGTGCGATGAGCACACCGAGTATACTTATCATAGCTAATCGTTGACGTAGCATATTAAGTTGGTCCTTCGTTAGCCTGCTGGCTGTATTTGATGGGACGAAATGTGTGATTGTGTTGTAGTATAGCGTGAGTCTGTGCGTTTGCGCATTATGTCGTCGCTGCGCAGGCGTGGCAGCAACGCGGAGCCGATTTTGCACGCTGCGTAATACAGTGTTAAAATAAAATCATATTTACAGATCACGCGTCGCCGGATTCGTAAGCTATCTCAGCGCCAACGGTGACCCATTAACTACGATCAGCTAACCATCCAGCCATGATAGTTCAAGGAGAAGGTGTGTATGTCCAACAGTCAGATGACGCCCACGCCCCGGCGTGACCGCAACGAAGAAGAAGCCCGTTCGCGCCGTGCAAACCGAGACGACGAACCACGTTCGACGCAATCCACCGGGGCTGTGGCACCGGACCGGATGCCTGCACCGCGCCAAACCAGCGCCCCTGCCCGCGCCCAGGCCAGCAACAGTGAGCGCAAGCGTGCGACAGGCTTGGCGTCGTTGATGGTCGGCGCGTTGATACATGAAGGCGTGCTCGATATTGACGTGACCGACCCGGAGCAGATGGAGGATTACCAGCGAGCGTTGCGCACGTTGGCTGGCATCATCATCTCATTGGAACTGGTGCCGGAGGATGACCGCCCGCTGTTCGATTTGTAGCATTGCGCTGCGCGTAGTGCGAGCAATACGGATTAACTAAAGAACCAAGATGTAGGGACGCAGCTTGCTGCGTCCGCCGGATACCAGTGTGAGCGTAAGTCTAACTTACTACTTTTTTGCCGCCTTGCTTCTGTTCACGGACCTGCTTCAGCCACGCTTCAATCGCATCCAGGTCATCATCTGGTATATCGGTCTCGCTGCCCCGCTGTAAATGCTTGAACACACGGTTGAAGCGCTTACGCACAGCGCGATCTGCGAGCGGGTTTGCAGTCTGTGCTGTGGCTGCTGGCTTCGTGGCTTCTCCTGCTGAATTGTTCATGACCGTGAACAATCTATCCTCGGACCAATCCTCATCGTCAGCGCGCCGCCATAGCTCATCATCGACTTCAAGCACCTGACGTAGTTTGGTAAACACCGAACGGCTTCTGATGCCGAAGGCTTCTAGCAATGCGCGGTTGCTGCCATACGGCACCTTCAGGTTGCTGGCCTGTGCGTAATAAGCGCGGTCGCTGCTGGCTTCCTCATAGGCTGCGAATGTGTGGTCGCCATGCATGGCCATCAGCAGCACCGCGTACTGACGTGCCCGCCCGATAGCGTTGAGGTTAGCGCGGGCCATGTTCTCGCTTGCTTGCCGAAATGGGTTGAATGCGTCGGCTACAATCGCCGGGATGCGCTGCCATTTTTCGGGCTGTGCATCGTAATGGCGCAGCATCCAATAGGCCATCCAGCGGCGCTCACCACTTTCAATCTGATAGTGATATTCACCGTTGGGCTGTTGCTTCTGAAATACGGTGATCGGGTTTGCCAGCCCGTCGCGCCGAATCGAATACGCCAGCGTCAATAGCTCGATGAATGCACGCTTGGCCGGTCCCTGCTTGCCCGCGAAATCCAACGCCTCGAAGGGGGCATCGTCATCTGGTGCAGCGTTGAACAGGTCCGTCAGGCTGATGGTCGCACCGCTTTCATCTGCGATCACCCCTAACCAGGCATCGAACAAGCTGCGGTCTGCTGGGCTGGCGTTGGGTGTTTGATAGCGCACGCCTGTGGGGATGGCACGCCGAGGTTGTGCGGGGTCGGGTGAAATCTCGTCCAGCAGGATGGGATCGGCAGAGACCCAAACACTGCTCACATCTAGTTCTGTTTGCGTCTGAAACATATCCGCAAAGGATTGAGTGATGGAGGCACCTGCTCCTGTATTCGCGGACCCGTTGCGGTTGAAGTCGCGGCCTTTGTTGTTTAGTTGCTGTCGTTTTCCCATGCTTTCAGCCTCTTTTCTATCTCATCGACGATACTCCACGCCTCGCGGATTGCGACAGCGCTGTCTTTCGTGGGTCGCCATGCGACGAGCAATTCACCCATGTCAGTCGCATCAGACCAGGCCGTGCGTAGACCAACCGAGCGCCAAATAGGGTATTGAAATGCCTCGCGTGCACGCTTGAGGTTTTCTTCGTGCAGCACAGTAGCGCGCCGCAGGTTCGGCAGGATGCCCATAATTTCAATCGGCTTGCGGCCCTGTGTGACGACCTGATCCTGAATGTTGTTGAGGATTGCGATACTATCCTGCACGCCGACCATCGACAGCCATTCGAGTTTCGTCGGGTAGACAATCGCATCCGTCGCCAGATAGACAATTGTATGCAAAAAGCTCGGCGTGGGCGACGCGTCAATCACGACAATATCCACGATGGGCTTGCCGTTGCCGTCACGCACGCGGGCCAGCTCTTGCAGCCGACGCCGTAACCCGGATGGGTCTTGTAGATGGTTCGCGATGCTGACCGTCTCAAAATTCGATGGTACCAGAAACAGCGCGCCGCCTGCAACCTGTGGGCCGTAATGCTCTGGCGTGACGACCTGCAAGATGTTTTGCCAGGGTGCGCGGCGCACGAGCAAGTCATACAACCCCGGTCCTGGGTCGGACCCCATCAGCAGGGTAGCATGGGCTTGTGCATCTGTGTCGATCATCAGCACGCGATAGCCCCGTGCACTGAGTCCGCCAGCCGCATTGCACGATAGCGTCGTCTTGCCGACACCCCCCTTGTGATTTAAAAACGTGATTACCCGCATGGATTTTCTCCGTGTGCAGCCTGTCTCTACACTTGATTGTAGTGAGAAAAACTTGCAAAAGCTGTCGGGTCTGAGTATTTTCGATAAATCTTGCCCGCAAATTGTTCATGGTCGTGAACATTCTGCAATTTGTCATGATAATGTCAGAGGCACGTTTAGGCTGCGTTTATCCCTAATCCTGATAAGTTCGACTCCCCCATACACGCATAATATCGCGTGCCAGAGTAACAGGCAAACGGCCGTGTTATCTATACGGTATAGATAGGGTGAACCTGCCCTACCCGGCTAGTTGCGGCGTTAGGGCAGGTGGGGTACTGCTTTGTGGCGTTTTGGGATATGACTTATCGGGGCTAAATCTGTTTCGGGTTTGCTTCTGTGGATTGCAACACATCGCGCAGGCCACGACCTGCATTCAATTGCCACACACCGACCAGCCCGCAACTGACCATCACAACGTAGTTCATGCCCTGCGTGAACAGAATCAGTGCAAGCGCGCCGCTTTGTGGATAGCCCAGCGGAACCAGTAGGCTGACCGTCACAAATTGATAGATGCCGACGTAGCCGGGTGTCGATGGCAACGCACTACCCAAGCCCAGACCAGCCAACAGCAAGAACGCCTCAGTAGGTTGCAGCGCCATGCCCAAACTACGCGCAGCCGTCAGCGCAATCACCGCATCCAACGACCACACTGCCACCGTAAACGCAGCGAAGGTCAGCGCACGCCCGACATGCTGAAAAGCCTGTGCGCCCTGCATGAACTGCTGCATCAAATCCAGCAGGCGTGCGCGTAATGTACCCGGCAGCGGCAAGCGCTGAATAACCTTCGTGAACAATCCCCGCAGACGTGGTGCGATCAACAGTATGCCGAAACCCAGCACACCCAACGGCGCGATGCCGCGTGCCGCATCCAGAATCCACGCGGGCATGGCAGGCAGCGCCGAGAGCGTCACCAGTGCGATGATAACCAGCACCGCCGCGTCAAAAATGCGCTCCGTGAGCGCAGTCGCCAGCACGTAAGCCACATT
Organism: Anaerolineae bacterium; assembly: GCA_034437615.1. Classification (GTDB taxonomy): domain Bacteria; phylum Chloroflexota; class Anaerolineae; order Aggregatilineales; family Phototrophicaceae; genus DAOTTW01. The sequence continues at coordinate 3,888 of DAOTTW010000133.1, read as the reverse complement.
CAGACCCGTGCGACCCGCGATCAGGGCCGAGCGAATCAGTTCACCAGCACGGGCCGGCAGCAGAAAATTGCCCATGTAACCTGCCGTAGTGCCCCAGAACGCATCCAACGGGCTGAGGTCGGCCTGTGCCGTGAGCAGCACGCGCCAGCGCAACGCCCGCAGCACCGCATTCAGCGCCACCAGCGCCAGCACCAGCAGCAGGTTCGGCAGCGCAACGCGCCCGAACGCCGCGAACAATTCCGCCCAATCCACACCCCGGAAGGCCAGCAGCAGCAGCAGGGCGGCCAGCGCCAGCGTCAGCAGCCATGTCAGTCGTCGTCGTGTCATCTTGTGTTGTGCCTCTGTTGCGTTTATCGCGATGGGTTCGTAGGGGCGCAATTCATTGCGCCCAGGTGCTCAGCACGCTGAACTAGTACAATGATATAGGTTCGTTTTCGTTTATCCATTAGCGATAGGGCAGGTTTCGTGAAATGTTCACGGCCATGAACAATTCACGCTGTAAACAAAAAACCCCTGCACAGGGCAGGGGCTTTTTCAGTACAGTGCTGCTTTGCATTTAACCGTCAAAGCGATCTTCGAATGAGCAACCGTTGGCTACCAGCAAACGTTCCGTTACAGAAGCCCAGCGGAACAGGGTGCCACTCGCCGCGCCACGCTCCACAGCAACGTTATAGTTTGCAACGAGACCGTAGTACGTTTCCGTCTCTGCTTCACAGCCTGCAAAGCGGATGTTGTCATTTTCAGCTTCTAGTAGCGCCAGGTTGAATTCACCAGACAATTCAGTGACTAGGGTCGCATCTTCAAAGCTCATGGGCACCTCAGCCTTTTCTGTCAGGCCCTGTACATCGAATACACTCGTAACTTCAGCGCTGAAGGTGATCTCACCGTTTTCTACGTCATAGCTGGGCGCGCTCAGTTGCATGTCTACGATGCCTTCGCTGTGGTTTAACGTAGCAGTGGCGGATAGACCTTCCACCGTGCCCCAGTCAGATAGTAAATTAGGCAGATTGACGATTTCGATGCCGCGTAGGGCTGGCTGGATGATTATCACGTCGCCCAATTCGCCAACCTCAGCAACCAGGGTGTACGTGCCATCTTCGTTTTCGCTCATCGTGCCGGAGATGCTCTCTTGCAGTAGCAGGCTGAAGATGTCGCTGTCAGCATTTTCAGCGCTGTCCATCTCGTCTTGTGCAGATGTGAGTCCTACACTGATTGCTAGAATAAGAATTAGGAACAATGCGGTTAGCTGTTTCATGTTAGTGCCATCCTTCTTTCGTTAAGTTTACATTCGGATATGTCTCTCAAAGACATGCAAAGCATAACAGAGTTGTGATCGGCACGCTACACACTGTAAATTAGATTTAATGCCTTACTGCTGAAATTTACAACCCTTTATGACCGATAGCAGTACACTTTGTTGCAGCTAGCTATCGGCACTAAGGTGATCGTAAACACGGGACAGCCTTTAACTGGGTATATTTCAAAACATATGCTTTCCCATACACTTTCTCAAGGTATGGTACACTTGCTATTGTGAAAGGTGGCTCTATAATGAAAGTTATGGATGGGTTTGCGAAAATCATCCAGCGTGAATCGTGTGCAACGATGGCAAAAAAGCAACAAGTGATTTAGCTTGCTGCGTCCGGCGAAGCACGACACGACCCTCACTCATTTTGTCTACCTTTAAAGGAGCTAGCTATGCGTTTTAGAAGCCTTACTCGCTCAGCCCTTCGGTGGCTCGGTCTACTCACCGCTTTGTCTACTTTGCTGGTGGTGGGCGGCATCTCTGTGTATGCAGACCAAGTACCGAATACTGACATTTCTGGCCAAACGATTCAGGATATTGTCAATGACGTGGAATATAGCAATGTCATCATTGACGATCTTGATCCCGTTTCGGGCCTCGACTTCCCCTCGGATGCCTACGGTAATAACCTTGTAGATGACAGCCCCGCGTCAGAGCCAGTTTACTCCGCTCCAGATTGGGCGACCTACGGCGTTGCAGGTGAGTACCTGGACAGCTTTCTTATCCGTAGTGAGAACGACCCGAAGATTGCAGATACATCGCTGATTCCCTGGACGGATCGGCCTATTATCGCCTACACGGTGTTTGAAGTCTCGAACCAGACCAGCAACCCCGCACCTGGTGGTAGTCCCTTGAACCTTGTGCAGGACCGCATCAACGGCTTCATTCGCATCGTCGTCTGCGCAGACTTACAGTGTAGTGATTTCGCTACTGTTGATATTGTCGAAGACTTTTTCAGCGATGGCGAAGCCGACAGCCTGATTGATATGTCGATGGATTATAACAGCCAGGGTCACCCTGTACTCGTATACCGCAACGAAACAGAAAACGTCTTGCGCTTGCTGGAGTGCCAAGCGGGTGCACCTTTGGGTGGCACACCTGCGCAGGATCTGGCGCAACAGGTATGCGGTGATACCAGTAAGCGCAATAGTCCGCTGCCATTCTTCGGCCTGGCGTCTGATGGTGAGAGCGTCGGCGTAACGCCAAACATCATCATCGGTAACATGCAACGCGACACATCAGCCGACCCGAATCTAGCGCCATACGATGGTCCTGGCGAAGCTGCCATCATCAGTTGGCAAGATCGTCAAGGTGACATCTTCGGTGCTCCAAGTGTCGATACGGGCCTTAATGAGACCGATTGGCTTGCCTTCCGCTGTGACCTCGTAACTGGCACACCAACGGCACCTAACTGCGAACGCATTGTTGCGCTGAACATGGCAAGCGACTTCCGGCCCTACTTCGACGCGGCATTTAGCAACTACATCGGCTCTGATGGTGACGATGCAACTGCGCTGGCTGTCGTGTATATGGAAGGTGATACGGGTTCTGTACCACCGAGCTTCCGCTTCCGCATTGCGACCAAAATCAATGTCGGCGCACCGGGCAGTACCGTTGGCGAGAGCTACATGGATGGACCGCAATCATTGCCTACAGTGCCTTATCGTGTTGGCTTCTTCCCAACAATTCGCACGATTGACCTGGTTGATGAAGGTGCATCAAACGATGACGAGCTTATCATGGCCTACCGTGGCGTCTTCAGTATGGAAGACGGCATTTACGCCCCTGGCCCTGTTGGACCCAGCCCGGACCCACTGTCCTTTGGTTTTGAAGGTGGCGATCTGGGGCAGCTTGAAGGTAATGGTCTCTTCGCAGCAGTATGCACCGCAGCCCCCCCATTCAGCGGCTGTAATCTGTTTAATAGTGCCGATGTCGAGCGCTACCGCGTAACACAGGGCATCACCCGTTCTGTGCCTAGCCCATTTGGTGGCAATTTTGACCTGGGTGGCGCTGGTGATGGTCCACAAATAGAATTTGCCTTGGAAACGGGCTACCCGATCATCAGCTACAGCAATAGCGCTGTCCGTGACCTGGGGATCGTGTTCTGCGGTAGCCTCGATTGTGATCCCGCTAATTTGCTAATCAACGACGTATTCCCTGGTGAAAACCTGGACAATGGTACAGACCTTGCTGGTGTTGCTGTGGCCGGTGATGGTGAGGTCCTGCTTGTGTCAGACCCTGTGCCGGAATTGTCAGGTGGTGATGACCTCGGTCGCTTGAATGCCTTTGAAATCGTAGACATGGACACCGACCCCGACGGCGGCGTTGCCCCGAACCGGACTGGTGTGCAGACGGGTCTGGTAATTCCGCACTTCAACCGTACACAGGATCGCGTCGAGTTATACCGCCCGGTTGATGCACCGACATCAGGTGGTATCGCGGCTGGTGATAGCGTCGGCACGCCGATCCGTGTGGACATCAGCGTGAACGAACTGGATAGCAGCCCCGGCCTGGTCGCAGGTGAATTCTTCAACCTGGAACTGAGCTTCGACGGTAGCGCCGACGGCATCCGCGTAGACTTC
>DAOTTW010000132.1:0-6488 GCA_034437615.1 Anaerolineae bacterium | reverse complement strand
GGGCTGATGGTCGTGATGAAATCGACCTCACCGCTTTGCAGCGCGGCCACGCGGGTCGATGTTTCGGGGATGATGCGCATGATAACCGTCTCGGCGTCCGGTGCGCCCATCCAGTAATCCGCATGGGCTTCCAGTGTCATGCTCTCGCCCTGCACCCACTCCACCAGCTTGTAGGGGCCAGCACCGATGCCTTCAAGTTGTAGGTCCTCGAAGCTGTTGGCCTCGACGTAAGCCTGCGGCATGATGGCCGCGTTAGAGCTAGCAAGGCGCAACGGCAGCAGCGGGTCGGTGCTGGGTGTGGTGATGGTCACTTGCAGGTCGCCAGTGGCCTCTACGCTGGTGATGTAGGGGGCGTATGAGCTACGGATGAAGCTTTCGTTTTCGCCAAACAGCAGGCGGTTCAGGCTGAAGGCGACATCCTCGGCGGTCATGATGCTGCCATCATGGAACACCACGCCCTCGCGTAGCGTAAACACCCAGGTTGTGTCGTCGGTGGCTTCCCATGCAGTCGCCAGCATCGGCACGACGTTGTTATCCGTGTCTGTAGTCGTCAGCGAATCGAAGATCATGTAGTTAAAGCGGTTGTTGACGATAGCACCTGCTTGATGGTGCGGGTCCATGCCGCCCATTTCGGCGTTGATGCCGATGGTCAGCGTCTCGTTATTATCTTGGTTTGCATCGTCATCCTGTGCCATCACAGGGACGAGCAGCAGAATCAGCGCCAGCAGTGCCAGCAGGGTGTTACGGGTTATGTGTTGCATTATGTTCAGCTCCTTTTTGTTTCTTGTTTCTTGTTTCTTGTAAGCACGTACATCTAAACACGTACATCCATTACATCACGAAGCCAGTCGCCAATGGTGCCGACGGCCATCGTTAACAAAACCAGGGCGATGCCGGGCATGGTCGATAACCACCACGCCGTAGAGAGATACTCGCGACCTTCGCTAATCATGTTGCCCCAGGAAGGCGTCGGCGGTTGGATGCCGATGCCCAGGAAGCTGAGGCCGCTTTCCAGCAGGATGATGCGCCCGACGCTGAGCGTCGCCAGCACCAACACGGGGGCCAGCAGGTTCGGCAGCAGGTGGCGCAGGATGATATGCCGATCTGTCGCGCCGGCGGCGCGTGCCGCCAGCACGTAATCACGCTCACGCACGGAAAGCACGCTGCCGCGCACCACACGCGCATAAATCGGCCACGTCGCCAACGCCGCCAGGCCGATCAGCACAGGTAGCGTGGTACCCAGCACCAACGCGACAGCCACCGCCAGCAGCAAGAAGGGCAACGACAGTTGCACATCCACTAGATACATGATGATTTCATCGAGCCAGCCCCCCACATAACCGCTGATGAGTCCGCTGAATGTACCGAGTAGCAATCCGAGCGTAGTCGCAACGCCACCAACCAGCAGCGAAACCTGCCCACCGTACAAAATACGGCTCAGCAGGTCGCGCCCGATAGCGTCGGTCCCTAACGGAAATTCGGGCAGGGCAGCGTCCGAGACAAACACGGGCGGCTTGAGCCGAGCGCGTAAGTTCATGCCAGTTGGGTCGTGCGGGGCCAGCACATCAGCCAACAGGACGGCCCCAATCAGCCCGATCAGCAGCAGCAAGCTCAGGTTGATGGCGAGTGTGCTATTGCGCCACCATGCACGCCAGAGGCGCACGGGTAGCGTGACGGGCTGCGGCTTGCGTTGCGTGTCGTTGATTGCTGCTACGTTCAGGCTGCTTTGCATGGTGTCTCTCGTCAATCAGGTTTTCACATCAACTCTGTTGAATGCGTGGGTCGAGCAGCGTATAGACGACATCGACCAGCAGATTCGTGATGCCGAAGGCGGCAGCGCTAATCAGGACAATCGTCTGCACAATCGGGTAATCGCGCCCGCCGATGCTCTGCACGGCCAACGAGCCGATACCGGGCCACGCAAAGACCGTCTCTACGATGGCGGAGCCGCTAATGATGGCCGCGACCTGTAGGCCGACTACCGTCACCACCGGGATCAAGGCGTTGCGCACGGCGTGCTGATAGACCACGAGACGCTGCGGCAAGCCCTTTGCGCGTGCCGTCTGGATGTAGTTCTCGTTCATGATTTCCAGATACGATGAGCGCGTCAGGCGGATGATGAAGGCCAGCGGATAGATGGTCAGCGTGATCGTCGGTAGGATGAAGTGCGCCAGCGAATCACGGCCAAACGTCGGCGTCCAGCCCAGGTAGACGCCAAACAGCAGGATCAGCAGAATGCCGACGAAAAACGAGGGCAGCGATTGACCTGCCAGGCTTAACATCATCACGATGCGATCAAGGGGCCTGTTGCGCTGCTGCGCTGCGAGCACACCCAGGGGAATACCGAACAACACCGATATGACCAGCGCCGGGAAGCCAAGCTCAAGCGTGGCTGGGATGCGCTGCGCCACGACATCCAGCGCCGGACGCCGAAAGACAATCGACGTGCCGAAATCGCCTTGCAGCACATCCCCAACGTAGATGATGTACTGTGTGAACAAGGGTTGATCCAGGCCCAGCGACGCCCGGATGCGCTTGTAATCCTCCATCGTGGCGGTATCGGGCAGCAGCATCGCAATCGGGTCGCCTGTGATGCGACCCAGGATGAACGTCAGTGTGACGACCCCCAACAGCGTGAGCAGGGTGCGAAACAAGCGCCGATAGAAGTTTTTGGGCATCGTTGATCACCAGTTGAGCAATGGGCTTGCTGATGATCGAGCAGATAGGTTAAATCAAGTCGTGCGTGCCTGTTAAAGGACGTTTAACGGGCAGCGAAATGTTGGGGTTTGGATCACGATGGTCAGGGCCTTTTGCTGACCCCCTTTCTCAACCACCTCAGACCCAGATACAGAACTAGAACTGAGACCAGAACCAGAACCAAGACCAGAACCAGAACCAGAACCAAGACCAGAACCAAGACCAAATGAATAGTCTGTATCATCATCATCACTCTGCACGCCGAGCGTTTCATCCAGCGCCGCCTCGAATTCCGCCAGGCCACGCCGCGCTGCACGCAAATCCCACCAGAGCAGGCCAAGCACCACCGGCGTAATCAGCAGCATCCAATCCAGGCTCAGCAATTCCCGAACGGACATGAACAGCGGGAAGATAATCATGATGATAATCGGCACAAGAAACGGCGACTGGCCCGGACGCATGAACAGGCTAAGCGTGCTGCCTGTCTCACTGAGCACGCTGCCCGCTTCGGCCTCGCCCCACGCTTTGAGCGTCTCGGCGCGGCGCGGGTTGCGCATGTAGATATACTCGATGCGGATGGGCGGCGTGCTGGCGCTGGCACCGGGCCGTGTGCTGCGAAAGCGCACTTTGTGCTTGTTGCCCGTCTCTGCGAAGGCTTCCAGCACCTCGCGTAGCTCATCGGGCGTCAGGTTCGTCTGCCATTGCAGTTGCCGCCGATATAGCAAGAAGCCCAGCACGCGCCGGAACGTGGTTTGCTCCTGCGTGACGATTTCGGGCATAGACAGTAATTCGGCGGTGGGTATGCTTTTACTGCTGCTCACGGGTGCCCCCTCTTGGCGTATTCGTAGATTCATTCATGCTATTCATTATTTTACCATCATGCGCCGCGCCTGAGCGTGGGTGTTGTGCGCGTGGGGTGGTGTTCGGGTGGTCTATCCCCTGCAAAAATGGCCGCGAAGCGTTAAACTGCCTGCATAACACAGCCAATAATCATGACAATACCACAAGCGAGAGAGCGACGCATGACCCTGCCAGACGACCTCCGACACACATTTCAGCAGCGCTACGACGCAGACGTGGCGCACATCGTGCGTGCACCGGGCCGTGTAAACCTGATCGGTGAACACACGGATTACAACGACGGCTTCGTGCTGCCGATGGCCATTGATCGGGCGGTGTGGCTTGCGCTAACGCCCCGTGATGATAGCCGCGTGCACTTGCACCTGCTGGATTTCGACAGCGCGGCACAATTCGACCTGACCAGCGACCTGCAACCTCTGAGCGTCCCCCGTGATGCGCAACCGCTGGATTATGTGAAGGGGATGGCCTGGGTGCTGCGTGAGCAGGGCTACGCGCTGCGTGGCTTTGATGGCGTGCTGAAGGGTGATGTGCCGATTGGCGCGGGCCTCAGCTCGTCGGCGGCGCTGCTGCTGGCATCAGCACGCGCCTTGCAGGTGGCCGCTGATCCCGCTGAAAATCAATGGCGCTGGCAGGGCGTACAAATGGCACGCTATGCACAGCAAGCCGAAAACCAGTACATCGGCGTGAATGTAGGCATCATGGACCAGATGATTAGCGCGATGGGGCAGGCCGGGTCCGCGCTGCTGATTGATTGCCGCCAGGTAACGCGGGAGCCACTGCCGGATGACGCCTTACAGCCCGTGCCCTTGCCGGATGACAGCGCCATCGTGGTGATGGATACAGAGACGCGGCGTAGCCTGGCTGTCGGCAGCGCCTATAACGAGCGTCGTGCATCCTGTGAGGCAGCAGCAGCCTATTTTCGTCAATCGCATTTGCGCGATGTGAGCCGTGAGCAACTCGACGCCGCCAGCGAGCTAGACCCCCTGCTGCTGAAGCGGGCGCGTCATGTGGTGACGGAGAATGCGCGTGTGTTGCAGGCGCGTGATGCACTGCAACGCGGCGACGCGGCGGCGTTTGGGGCGCTGATGAACGCCAGCCACGCCAGCCTGCACGCCGATTACGCCGTGACGAACGACGCCCTGCACCAGATCGTCACAGCAGCACAGGCGCACCCGGCTTGTTACGGTGCACGTATGACGGGCGCTGGCTTCGGCGGCTGTGCGCTGGCGCTGGTCGCGCTGGATAAGCTGGCGGCGTTTATCGCGCACATGCCAGGGGCGTACTACGCGGCCAATGGGCGCTATCATGGCCAGTATTACGCGCTGCAACCGGCTGCGGGCGCGTCGGTGCTGGCTTGATGTATCATAGCACAGGCATTATTCACGTCGATTTTACAAGTGTGCCGCCGATAGGTGCCTATTTTGCAGTCCAAAGAGAAGACGCGGATGCAATACGGCTTGCGGTATGGGCGATTAACCGCGAAAATACGAAAGTCAGCAAACCAAAAACGAGCTTACTAGATTAACGGACATTGCGCCACGTGGCACGCTGCTGTCTTGTTGACAGCGCCGCCCTACTTCGGGTTGAATGAGTAGAGTAGGATGCGGCGTTAGCCGCACAGCATACACGCACAGCATACACAAGGCATCACATGGCATACGAACAGGCACAGCAATTCTTACGCGATGTCACCAGCGACCCGGCGCTCTTCTCGCTACTGACTGAATCCGACAAGCTGCAAGACCTCTACGATGCAGCGCAGGCACGCGGCTATGACTTCACCTATGAAGAATTTCAGCGTGTCATCACAGAGCTAAACAGCGGCATCGACGGCGACCCGCCGGAGGCGTTTTGAGGGCATCCGCAGCGCTGTATCGTATTAAGGGGCGCTGCGCGTATCGCGCACGTGTCGCAGGCTGCGTAGGGCTTGCTCTGGCGTTGCGGTGAACGTAAACGGGCAATGTGGCTGAATCATCCGTGCGTCTAGCAGCGTATCATACATCGCACGCCACATCGTATAGGGGCTGACAACGACAACATGGCAGACATTACCCGGTAAGCGCTGTATCATCTTGCGGGCCACGCGCAAGAAGCTACGTGGGGCGTTTGTGCGCGTGCAGCGTAAGTCCAAGATCAAATCGACATCCCGCCTATTGGCTTGGATGTCTGCATAGCAGGCTGCTACCTGCTCAGCAAATGCCTGCACGGACCACGTTTCGCTGAAGGTCAGCAGCACTCTATGCTTGCTTTTCCAGGTAAAATAGATCGTCTGGTCCATTGTGATTATCCGTTACTCACCTCAACCTTACAGACATCATATCACGATGGAGATTAGCGTCTGATGAACCTTTTGTACTAATTCGCTTACGGGCTGTTGTTGGCGGCGTTTTTTAGCGCCACGTCGCCGTTTTCAGCCAGTTGATAGGCTTCGTCTACGTCTGCTGTAAAGAAAAAGCAGACATCCCTGGCGACGCCCGTGCCCTGTAATACCTCGATCATCATGCGCCAGAAGCGGCTCTGTGATAGCATCACGATATTGCCGACGTTAGATGCGCCATCGCGCAGTGCGCCTTTGGCCAGCGTCAGCAGGTTCGGCGGCGCGTTGAACCCCGTGCGGCGCAGATCGCAGATAATATTCACACGGTAGCTTTTCTGCCGCAGCAGTGTATCCGTTTGACGTGCAGCCTGTACGAATTCCTTTGCCGTCCACTCATTGCCAAATTTCAAGACCAGCAATGTCTCTTCGACGTTACCCCAATCCGTTATAATCGGCATGATAATCTATCGGCCTCCCTGATAGCGCGTATCGCATCGCCTGCTTGCGCCGTATTTGTGCCATTTGTCCCATTGTAAATGAATGAAGGCAGGCTTGAGCGTTAAGGTTCAGATGTGACGGCTCAGGTCGCTGTTTTTCGCGCATTCCCCGCTGC
>DAOTTW010000131.1:0-17852 GCA_034437615.1 Anaerolineae bacterium | reverse complement strand
GATTCAGCCCTCACCCCAAACCCCTGAAAAGGGGGATCAAGGCGGTGAGGGCCAGTTCGTTGTTGGGTGGTCATCGCAGTCGGGACAACGATAGCGTTTCGGACCATAGCGAATCCAGATTTTATGCTGGCATTGTTGAATGGTACTGTAATTTGCACAAGTTGAGCCGTAAAATGCTGTACAGGCTATCATCAACGCCGAAGTTCTTGCGCCCGGTCGTCACGAGCGAGGCATGGCCTTGACTATCCGTGTCGATGAGCACGATGGGGGCCAATAAATGACGTGCTGGCGTCAATAATTCACGTACCAATCCTGTGCGGATTCGGGGGCTGTGTAAAAATCCGTCCAGGGGCGTGCGCTTCTGGTTGCGATCTCGACCAGTTGCTTAATGCGGCTCGTCGCCTCGGAGCGCAGATATGCCTGACGAGCCTCTGGCGGCATGTTGACCGTTTCTTTCCAGATTGCACGCCCTGCCAGAAAGCCACTTGCACCGCACGCGCACGCCACGCGGACCTGTCGCTCAAAAGTCGCGAAATCCACCCCCGCGCTGAGTAACACCCAGGGAATATCGACGTTACTACTGAGCGCTTCGCAATGTTTGCGCCAGCTTGTCTCGTCTGTATCGTAGGCCGCATTGACCGGAAACTCCATCTTGAGGACATCCGCGCCCGTCTGGCTGAGGCGTTTGGCCGTCTCAACGACGATCTGGGGGCGTTGCTGTGCGAATTCGGCGCTGTCTTTGTCATGCTGGGGGTCAATGCTATACGTTACTGGCTCAAGAAAGATCGGCAGATCAACAGCGTGACAGGCCTGTACCTGTTCGCGGATCATGGCTTCCATCTCTTCCGTGAGTGCGTTTGCGCCCGGATGATAGTACACAAGCATCTTGACGGCATTCGCGCCCATCCGACGAATCTTTTCCGGCGTCCACCCAGGTAAGAAGGTTGTGCGGCGCTCGCTTGACTTGCCCGTGTAGCCGCTTTTTTCCAGCGCGAGCAGCAGCCCACGCTGGCCTGACATCTGCATCGCCGGACCCAGGCCATATTCGGGGTCAATGACGACCGCCGACGCATAGGTGTTGAGCGTGCCAACGATATCATGCTTGAGCGTGACGGCTGCTGAGTATGGCGTGTCGTCAGGTAACATACGCTGCAAGGTGGTGCGTTGATCGAATGCCAGAATACCAAAGACCTGCTTGTCCTGTAAGCTCGTGGTGTTCAGCCCGCGCCAGCGGCCCGGTGTTAATTGCTTCATGACGTGTGCCCTCTGTTTGCGTTTGCCTGTGCCAAAAATGTGTGGACTTCTTCTGTGGTAGGCTGTGCCGCTGTACCGCCAGCCTGTCGGGTTGACAAAGCACCTGCAGCAGCCCCCCATTGCAGGCAGTGTATCAGGCTGTAGCCCTGTGACAGCCCGTAGATGAACCCCGCATCGAAAGAATCCCCCGCGCCCGTCGCATCGACCGCATCAACCAGATAGGCATCTACTGATAGCATCTGCCCAGCGTGGTACATACTGGCACCGTCTGTACCACGCTTGACCACGACACCAGTATCTTTAAGGCTTTCCAGGGCTACAGGGATGTCGTTCTTGCCTGTGATAAGCTTTAACTCGTTTTCGTTGGGCATGAACCAATCAACGGCTTGCAACGCACCGAACGTATACCACTGTTGCAACGGGTCGTAGTTAGTATCGAGCGATACAGTCAGGCCATGCTGTTTAGCCCGGCGTGCAAGCAGCGCATAGTCGCGCATCAGCTTCTTTAGCAGGAAGAACGCGCCTGTATGCATATGCTGAGCATTGCGCACAATATCCCAGTTGATGTCGTCCAGCGTCAACTCAGCGATGCTACCCAAATACGTCAGGATAGCGCGATCCGTCCCTTTAGCCAGCGCGACACCAAAACCGCTACGTAGCTTGGGGTCAACCACGACACCAGACGTATCGACACCAACGGCGTTTAGCTCGTCTAAGCACATGTGGCCCAGCGCATCATCGCCAATCTTGCCGATGAACGCGACACGCAGCCCTAGTCGGGCGGCACCATGCGCGAATATGCTCGATGAGCCACCCAATCGCACATAGCCCTCATCAACCAGTTTTTCCACCTGTCCCCAGGCTGGCTCTACGTCACCTTGTAGGATGATGTCAGCATTCAAGTCACCGACGACAACGACATCGAAATCCGTATCTCGCACGTTCGCAATCCATAAATGCAAGAAAATGATTGTTTTTGCGCATTCACTAAAGTATCATCATCTGTATCGAAAAGCAAGCAATTTATGGGCGTAGCAACCACACAATTTCGCGAACACGCACGCTGTTGAAGCATATGCGGCAATAACGGTATCTTAGCTGGCACACACGCTTCGTAGCAACATATAAGCAAAGACATCATCGTCTGCTGTGAATAAGTATAGATGAATATGAACAAAATGGATTTGTCAGATTTGCTGGCTCATGAGCGCCAAACGAAGATCGTTGAGCTAATTAACCAACGTAACAGTATCACCGTCCTCGAAATTTGCGATGTGTTTTGTATCAGCGAGGCCACCGCACGCCGAGATTTAGCAAAGCTGGCATCACAGAACTTGCTCAAGCGCGTGCATGGCGGCGCGGTGAAGCATCAGACCGTCGCAACCAGCGAAAAGCCAATCGAACAGCGCCAACATGTCAACCAGAGCGCCAAGACCCGCATTGCGCAACATGCAGTGAACCTGCTGAACGATGGCGAAAGCCTGCTGTTGGTCGGCGGCTCTACGGGTATCGCAATCGCGAAGGAACTGTATGCATTGCACGACCTTACGGTCATCACCGATTCGCTGATCGTCGCCAACATCTTGCTAGACCAGGAAAACCACACGGTGATGATGCTGGGCGGCGTGATCGACCCGGATGAACGCGCCGTTCGCGGGTCGCTGCCGCGTGTTTTGCTGCAAAAATTGCAGGTGGACAAGGCCATGCTTGGCACAAAAGGCATTTCAGTCGAGCGCGGCCTCAGCATTGAGTCACCGGAAGACGCCGAGCTTTGGCGGACCTTTACCGAAATCGCGCATCACGTGATTGTCGTAGCCGATAGCAGTAAGTTCGACCAATCCGCGCTGGTAAGGGCCATCCCGATTGGTTTGGTCGATACGCTGGTCACAGACGACAGCCTAGCGCCTGATCTGCAGGAGCAGTTGCTTGACCAGGGTGTGTATGTGATCGCCGTTTGACATACCTTTCAGCGCAAGGGACCTTGCCTCTAGCAGGCACTGACTGCTGATGCCTGTGCGCAAGCGCGGTACGCATCAAATGACACATGAGCCGTGCGGCTACACATCCCAACGCCTGCGCAGAATGCGTGCATTAATCAGCGTGATGACCAGAATAATCAGGAAGAGCACAATGCCCATCGCCGCGCCATAGCCGAGGTTAAGCTCTCGGAAAGCCACCTGCCATTGGTAAACCGAAATCACGATTGTAGAGTTCAGCGGCCCACCCGGTAAATCATTACCGGAAGCGCTCGTCATGACGAAGATCGGCCCGAACACCTGCAACGAGTTGATGATGCCCGTGATAAACACAAACACAGTTGTCGGTTGCAGCAGCGGCAACGTGATGAAGCGGAAGCTCTGCCACCAGCCCGCCCCATCGACCTTCGCCGCGTCGTAATACGTCTTATCAATGGACGAAAGGCCCGCCATAAACAGCACCATGTTGTAGCCCAGTTGCTTCCAGACGGAATACACCACAACAGATGCCAGCGCCGTATCCGGTGAGTACAGGAAGCGCGAGCGCGGCAAGCCCAACGATATCAGCAAGTTGTTGAAAAGGCCCACACGCGGCTGATACAACCAGCCCCAGATCAGCGCCGTAGCGATGACCGACGTGACGACTGGCACAAAGTACACCGTGCGGAAGATACCCGCCATCGAGCCAGACGCATTAATCGCAATCGCAAGCACTAAGGCCAGCAACATCGACAGTGGCAAATACATCAGCACATACACCAACGTGTTGCGCACCGACGCACCGAATACCGGGTCGTTCAGCAGCTTAGCATAGTTCTCCAGGCCGATGAATTTGCGTTCGGGCACGAAGGCACGCCAATCTGTCAGGCTACCCAGGAAGCCACTTATCAAGGGGTAGATGTAAAATGCGCCGAAGACAATCGCCATCGGGATTAGAATCGACAGGATGAAAATGGTCTTCTGAGTGCGTTGTTTTTGTAAAAAAGGCCGGATGTCGCGTTGATAGTTCAGGCTCATATTCATGGGGGTCCGCCTTAGCCCTTCATGCCCGTCAGTGCGATACCTTCGATGAAGCGTCGTTGTGCAAACACGTATACCGCCAGTACGGGTATCACAGTCAGCATCGACGCTGCCGACAACGCGCCAATCTCAATCGTGGAACGGCCTCGGAATTGTGACAGGCCCAGAGGTAGCGTCCATAACTCGGTATCATCGAGGATGACCAGCGGCCACAGGAAGTTATCCCACTGGACGGTAAACGTGAAAATCGCTAGCGCGGCAATTGGTGCGCTGGAAAGTGGTACGATCAACCTGAAGAAAATGCCATATTCAGTTGCACCGTCGATGCGTGCAGCGTCGATTAAATCTTGTGGGATGACCTGCATGTGTTGCCGCATTAAGAAGATGCCAAACGGGTTAAAAAGGATCGGCACAACCAGCGCGATGTAATTGTTCGTCCAGCCCAAATTGACCATCATATCGAATAATGGGATGAGCGTCACGCTAAACGGGATCATCATCAGGCTGAGCACGAGCCAAAACAAGGCATTGCGCCCGATAAAATCGAATTTGGCGAAGACGTAACCCGTCAGGCTGCTGGTAATCAGCGTCGCCAGCGTGATAGCTCCGACGACAAATAAACTATTGCGGAAGAACACGTCGAAGCTGCCAAAATCCAAATCGCCCAAATCCTGCCAGTTTTCCAGCGTGAATTGCTGTGGCAAGAACGTCGGCGGGATTTCGCGCAGTTCTGCGGGCGTCTTGAATGATGCGAGCAGCGTCCACAAGAACGGAAAGACCATGATAAATGCCCCCACAGCAAGCACAGCCCATAAAACCCAGCGTCCCCAATTGATCGCGCGGGTCGCTTGTGGTTTGGTCTTGGCTGGTGCAGCAACGGAAGTGGAGCTAACGGACGTAGAACTCATGGTATCAACCTTGTATCAAAAATTACTGCCTGCTGAAGCAGGCGTGTCTCTGCCGGAGCCAGACGTTTCAACGCCTGGCCACCGAAACCGAATTTTACGCCTCGCTTGGTGCTGTGTAATTACGCTCCGTAATCAAGTAGACCTGATCCGTCTGCTCTAAGACGCGGTTCATGCCCTCAGTCGCTTCGTCCAACGCTGTCTTGGCGTCTTCACCGAGTAGGATGACTTTCTCAAACATCGTGCGCCAGAACGAGCTAGCTTCCAGCGGCTCCTCACCGATGTTGACACGATACGGCAAGGTCGCCGATTGCGACGCGATGGTGTTGCCGATGTCCGCAGCGGCGATGTCTGGGTCGCCAGCTAGGTCCAGGCGGTCGGTCGGGCCTGTCATGATGCCAGACCAGCGGATACGGTTCTGATCGCCACCCACCACCGTACGGATGAAGTCGAACGCGGCTTCCTGCTCGGCTTCTGTGGCATTGGCGAAGACAGCAAAGCCCTCTTCCGGCGATAGCATACCCCAGGCTGGGCCGGGTTCGCCTGTGAACGTCGGGATGGGCACGGTCGTCCAGCGATCACCCAGGAATTCGGGCAGATCGGGCGCGAAGTAACCCTGGCTGATGAACCCACCCGCATCACCACGTTCAAACAGGTCCGAATGACGTTCGCTTTCGGGCGAGTCGATGCCGAAGTCGTTGAACCAATCCTTGATTATTTGCAGGGCACGCACACCCGCTTCACTATTCCAGATGGCGCGGTTGCCGTCCTCGTTGTAGAGGAATCCGCCCTGCTGATAGACCATCGACTGCCACAGCCATTGCTGCGAGAAATAGTGATTCAGCGCGATACCGGGGCGGTCAATGAAGCCACCGCTGCCAAGCGTCAATTGCTGCGCAAAGGGGATGAAGTCTTCCCACGTCGTCGGCACGTCTGCGACTGCGATGCCCTCCGCTTCGAGGATGTCGAGGTTCAGGTACACAACGTCGCAATAGTAGTTGAACACGCAGGTATAGACGTCGCCTTCATCCGTGCGCAGGAACGGCGTGCTGGCAAGGTTGCTGTAATCCCAGATGTCATCGGGGTACGGCACCAGCACGCCGGCCTTTTGTAACGTCGGACGCCATGTGTTGTGGACGTTGCTCATTGGCGGGTTGGTGCCTGCTTCGCTGGCGGTCAATAGCTTGGTTTGTGTATCCGACCAGCCCTGTGTCGAGTAACTGATGGTCGCACCGGGGTTGGCAGCCTGCCATTGTTCGATCTTCTCGCCAATAAAGGCGGCGCGATCATCAAATTGCCAGTCCCATAGTTCAAGCTCACCCTCGAAGTTTATGCTGCTATCCTGTGCGCGTGCCATGCGTGGCAAGCCTGCCAACGCCAGGCCACCGGCAGCCAAAGCAGACGTCTTCAAGAAATTGCGACGGCTCATTTTATACTTCATAATCAAATTCTCCTCATATCAGATGTAAATTGGCTTTGCTGTTGTGATGTACTCATTTGTGGGTGGGTTATGTCGTCGTTGCCTCCTACGTTTCACGTTCGGGTTCGTTCAAATCCAGGCTCACGAAAGCATTCAAGTTCTCCGGTGAATCTGGATTTAATCCGCGTGCTACAGCCCGATATTGGGCCATCAACTGGAGGATAGGCAGATACAGCGCCAGCCGATTGTTGTCATCCGGGTGATCGCCTGGTAGCAGGATTTCGTGCGTATAGGCATCAGCAGGCAGCGTGCTGGGTGTCAGTGCCAGCACATCAGCGCCCAGGCCACGCATCTCACGCAGCACAGCTTGCTCGTGGGCGGTCGCTGTGCTGGATACCAGCCCGACAACTAGCGTCTTATCGTCCACCATTGCCATCGGGCCATGCCGAAATTCAAGGAAGTGATAGGCCTCGGAATACGTCAGTGCCATTTCCTTGAGCTTGAGCATGGCTTCGCAGGCGATGCCATACAGTGGGCCACTGCCCAGGAAGAAAAAGCGCTCGTAGTGTGTATTTTCACCCAATTGGCGTGCGAGGTCGTGGTGTGCATCCAGCAAAGTGCGGCAGTCATCTGGCAGCGCTTGCAGGTGCTCTAGCCCGTAGCCCGATACATGTTGCACAAACGCTTGTGCCGCAATCAACATCGACGTAAACGACTGCGTCTGCGCTAGGCTTTGCTCCTGCGCGGCATCCAGCACAATCGCCGCATCCGCTAAGCGTGCCAACGACGTATCCTCATAGCAGGTAATCAATAGCACCTGCCCATTCGTTGCCGCACGGAAAGCGCCGACAGCCTGCTGCACTTCGGTCGTCTCGCCAGAGCGCGAAATGCATACCAGGACGGCATTGTCAGGGGCAAGATACGCCTGCGGAAAAAGCCATAGGTTGGAAGCGGGTTGCGCCTGAGCCTGTACGCTGGCCTGCGACTGCAAAGCACTGGCGACGGATTGCGCTAGATAATGCGGTGAGCCACATCCGGTTAACATCGTTCGCCCGTTGCGTCCAAGTTGCCCGAAGTGTGCCATCGCCGCGCTGCTTTCCGCTACGATTCGCAGCGTTGCTGCCCACGCTTGCGGTTGGTTCAAGATTTCACGGTAAGTGGCGTTATTCAAAGTTAAATCCATCAGAGTGCTTGTCTTATATCTTTTGCGGTTAGAAGAAGCGTTTTTGTTTACTCGCTCAGCTTCGTTGTGTCGCTTATGGCCCTGTAATCCTTGCGCTCAGTCTGGCTTACTTGTAACTCTAATACAAATTTGCAGGTATGCCAACGACTGTTAAGTTTTTTCTAAGACCAATCCATGTGAATATACCATGAAACAGTCAGAAGCGTCAAACAAAAAGCACAAATTTCAGTCATAAACACGCGCAATCGCTTGACATTGACCCTGAACAGTGCTAATTATTGATTGTATTAGACCGTTTTTAAATAACCTGCGTGATCCGTTACAATCCACACAAATAATGCATCATCGTGCGCAGACTGGATATGTACAGCCCCAACAATATTACTTAAAGTGGTTGAGGAATGATAAAGTAACACCATGAGCAGCAATCGGGTGAACAACACAACAGATCAGGCTACAGATCAGGCTTTAGAAGAAGACCCGCTATTGCGCCCGTTTGAGTGGCGCTTCGTCGGGCCGTATCGCGGTGGTCGCGTGATGGCGGTTGCGGGCCATCCACAATATCCCTTGACGTATTACTTCGGCTCCACTGGTGGCGGCGTCTGGAAAACCGAGAACGCTGGTATCACATGGAACAACGTTACCGACCCGTATTTCCAGCGGGCAACGGTCGGGGCGATAGCTATTGCGCCGAGTGACCCCAATGTGATTTACGTCGGCATGGGCGACGGCGGTCTGCACCCCTATAACACGCATGGCGACGGCGTCTACAAATCGCTAGATGGCGGCAAAACCTGGATTCATTGCGGACTTGCAGCAACGCATCACATCGCCAAAATCCGCGTGCATCCACGAAACCCGGATGTCGTGTATGTGGCGGCGCGTGGTCATCTGTATGGCCCCAACCCCGAACGCGGCGTGTATCGCTCCGTTGATGGTGGCGCGACGTGGCAACTGGTGCTGTACCGATCCGATAGCGCCGGGGCCGTAGACATCACCTATGAAGCGACCAACCCGCGTCACCTGTACGCGGCCATCTGGCAAGCGCAACGTTACCCCTGGGGCTATACAAGCGGTGGCCCCGATAGCCGCATCTACAAATCTGAGGATGGCGGCGATACCTGGGTGGACCTGAGCGACAATCCCGGTTTGCCACAAGGCATCATGGGCAAAATCGGGCTTGCGGCGTCCCCAGCACGGCAGGGTCGCATCTGGGCGCTGATTCAAGCAGAGCAGGGCGGCGTCTACCGCAGCGATAACGGCGGCAAGACGTGGGCGTGGTGCAACGGTGATGAGAACTTCCTCGTGCGGGCGCGCTTCTTCATGCACATCGTCGCAGACCCACACGACGCAAGTACGGTGTATCTGCCGATTCGTCGCTTGTGGAAAAGTACCGACGCAGGCCGCACGTTTATTCAGGTGAATACACCTTATGTCGATCAGCACGATTTATGGCTTAGCCCATCGACACCGCAACACATGATCCTCGGTAGCGATGGCGGCGCGGCGGTATCGCTGAATGGCGGCAAAAACTGGTCCACGCTGATGAACCAACCCACTGCCGAAATTTACCGCATTGGGGTCGATATGCGCTTTCCGTACCGCGTGTATGGCAGTCAACAAGATAACAGCACCATCAGCTTACCGAGCCGCTCCGAGCTTGGGCCAATCTCGCACATTGACTGGTATGATGTCGGTGGCGGCGAAAGCGGCTTCATTGCGGTCAGGCCGGATAACCCCAATATCGTCTACAGCAGCGACTTGCCAGGGCTTGGCATCACGCGCTACAACCGCGAAAACCTGCAAATCCGCGAGATTGCGCCCTGGGCGGAGGCTGACGTCTGGGATTTACCGCGAGAAAAGCATCGTTTCAACTGGTGTACGCCGGTCGTGCTCTCGCCCAATGACCCGAATGTGCTATACGTACTCAGCAACCATGTTGTGCGCACGACAAACGAAGGCGAAACCTGGGAGATCATCAGCCCGGACCTGACGCGCAACGACCCCGACAAAATGCAACCCACAGGCGGCCCCATCACACAGGAAAGCCCCTTCAATTATTGCACGCTGGTCGCCATCTCTGAGTCGTCAGTCGAGGCAGGTGTACTGTGGGTCGGCTCCGATGATGGGTTGGTGCATGTCTCGCGGGATAATGGTAGGACGTGGCAGAACGTCACGCCACCGGATATGCCTAAATGGGCAGAAACCAATGTGCAGGCGTCACAGCACAACAGAGGTCATGCCTATGTTTCCGCGACGATGCACCGCTATGACGATTTCAGACCCTACCTGTATCGCACCGAGAATTACGGGCAGGCGTGGCACGCCATCGCAGCAGGCATCCCAGATGGGCACTTCATCCGCGTGGTGCGTGATGACGAGATCAGCGAACACGTGCTGTACGTCGGCACAGAGGTCGGTATCTATGTCACGCTGGATTTAGGCGCGTCGTGGCGACCACTGAAGAACAACCTGCCTGCCGTATCGGTGTTCGACATCGCCACCAGCGGCACGGACATCGTGATCGGCACGTTCGGGCGCGGCATCTGGATATTGGATGACATCGCGCCGTTGCAACAATATGACGCTGAGGTCGCCACGCAGCACGTCCACCTGTTTCATCCCTCGCTGGCGTATCGTCTGACGCGGCACATCATCCGGCGTGATAGCCTGCTGGAAATTTACCAACCGTATGCAGCGAAAAATCCACCGAGTGGCATTGTGGTCTATTACTATCTGCGTCAGCGGTCAACGGACTCTGTTACAATCGAGCTGATTAACGCACACGATGAGGTCATCCAGCGCTACTATAGCGTGCGCCCGGCCCCACCAGAGCCAGAGCCGCTTGGCCCCTTCAGTTATAAGCTGCGCGGTGGCCTGCGACTGCAACGCAAGCCGATGGAAGAAGACGAACCAGGCGTCAAGTGGGGCAACATCACCTTCAAGGATGAGCCGATGATCTACTGGCCGCCAACCGAACCGGGCATCAATCGCTTTCTCTTGCCGATGCATCACGCGGATGCTGAACGACTGCCGGGTACGCTGCCAGCAGGCATCACAGCACCGCTGATGGTACCGGGACACTATACGGTGCGCTTGACCTGCGGTGAGATCGTACAGGAACAACCGTTAGTGGTGATGAAAGACCCGCGTGTGAACGCAACAATAGACGATTACGAGCAGCAATTTCAGCTACTGGCCAATATACGCGAGCAGGTGACGCAAATACACAGCACAGTCGGGCGCATCCGGCACCTTAACGCGCAGATTCAGGTGCAGCTTGCACGCTTACCACAATCCGACGCGAACAATCCACAGGTGGCGGCGGTACGTGAGCAGGGTCAACAGATCATCAACCACCTGAGCGCTATCGAAGGCGAATTAATACAGCCACAATTAACGGAAGATAGTGGCGAAATGGCCGCTACACACATTCCGATCAAGCTCGATCATAAGCTGGGCGCGTTGGGCTATCAGGTTGGGCGCTCCGATGATCACCCAACGACGCAGATGTACGCGCAATTCAACGAGCTAGTGGCACGCGCCGACGCGCAATTCAAGCAACTGGATGCCCTACTTGCGGAGCAGATACCCGCGTTCAATCAGGCATTTGGGGACTTGAACTTACCCGCCGTGCATTTGCCGGAGTAGCGCTAAACCATGCTACGCCAACGACGGAACTTGCTACTGATTACGGCCACAGATTTTATCGTGCGGTCGGCTTACCAGATGGGCAAAACACCGCTGTTGCCGCTGTTTGCGCTGGCGTTGGGTGCATCCAATGTCTATCTGGGCTTTATCGTGTCCGTATCGACGTTGACGGGCATGGTGCTTAAGCCACTGGTCGGCAGCCTCTCAGATGGTGGTGGACGCTTGCGCTGGCTGTTCATCGGGACGCTATTCTTCGTCGCTATGCCGTTCGTATATCAGTTCATCGAGACGCCGCAGCAATTGCTCGTTGTGCGGCTGATACATGGCTTCGCAACAGCAGTATACGGCCCAGTCACGCTGGCCTACGTCATCGAGCTAGGCAGCGGTAATGCTGGCGGGCGCGATAGCAGCGCTGAACGCCTGGGCTGGTTCAGCCTGGCGCGCAGTGGCGGCTATATCGTGGGGCCGTTGGCAGCGGGTGCCCTGCTGAGCGTACTCGACCCGGTGACCGTGTTTACGATTGTCGGCTTGCTGAGCGGTCTGGCGTTTGCGCCCTTGTTGCTCCTGGTTGACCACCAAGATAATCAAAAAAGCCTGACGGGTCAGTGTGATGCAGAGCCTCCGCAAGCGCACCAACTTAAGCAGGCGAAGCGGCTCAACGTGTTCGCGCAAGTAAAGCACGCCTTTATCGTTGGCGCACAGCATCGAGCCGTCTGGCTGGCTGGCGGCATCGAAATTCTGATGTTCATTGCGACGTACACGCTTAAGACGTTCCTGCCAATGTATACGGTTGGGCTTGGCGTAAGCGTCTTCGTCGTGGGCTTGTTCTTCTCCTTACAAGAGTTTGCGACGGTCCTGACGAAACCGCTGGCTGGTCGTGCCGCCGACCGTGTCGGCTACCTACCAATGACGCTACTCGGCTTAGGGTTGTTGGGGGTCACGTTGTTGCTGCTACCCGGCTTCGCAGGCGCGGCTAGCGCACAGGCCGCGTGGTTGCTTGTGCCCTCGTTGCTGGTCGGCGTGGCACAAGCGCTCATCTCGACGGCGGCGACGGCCTACGTCGGCCAACAAGTGCGGCAAGATCAGCTTGGGGCCAGCCTGGGGTTGATCGGCTCGATGAACAACGCGGGCAAGGTCGCAGGCCCGTTACTATCTGGTCTGCTACTGACGCAGATGCGCTTTCCAGAGGCAGTAGCCATCATCGGCATGGTATTAATCGGTGTTGCGCTGCTGGTCGGCTTCCGTGCCTATACGCAAGCAAATAAAGGCAAACGAAACGCACGATGGACTCACCCATTCACATCCTGATGAACAAAGCCTTCGATGACGATTGGCTGGCACAACTGCAAGCGGTTTCGCCGCGCCTGCGCATTACATCCATCATCACGGATAGCGACGACAACGTGCCCGATGATGTGTGGGCGCAGACGGAAATTCTGTATACGTGGTCGTGCTTTCCACCCCTGGACAAAGTGCCGAATCTGCGCTGGGTCCAACTCGATACGTCGGGCTACGACGCCGCATTGCGCAGCCCGCTGGGCGCTAGCGACATCCCGATCACGACGATTAACGGCGTCGCCCCGGCAAACATGGCCGAGCACGCGCTGATGATGATGCTGGCTTTTGGCCATCGTTTGCCCCTGATGCTGCGGCGTCAACGCGCTAATATTTGGTCGGATTTCGATTTTCGTTGGCAGCACTTCACGCCGCAGGAACTGCGACGGGCGACGGTAGCAGTGGTCGGCTATGGCAGCATCGGGCGTGAGGTCGGGCGGCTGGCGCACGCGTTCGGGATGCATGTGATCGCGGTCACATCGCCACGCAAAAACGTCGCTTTGCCGCCACTCACCTACCAGATTCCTGACCTGATCGACTTGCCCGGTTGCGAGCCAGACGAGATTGTGACATCCAACGAGCTGACGGACACCTTACCCCGTTGCGATTTCGTCGTGCTGGTGGTGCCGCATACGCCGAGCACGCATCACCTGTTCGACGGGGCGGCTTTCGCGGCGATGAAACCATCGGCGTATCTCGTGAACATCGCACGCGGCGGCGTGGTGGATGAAAACGCGCTGATCGCGGCGCTGCAAAACGGCGAGCTTGCCGGGGCAGCGCTGGATGTCTTCGAGCAAGAGCCGCTACCAGCCGACAGCCCGCTATGGAACATGGATAACGTGATTCTGTCGCCGCATGTGGCCGGGTTCACATCGCGTTATTACGAATGCATCCTGGATTTGTTCGGGCAGAATCTCCGGCGCTATCTATCCGGTGCGCCGTTGCTCAATCAAGTGTGGCCACAGACACGATCAACCACATAAACCAAAACCTGAGATAAAGGACGTAAGCGCATGACAACCAAACTTGTATTGATCGGCGCAGGTAGCGCCATGTTTACACGTGGTCTGGTCGCAGACCTGATTTTATCGCCGCAGCTTGGCCCCTACGAGTTAGCGCTGGTGGATATTGACCCCGATGCGCTGGCCGTCGCAGAGGGCTTAGCACGCAAGCTGATCGACAAGCGCAATGCCGACATCACGCTCAGCGCATCGACCGACCGCCGCGATGTGCTGGCGGGTGCCGATGTGGTGCTGGTGACGATTGGCGTTGGTGGTCGGCGGGCCTGGGAACAAGATGTTTTTATCCCACGAAAATACGGCATTTACCAGCCCGTCGGCGATTCTGTAATGCCCGGCGGTATCTCGCGGGCCATGCGGATGGTCCCGGCCATGGTCGCCATTGCTGAGGATGTGCGCGACCTGTGTCCAGAGGCACTCTTCATCAATTATAGCAACCCCATGACGGCCAACTGTGCCGCTGTGCATCGTGCGACGGGCGTGAACGTTATTGGGTTGTGTCATGGGGCTTTCCGTGTAGAGCGCCAAATTGCCGAAATTCTGAGTGTGCCACCGGAGGAATTTACGTCGATTGCGGTGGGCCTCAACCACCTGACGTTCTTCTACGATTTTCGCTGGCATGGGCAGGATATGAAGCCGAAGTTACACGAAATCGTCCGTGATGAACTGGCCGCAGGTCGTGCCGAGGACTATCCGCGTGCCGGTAATACCTTCCCCGATGCTGAAAAGGTCGGCAACAACCCGTTTTCGTGGCAATTATTCGACGCCTATGGTGCCTATCCATCGGCTAACGACCGTCATACCACTGAGTTCTTCCCGGAGCGCTTCCCACAGGGCGCGTACTATGGCCGCACGCTGGGCGTGGATGCCTACTCGCTGGAATACGTGATTGCGTGGGGTGACGAGATCTACGAGCATATGCACGCGCAAGCGCTGGGTGACAAGCCTCTGGACGAGAGCCTGCTGGATCGGCATGTGGGTGAGCATGAACAACTGCTGGAAATCCTGCAATCTATTTATCGGGATGAGCGCCGCATCTTCTTTGCCAACCTGCCAAACAACGGCGCAGTGCCGAACCTGCCCGATGACGCCATCCTAGAATTACCCGCAGTGGCCATGTCCGGCGGGATGCGACCCGTTCACTGCGCGGATTTTCCCGCTACGCTGGCCGCCATCATTCAGCGCCGACTCGCCTCCGTCGAATTGACGGTCCAGGCAGCTATCAATGGCGACCGAGGGCTATTCGTAGAGGCATTACTGGCAGATGGGGCGGTAACTGACCGCGAGACTGCTGAGAAACTCATGACGGACCTGCTGAACACCCACAAAGTACATCTGCCACAGTTCTTCCCTGAAGCAGCCCATGCAACCGTGACAGGTGATTAACCCATGCGGCGCATCAGCGCAATCATTCAGGGGCTAGGCAACATCGGCAATCGTTTTGTGGGTGTCTTGCAGGATAAAGGCGACCTGCTGCGCGACCACTACGGCTTGGATGTACGTATCGTCGGCGCAGCGGATACGGGTGGGGCAGCTCACAACCCCGATGGGCTGGATTTGGGGCAGCTAAAGGCGCTAGGGCGTCAGCAAAGCGTGGCGACATTGCCGAACACAAACGGCACAATCAGCGACGCGAGCACGACGACCGCTGTACTGCTGCAACAGGTGCAAGCTGATGTGTTTTTCGAGGCGACCCCGGTTAATCTAACGGACGGCGAACCGGGCATGAGCGCGATACGGGCTGCGCTGGTGCAAGGGCTGCACGTCATCACGACAAACAAGGGGCCGTTAGCACTGGCCTATGGCGAACTGGCAGCGCTAGCGCAGGCAAGCGGGGTGCAGTTGCGGCATTGCGGCGCAGTATTCGGGGGCCTACCTGCGATCAGCATCGCAGAACGCGACCTGGCGGCCACCACCATGCTCAAGCTAGAAGCACAGGCCAACCTTGCCAATAGCTTCATCCTGCATCAGATGGCAGATGGCGTACCCTACGCGGATGCAGTGCAGGCCGCGAAAGACCGAGGCAGCGCTGATGCCGACGAAACGCTGGACGTTGATGGCTGGGACGCGGTGATTAAGCTGGTCATCTTGGCCAATAGCGTGCTAGGGTTGGCAGCAAAAATAGAGGATGTGGAGCGCGTCAGTATGCGGGACATTGATCCACAGCACATCCACCGCGCACGCGAGCGCGGCGCTGTGCTCAAATATCTGGCCAGCGCCGAACTCAATGCCGACGGCGGTTACATGCTACGTGCCGCCCCGGTTGCGCTGCCGCTGACGCACCCGCTAGCACCGCTCGGACCGCATCAGATGGGCGTTGCGTACACAACAGATTTATTTGGCACAATCACGGCAGCCATCCTGGAAGAATCTCCATTGCCGTCGGCGTCTGCATTGCTGCGTGACCTGCTGATTATCTTCGCAAAAGGGCTTTATTGAATGAATACCCATTTTTTATGTATACTGCACAAAACTCATTCTACATAACACAGGAGATAGCGAGGCAACTTGTGCAAATTACAGTACCATTCAACAATGCCCCGCGTTGCCAGCGAAAACGGCCTACAGCAGGGCGTCTGCGTGGCACAGACAACGCTAAGCACGCTGCAATGCCCCTTTTGCTGATCGGCTGACTGGCTGACACGCTGACATGCCTGAGCCAATGCAGTTAGCCCCGACGCCGTGCCCAGGCCAACAATGCGCGTGTGCCTGCGGTGATTTCGTCCGCGTGGGCGGCTATTGTCATACGCAAGAAGCCCTCACCGAATGCACCGTAGGCCGACCCCGGCACAATGGCCAGATTCGCGCTTTCGAGCAGCTCTTGTGCCGCGTCCATCGCAGAGACGTTCAGCGCGCGCATGTCGATGAAGTAGTAGAAGGCCCCATCAGGTGGCGTGAAGTGCAGCGGCGTGTCGTTTTCCTGCTGGCAGATGTCTTGCACCAGCTTACGCCTAGCGGCGTAGGCGGCCACCATCTCGGCGGAGGCTTGCGCAACGTCGGGGTTGGTCAGGGCTTCCAGCGCGGCATGTTGCACGAACGGTGCCAGGTTCGTGATGCTGTGCTGGCTGGCCTTGAGCGCACTGTCAATCAGGTGGGCGGGTGCAGCCAGATAGCCCACACGCCAGCCCGTCATTGCATAGGTTTTGCTCAGGCTGTTGACCGTCAGCGTGCGCTCTTTAGCACCCGGCAGCGCGGCCACACAGGTATGCACGTGCTCATCGTACACCAGCCGATCATACACTTCATCGCTGATAATATACAGATCATGTGCGGCGGCAAACGCCACAAGCTGATGCAGATAATCGCGAGAGGCGACGGCCCCGGTGGGGTTATTCGGTGAATTCAGCACGATGGCGACGGTCTGCGCTGTGAGCGCGGCTTGCCATGCGTCCAGTGTGGGCAGAAAGCCGTTTTCGGCGCTGGCAGCGACGCGCAGCGGGTTCGCACGCAGCACGCGCACCATATTCGCGTGGGTCTGCCATGTCGGGTCTGCGATGAGCACATCGTCGCCGGGGTTCAGGATGCTGGCCAGCCCGACGTAATAGGCATGAATCGCGCCATGCGTCATCAGAATTTCGCGCTGTGGGTCGTAATCCGCAGCGTAAAGCGTGCGCAGGCGCTTCGCAGCGGCCTCTCGTAATGGCAAGATGCCCCGGCTATCGCTGTAGTGCGTTTCGCCGCGTTGCATGGCCTCGTATGCGGCCTGAATGATGGGCTGCGGCGTGTTGAAATCAGGGTCCCCTGTTTGCAGCGCGATGACGGGGCTTCCGGCGGCTTTCAGGGCGCGCACGCGGTCTGCCAGCGCAATCGTGAAGGATTCACCGATGGCGCTGAGGGCTGTGTTTTGCTGTGGCATGATGGTTTAATCTCGCTGTTGTGGTTGGTATGAATGCACGACATCGCACGCCCTGCTTTTTGCAGCGTTTAGCCTGTCAGCGCCTCAGCTTGTCAGCGATCAGCAAAAACCTTTAGCTTGCCGACGGGCTGATTGCTGAATAGCTGACCTGCTTCTGTCAGCA
Organism: Anaerolineae bacterium; assembly: GCA_034437615.1. Taxonomy (GTDB): domain Bacteria; phylum Chloroflexota; class Anaerolineae; order Aggregatilineales; family Phototrophicaceae; genus DAOTTW01. The sequence continues at coordinate 70 of DAOTTW010000131.1, read as the reverse complement.
TGTGTACAACGCTAGCGATGCCGTTTGTCAATCGTCGTCGCATTAAATGTAACTACTCAGCCCTCACCCC
>DAOTTW010000130.1:0-5253 GCA_034437615.1 Anaerolineae bacterium | reverse complement strand
CCTACTCAGATGCTCGCTGTAACACGATACAAACAATCTTGCACTTCCTGGTTCGGATGCTTCTGGTACCCCTAGTAACGGCCATTTGTGGCAATTTACACACAAGCTTGTTAAAGTTCTGTTGCAGTCAACGTTCTATACACGAGATGACTCTACAGGTGACTATGATTGACCAAACGATTTTACAACTCATTGACGCTGTACCAGATTATAAAGCTTTCCTCACGGTTGACGAGATGACCGTGAGCAGTCGCCGATTGGCACAGGCTCATCCCGATAAGGTGGATTTGCTCACACTGGGTCAATCACGAGCCGGTTACCCCATTGAAGTGCTCAAGATTGGTCAAGGGAAACGCCGCGCCATGCTGGTAGGCTTGCCACACCCTAATGAACCGATTGGTGCGATGATGCTGGAATTCTTGACGTGGCGTTTAGCAGAAGACCCCGCACTGTTAGAGGCGCTAGATACCACATGGACGATTGTGAAGTGCATTGATCCGGATGGCACTAAACTCAACGAAGGTTGGTTTAGTGGCCCTTTCACAGTGACCAATTACGCACGACACTTTTATCGTCCACCAGCACAACAGCAGGTTGAATGGACCTTCCCCATCAATTACAAAACCTATTCGTTTAACACCCCTTTGCCAGAAACCCGCGCCTGGATGAAGTTGATAGACGAGCATCCACCACACTTTATGTACTCCCTACATAATGCAGGCTTCGGTGGCGTCTATCTATACTTGTCACACGATATGCCAAATCTGTATGCGCCATTCTACGAACTAGTGCATCGGTCTGGCTTACCCTTGCACTTGGGCGAGCCGGAAGTGCCTTTTATCGAGCAATATAGCAAAGCGGTCTTCGGCATGATTGGCCTGCGCAATCAGTATGATTTTATGGCTAAACACCAGCAACAAGACCCAGCAGAGACGCTGACAGCCGGTGCGGGCAGTTATGAGTATGCAGCACGTGCGGCTCAGCCGACGTTTTTGGTGTGCGAAATGCCGTACTTCTACAATGCAGCCATCCACGATACAACCGAGTCGGATGTTATGCGGCGTGATGTGGCCCTGGCAGGCTTAGCAGAACAACGGCGTATCATCAGCTTCATCCAAAGTTGGATGGATAAGCTCGATCTTAAGGGCCAATCGGCATTCCACGATGCTATCCGCATGAACCTGCAAGCGATCCCGAACATGCATCAGGCGATGGAAAACCACCTGCGCACCGCCCCCGAAATGGAACGGTTGGCAACCGCCGCAGAAAAATACGACAGCCAGTATGTGACGCGCTTCTATTATGTGCTGATTCTCGGTGTGTTCTTGAGGATGCTCGAAGATGAACACGCCACCATTGGCGAAAGTGAAACCCTGAGACAAGCCCTAGAAGCGGCACAGGATGCGTTCAACGCTGAGACGGGTTATCTCGAGGCCAACATGAACTACAGCGCTATCCCAATTCGCAAGTTGGTACAGGTGCAATTGGCGACAGGTCTTTTGGTACTGCAAGGGATACAGCCCTCATGAGCAAGCACATTTTGCAGCGGCTTGTACAAGCCGTTCCTACATTATTTGGGGTGACGCTGCTGGCATTCATGCTCATGCAGGCTACCCCCGGTGACCCCATAACCAACATTATGTTTAACCCAAGCGCCACCCCAGAGGCAACAGAGCAGTTGCGCCGCCAGCTTGGGTTGGATCAACCACCACTGGCGCAGTACGTGTTTTGGCTGGTGGGTAACGACTGGGTGCTGATTGATGCAGATGGCGACGGTTCTGGCGATTTTTACGGCACACGGCAGGGCTTCTTGCGTGGTGACCTGGGGCAATCCATTCAGAGCCGCCGCCCTGTTGCGGAGATGCTCATCGAACGTGTACCAGCAACACTGCAACTGACTCTATCGGCAGCTATCGTCGGTTATCTCGTTGGCATCCTGATTGGCGTGTTGGCGGCTATCAACCATCGTGGGTTATTTGACCAGCTTGCACGTGTGATTTCCGTCGTTGGTAATGCCGTGCCAAACTTCTGGCTTGGCTTGCTGATGATTATGTTTTTCAGTGTGCAGTTGAACCTCTTGCCTATGTCTGGGATGCAAGACATCACACGGAGCAGCGACACGTTTGATCTGGCGGATCGTCTACGGCATATGGTGATGCCTGTGTTTGTGCTCTCGCTAGGTACCATTGCCGCCATTTCCCGTTATACACGCACGCAATTCTTAGAAGTACTCAGTGAGGATTACGTCCGTACGGCGCGTGCTAAAGGACTACGTACCCGCCGTGTTTATTTGATGCACGCAACGCGCAACGCGCTTATCCCTATTGCCACACTGATTGGCCCAACCATCGGCTTTCTGCTAAGCGGAGCTGTCATCGTAGAGCAGATTTTTAGTTGGCCTGGTCTGGGGCGTATGGCTATTAATGCCGTCAGCGCTCGCGATTATCCGGTTGTGATGGGCACGGTGGTCATCGGTGCTGTGTTGTACATTATCGGCAACCTGGCCTCGGATCTCTTTTACACTTGGATTGATCCTCGTGTTCGGTTGGACGTGTAGCGTTAGCTGAGGGAAAACATCACCATGACAGACGCAGAAGCAATCTCACGACGCGAAGCCGTCGCCAAAATCCCTACACTTGAACCCGTGCGTGTATCGCGCTCGTTTTGGAGCGATGCGCTAATCGCCCTGCTGCATGACCGCTTAACGCTCTTGGCATTGGCCGCGTTGTTCATCATGACAGTCGGTTGTATCGTGTTGCCACCACTGGTCGAAGCCTGGACGGGCCTCGACCCAAACGATACCAACCCGCTCAACCGCTATGCAGCCCCCGGCGAAGAGAACCATCTCCTGGGCGCGGACCAACTGGGACGCGACCAGTTTTTGCGGCTGCTGCATGGTGGCCGTATTTCTTTTGGTATCGCTTATATTGCCAGCTTTTTGTCCATCACAATTGGTATAATCCTGGGGTTGGTTGCGGGCTTATATGGCGGTGCAATAGATGACGCAATTATGTGGGTGATTAACACACTGGCGTCCATACCGCAGCTTTTCTTGCTTATCCTTGTCTCAACCATTTTTTCAACATCACCGACGACGCTGGTGATGGTTTTGGGTGCGCTGGGCTGGATTACAAGTTGTCGGTTGGTGCGCGGCGAAGTGATGACTTTGAAGGAGCGCGAATACATCCTGGCTGCGCGAGCACTGGGCGCTTCGTCAGGTCGTGTTGCCACCTCGCACCTGTTGCCGAATGTGTTGCCGCTTATCATCGTAGCGCTGACGATTAGCGCTGGCACGCTCATCCTGATCGAATCGGGCTTAAGCTTCCTCGGCCTGGGTGTGCAACCCCCAACGCCATCCTGGGGTAATATGCTCACATCGGCGCGTAGCTACTTCGTTACTGGGCCGCATCTCGTGGTGTGGCCGGGGCTGTTGATTACCATTACGGTGTTGTGCTTTTACCTGGTCGGGGATGGCCTGCGGGATGCGCTTGACCCGCGTATGCGCCGTTGACGGTAACTTTTATCTGTGGGGGTTGGGCAGGGCGAGCGCCCATAAGATGACAATCGCAGCGGATGGCGCAGTCGGCCCTGTAGAAGCCGTGACGGTCAGTGCCGCGCCGCAGACCATGTACAACCTGACCGTCGCCCATGTCGCGACTTATTTGGTTGGCAATGGCCGCTGGGTGGTGCATAACGTTGATGAATGCGAGTTCTTTTACAGAGCAATGTCGGAAACAGAATACAAACATGTGGATAGAGCTGGTGGATTGGTAAAACGTCCAAAAGGTGCTAACGAGCTGTTTATCACAACCAGTAAAGACTATGTTCTTAGCCTCGTTGATCGACGAAGTGGACAACGCAAGTATCCTATTGCTGTGGAATTTGAGGTAGAAGCTGGCACTTTGGATCAACTAATCAAACTAGGAGCGACGCATAATTCAGCTACGCACATTCCGTAACTACTCAGGGGTGTTGGGTGCAGGCATGACGGGTTGACCTAGAAAGGCATCACGAAGCGCATTCAATACCCGTGCACCCTGTTTGCGTGCGGTGTCGATGTAGCTGCGGATCATGGCAAAACGATCCGCCCCATCCGCTGTGCGGAAGCCGCCGCTGATCTTCTGTTTGACCTTCATCATGCGGATGTCGCGTTCGGCTTGATTGTTGTCGAAGGGTACGCGCAAATCATGCAAAAAGCGCAGGGTTTCGGCTCGGTATTTTTGCAGGCGTAGCAGCAGATTGGTGGCATCGCTTTGCTTCATGCGCCCCTTGTGACCGTCGGGTTTTGCTTGCACGGGATGGGCTTTGAGGCCCTGCACAATTAACTCGTCATAGCGTACTTCATAGGCCGTGATGTCCGCCTGAGGGATGGGACTGTCGTTGGCGCGTGCCTGCTCGGTCGCTGTTTTCATCGCCAACAGCACCTCGATCAAGCCCTGCGCCCAAGCCTCATCTTTGTCCGCGAACAAGGTCAGCTCCCGCAGATGATGCGCATTGCACAGTGCGTGCTCAACGGCTGGTAGCACCACACAATAGCGTGGCCGTGCATTTTTCATAGCAGACGCAGCGCAGCAAGCCGCGTCCCTACATGACCACTGTGAACCGTAGGGACGCCATCCTTGGCATCCGGGGTGGCGTCAGCCGCCATAACGACTACCGATTTTCACCGCCCACGTTTCCTTGTGGTGCTACCCAACGGCTTCAAAGCCAAAGTAAGTCTTGAAGCCATCGTGCACCGCCACGCCACGCTGCAACGGCAGCACGTTCATATCCAGCATGGCATCTTCACCGCGCCTTTCGTGCACCAGATAGTAGCTGAGCGTGTCGGTGGAGGCGGTGTGCAACCAGTGACCCTTGCCATTGACGCGCAAGCCCGTTTCGTCGTAGTGCACAACGTCCGCTTGCGTCACCGCCGCGAAAATCGCATCCACTGCGGGTATGATGTGCCCTTGTGCGCGCTTCAGCGCCTCCACAATCAGTCCCTCACTCGGTGTGTGCCCGTAGACATCCCCGACGTATTCAGCGATGCGGGCAATGGGCAGCAACTGATAGGTGTTGAGGTACACCACCTGCGCTTGTAGACCCGGTCCGTATTGTACGGGCTGTGTCACGTTTTCCGGAAACGAGGCGCGCACCTCACGTTGGCACTGCGGGCAGCATTTCACCTCGGCTTGATGTTCGGTGACTACCATGCGCACGGGTGGTACATCGAACACCTGCCGTTTTTGCATGTCATGGCTGGACACGCCCTGC
>DAOTTW010000129.1:0-12748 GCA_034437615.1 Anaerolineae bacterium | reverse complement strand
GGCGTCTACGTAGCGGTTGACCTCAACCACATCATCCAGGAAGCGCGTCGCCTGCTCAATGCTGCTTTGTAGCGCGTCCCAATCGACGCGGCCATCTGCGGTCACGTGTACAGCGAGATTTACAGAACCCAAATTACATGATTCATAAGGAAGTAAGAATTGCTCGCCACATGGATTTGTAGCTTCTAATAAACCGATATGAGGTATTGGATTTGTCTTGTTTGCTGTATCCAAAAACAGCATCCCCGGTTCGCCGTTGTGATGTGCGTGCTTGGCGATCATGTCGAATAGGTCGCGGGCGCGCAGCGTCTCCCTGATCTCACCGTTGGATGGCTCCACCAGATTAAAGTCGCTGTCGTCAATCACGGCCTGCATGAAGTCATCCGTGATGGCAACCGAAATATTGAAGTTCGTGATGGCGGTCTCGCTCGTCTTGCAGGTGATGAACTCACGCACGTCGGGATGATCCACCCGCAGCACGCCCATATTCGCGCCACGACGCGCCCCACCCTGATTGACGATGCCAAATGCCTGATCGTAGGCTTTCAGGAAGCCAATCGGACCGGATGCCTGCCCGTTGGAGGATTTGACGCGGGTGCCCTTCGAGCGCAGGCGTGTGAAGGCGAAGCCGTTGCCGCCGCCCGTCTGCTGAATCAGGGCTGCGTTGCGCAACGTCTGGAAGATGCCATCGGCTTCTTTGCCCATATCGTCCGCAATCGGCAGCACGAAGCAGGCCGACAGGTTGCCCAACGGTGTGCCTGCGCCTGTGAACGTGGGGGAATTCGGCAAAAAGCGTAGCTGAGAGAGCATCTTGAAATAAGTGCGTGCCCAGGCGTGGCCATCCACGCCATACTTGCCCTCGGCTTCTGCGATGTTGCTGGCGACGCGCCAGAACGTCTCGTTGATCGTCTCTGCCGGGTTGCCCTCGGCGTCTTTGCGGCAGTAGCGCTTGACCATCACGATTTGCGCGTTGTCTGTGAGGGTTTCGGGCTGCTGGGCCAGGTCAGCGGGGATGATGCCGAAGGGCAGCGTAATGTTTTCAGGGATGCGAGACTGCTGTACGGATTGGGTAGGTGTTGCCATCGTAAATGTTACCTCATTGTTAATAGCGTGCAGAAAGTAGAGCGCGTCAAACCTGTTGCTTGACTGCTTGATGCGATGATTGTTAAGTGATGTAAAGCTGGATTAAACTTAGTCGCGCCCGTTCAAGAGCTTGTCAATTTCCTCGCGGATGGCGTCCAGGCTATCCAGTTTGAGGTAGACAATCGTAAAACGGATGTACGCGATTGTGTCCAGGCTTTTCAGCCCATCCACCACAAGGTCGCCGACGAATTGGCTGGATACTTCCGTTTGTCCGAGCATCCTGAGTTGGTCCTCGATGTTCGTAACCAGGTCTTCCAGGGCATCCGCCGATACAGGCCGCTTGACACAGGCGATCTTCAGGCTTCCCAGCAACTTCTGGCGGTCAAAATCCTCGCGGCGTCCGCTGGATTTGATGATCGTTGGCGTTGCTAACAACGGGCGTTCGTAGGTGCTATAGCGATTGCCACAACTGCTACATTCGCGACGCCTACGCACGTTGCCGCTGGCGTCGGTTGTCGTGTCAACGACATGCGATGTACCTACCTGCTCGCAGTAAGGGCACTTCATGCAATTACATCTGTCATTGTTGTTACAATGCCCCTGTATCTTGGGCAAGACTTAAGTTCGACCCTGTATCTAGGGTGCCAATAGCATATCACAGTAGGGGGGATAGGTCAAACGCTTTTTCTGCGAATCCGGCAAAATAGCCAGTAAACGAAGGTTATAATCCGCAGATAATTTCTCATGGTACGCTAGCTGGGCAAACCCGAAAAAGTGATCGTGCGGATTACACAAGTGCTTTTATTGTAAAGCAGTTTAATCACCCGTTAAACGAAGATCAACCTTGTCATTTGGGCGATTTATTGCTCAAGCACGGCACGCGTCAAAAATTGCATTCGTGCTCGTCATCACGTCATACTGTGACGATACCTGTGCGTTAGATGAACCAAAATCAGCGCTTAAATAGCCCTTATTTTTAATGCAATTGCGGCTTAATGCCTCCTGTGCATACTCTCACAGGCCATTTTCACGGTATTTGTCTTTGCGCAAGTGAGGTGGCCATCTAATCAATACTTAACTTGAATAGGAGTCTGTACAGATGCAACGTCTCGTTTTGTTCGTTCTGCTGGCGCTGATTGCGCTGCCCGTTATGGCACAAGAGGCCGAAGAAGCGCCGGCCCCCACGCTGCTGACCGACCCCATGCTGCAAATGCCGACTGAAGACGGCGTACACGTCGTCTGGTTCACGGAATTCGTTGGCCAGGAGCACATGGTCAATGTAGATGGCACGGAATTCACCGCCGAAACCATGAAGCTGAGCCGCACCGCCGAGGATCATCAATCCTGGGTGGGTGAACAGAACGGCGACGGCAGCATCTATGATGGTTACACGCCGCGCGACATCTGGCGTCATGAAGCCCAGGTTACGGGCTTGACGGCAGGCGAGCGTGTGCCCTACACGGTGACGAGCGTGGCCGATGATGGCACAGTTATCACCAGCGATGAATTCACGCTGCAACCGCTGCCCGCTGAGGGCCAACCGCTGACCATCCTGCTGACGAGCGACCACCAACTGAAGGCCAATACACCGGCGAACCTGCAAATGGTGGAGCGCGTCGCGGGCGAAGCTGGCGTTGACGCGGTGTTCTTCTCTGGCGACCTGCAAAACATCCCCGACCGCGCCTCTGAGTGGTTTGACGACAATCGCGGCTGGGCCTTCTTCCCCGGTTTGCAGGGTAATGGTGGCTACACGCTGGACCGCACCCGCCAGGAAGGTGACGTTACGATCAACACGACGCGCACCTACGTCGGCGGTGAAATCATCCAGCACGCGCCACTGCTGCCCGTCGCTGGCAACCATGAGACGATGGGCCGCTTCAACACCGCCAACCGCCTGGGCACACAGTACAACGACCCACAGCCCCGCGCCGTTGCAGAGGCACGCTATGAAGAACTGGCTGACATCGTGAACCCCGAAGGCGACCCGGAAATCCGCGAACAGTGGATTCAGGACAATAGCCACAACATCATCACCTACAACGAACTGTTCACGCTGCCTGATGATGGCCCGGCAGGTGAAACCTACTGGTCGATGCAGTACGGTGATGTGTTTATCGTCGGCCTGTACAGCACGCGCATCTGGCGTACACCCAGCCTGGGCGATAACGCACGCGGCAAGTACCGCGAACCCCAAGCCGACCTGAATACGCCGGATGACTGGGGCTATGGCGATTTCATCTTCGAGGACCTGCAAGAGGGCACGGAACAGTATAACTGGCTGGTCGAACAACTCGAAAGCGACGCCTTCCAGAACAGCCGCTATCAGGTTGTGATTATGCATCAGGGTCCGCATGGTTTGGGCGACAACGTAAACCCGACCTTCGCGCATCCGCAGCAGGTGATTGACTACGACGAGAATGGCCGCATCGCCGCCGTTCGCTACGAATACCCAATCGAAGACGACATCCTGTTCCGCGACATCGAGCCGCTGTTCAACGAATATGGCGTTGATCTGGTGCACACGGGTCATTCGCATGTCTGGTGGCGCATGGAAAACGAAGCAGGCGTTGACTTCATCGAATCGTCCAACGTCGGCAACAACTACGGTTGCTACGTCCCTGGCTACCGTGAACGTGGCAACGTCCCGCGTGATGAGCGCTACAACGCCGAGAACTACGTGGCGACGGGCGACCCGCACGGCCTGGAACCGATCTTCCCGACTGAATTCAGCCCGCAGCAGGATAACGACGGCAACGACTTGCCCTGCATCGCCAGTAACGACCTGACCGCCTTCACGCTATTCGACACCGCAACGGGCACGCTCAGCAGCTACGTGTTCGACACCCGCGACCCGCAAGGCGAGCCGCAACTGTTCGATCAATTCACCATCGGTGAATAGCTGCTAGCCTCATAACTGTACGACCTGCTGCTTGGCCCAGGCCGTCGCGCCGAATGAGGCCAGCAGCACCGGCACCTGTAACATCGCCTTCAAGCGCTCGATGGTGGCTTCAGCGGCTATATCGGGCGCTTTTGGTAAAGCCAGTGGCGCATAGTACGCTTCGCACTGTAGCAGCTTTTGCGTCAGCGCTGCCTGATAAGCCAGGTCGTGCCCATCATGCTTGCGGATGCGAACGAGCCAACCATCATTCTCAGTCCCAAAGTACGTACTCAGATCGTCCGACGCTGCGCCCTTATAGCGATAGGCCACGCACCACTGCCACTGCTTCAGGCGTGGCAGGTAATCCAGATGCGTCAGCGCCAGCCCATCCAACGGCCCAACCACATCCAGCGCGTAGCGCAAGGCGACCATATCCAGATGCCCGACGCGAAACGCCTGCTGCCATGCATTGTTGGCGTTGTGCTTTTCCGGCAGGCGCTTGCGCAGTGCGTCGTCCTCTGTGACGAATGGCCCGGCACCGTGCCGCGTCATGTAGCTACGTAGCACGCCTAGCCGTGTGATGCGCCCCTGATAAGCGTGTTCTTGCAGCAGCGTATCGGCGTTCTTGAGGGTGGTGGTGCTCCAGGTGGTGTAAGGATGAAAGCCACACCACTCATCCAGCAGCACGCCCTGTGCGCCCTCGAAGATCACGACACCAGGCTGTGACAGGATTTTTGCCAGATAAGCGTCGTCTGTGATGCTGACCTGCTCGCTAAAATCAGCATAGACATCCAGGCAGGCGCTAATCAGGTCGTCGTCCTCGAAGACGCGGATGTGCGCTGCGGCGGCGTCCAGACCGCGTAAGTCGCTGATGATGTCGCGGACTTGCTGCTGCTTGGTCATGCGCAGGAAGGTCAGCTTGTGGTGCAGCCTGTCGCTATCGGCCAGGTCTGCGGCAGTCACGACTGCGTTGCCATAGGCGATGTGATCCGCCATCGTCTCACCGATGCCCATGCCACAGCTACCATGCCGAGCGCTGCCGCGTGCCAATTCTCGCAGGCGGTTGGCGGCTTGTTGATAGGGGGTGATAATCAGCGCGTCGCGGTCAATCGCTGTGCGGTCGAAGGCATCCGTCACGCCCAGGTATTGCAAATGGCGCTCTTCGGCACGCATCGCTAGCGGATCGACCAGCATGTAACGCGATAAATAGGTGCGGGTATCGGGCGTCAACATGCCGCTGCCGAACTGCGCAAAGGTGTGGTGCTTGCCATCTGGTGCAATGACATTATGCGCGGCCTGCGGGCCACCGTTGTAGCGGATGATGCTATGTGCGTGGAAATTTCGCGTCAGGTAATCGACAATGCTGCCTTTGCCAGCATCACCGTAGACTAAATCCGCGATCAGAAAAGCCCTTTGCATGATGAATGCGCTTCTTCATCTGCGCTCTGGCATCGTGAATTCGCGGTAGGTGCGCGGCCCCCAGATGGCCGCTAGCAGCTCGTCAAATTCTTCTAGCAGGGGGTAGGCCCTCTGTGGGCGCATCCGTGCGCCGGGTTGCAGGCACCACTTGAAATAGCGCTGCATCTTATCCGGCACCGCAGCGGGCATGTCACCTGTCAGCGGGTCGCCACCGACCAAATCCACCATGCAGCGCGCCGCCATGAAAATATCCAGCGCGGCTGTCGGCGTCTGCTTATCAAAGACCTCTTGCGGATACCATTTTTCGTAGGCGTTGCTGATGGCGCTGATGCGGGCTTTTGGCTCTTGCCGCTGGTTGACCGCATACGACCAGTCAATCAGCACGACGCCGTGTAATCCTGGGTGGATCAGGATGTGCGTGGGCAGCACCGCGCCGTGAATCACCTGCTGCTGATGCACGAAGCCCAGCGCGACCAGCACACGCCGCCACATCCACGCCATATCCGCCGGATGTATGCCTTGCTTGTAATGCTCGCGCACTTCGGCTAACGAATAGAGGTCGGTGGGCTGCTTGACCTCATGAAAGTAGCGCAGCACATGCGCCTGACGCACACCGGCGGCGCTGGCGTCCTTGTAGCGCAGGCTTTCCAGCACTTGCGGATAGTAGGGGTGGAAGTCGTCGCTATCGGGCACGTTACGCAGATACTTCAGGATAGCGGCCTCATTGCTGACCAGATCGTTATCGGCGGGTTGGCGTGCCACCTTGAACACGCCGCGATAGTCGCCGTGCTGGTCGCGGTAATCGCAGGCATAGACGACGCAAATATCACCTGTCGCGATGCGCTCACCGATGATAACCTGACCGTTTGGCGTCGTGACCTGCACATCGGCCCGCTTGCTGCCATAGGTGCCGCGCTGAATCTTGGCTTCGGCCCGGTCCCACAGTGCATTCAGCCGCGCTGACGCGCTATGCGCCATCCGTTGCATGTCTACATCGCTGATTTTATCGGGGTGGATTTGCTGCGCGAGTTGGTAGTATGCGCGGCGTGCTTGCTTTAGAATGGCATCGGGGTCGCCGCTCAGGTCGCCAAACAGGTCTTCGGGGCGCTGGGCTGCTGCGATGCGGTTTGCAAGGGCTTGTAGCTGTGCGTAGTCGTTCAACGCCGTGCCTTTCACGTTTGTCTCTATTGCTTACATTATAGAGTCGTTTCAGCACGGCGCTACGCATCTGTGGTTAGGATACACAAACTAGTCGCTATTTGAATGTCAGCAGGAAAGCGCCTCGCTGCACAAGCAAGCCATCCACCCCTGTGACGATCCTGCGCGGACTTACGGATTGATGACGCCACCCAGGAAGCCCAGGTTGCCAATTTGCAAGTTGCCGATGCCGGGAATGGTCAGGTGGTCGTTGGTGACGCCGACAGCAATATCACCGCCCGGTGCTGGCATGTGGTCGTTGGTGACGCCGACGCCGCCACTCATTGAGGCCAATTGTGCTTCGTCCAGATCACCCGTCAGTGTGTCAACGGCACCTTCCAGATCATCCACGCCAAATGCGAAGCCGAGTTCGGCGGCCTTCGCGACGAAAAATTCCGAACTTTGGTTGTAGAGGTCGCCAGCCAGTTGCTTATCGTTGGCGGCCTTCGCGATGAACTCTAACGCGGTTTGTACAGACATGATGCTTTCCTCTGTATTTCTTCTTTGCTTACGGATAAACATATCATAGTCCGAAACGCAGCGTGTGGCAACAAAAAACTCGTAAAAACTACAGTTGTACTACGTTCACCTTAGGCTTTTCCAGCTAAAAAACAAGTCAAATTCTTGCAACATCGGCAATGCGGCTGACGCCGCTCGGACACCCAGAAGGTTGTCCCTACAGGGCATCGTTCGTAGGGACACGGCTTGCCGTGTCCGCAAACCGCGTCAATTATTTTGTTGGGATGGCCTTAGTCTAGCGGCGGCTCTGCGGGTCGAAGGCATCCCGCAAGCCATCACCAATCAAGTAGGTGCTGAGCACCGTAATCACGATGAAAACGCCGGGCAAGATCGACATATGCGCACCCTGCCGAAAATAGGCTTGTGCTTCCGTCAGCATGTTACCCCAGCTTGGCTCCGGTGGCCGCACGCCCAAACCGAGGAAGCTCAGCGCGGATTCGACCAGGATCAGCGTACCGATCTGGATGGCCATCGCTGTCACCAGCACCGAGATTGTATTCGGCAGGATGTGAACAAACATGATGCGTAGCGGATTCGCGCCGATGGCCCGCGCAGAAAGCACGTACTCTTTGCCACGATTGGAGATGGTCTCGCCGCGTATCAGCCGCATTGTGCCGCTCCAACTGATGAGCGTCAGCACACCAATCAGGGTAGGTACGTCCGGCGTTAGCACCGATGTCAACAGGATCAGCAGCAGCAGCGTCGGGATAGATGTCAGCGTCGTCACGAACCACATAATCAGGTCGTCAATGAAGCCGACGCTTGTGCCCTGATAGTAGCCAGAGATCAGGCCGATGGACACGCCGACAAGCGTGGAGAAAATAGCCCCGGCGATGCCGATGCCGAGTGAGACACGCCCCGCATACATCAAGCGTGCCAGCATATCCCGCCCCAGGTTATCCGTGCCGAGGGGGTGGCCTTCGCTGCCCAGTGGCAGCAGTTGGCGTGTCGAATCCGGCTGTGTATAGGAGACATTGTAGGCGTCTTCGATCAGGGGGGCTGTGAGCGCTAAAGTCCCCAGGATAAGCAGCGTAGCCAGCGCAGCCAGCGTCAGGTAATCCTTGCGCAGACGCCGCAGGGCTGTTTGCAGCAAGGACTCACTCGGACTGTCTGGGCTGACGCCGGAATTGTCTAGCCGTGCGACGTTGTTTGCATTTTCTTGGTTGTTCGCGGTTGTGCTTGCCATGTGCTGTTACTCCCGTCGGCTAGCTGAGGCGTACACGCGGATCAAAGATCGCGTATAGAATATCCGACAATAAGAAGCCCAGGATCGTCGCAACCGACAGCAGGAGCGTGATACCCATGATGATGTTGTAATCCTGCTGGCGCACGCTGTCAATCAGCAAGCGACCCATCCCTGGCCAACTGTAAATCGTCTCCGTCAGCACTGCGCCGCTAATCACCAGCGTCAATGACGGACCCAGCAGCGTCGCCACTGGAATCAGCGCGTTACGCAGCGAATGCTTGAACCACACGACGCGATCCCGCACGCCTTTTGAATAGGCCGTGCGCACATAATCCTGATTCAGTACGTCGAGCAGGCTAGCCCGCATGAAACGCGAATACGTCGCAATCGTGAAGCTAGAGAGCGTGACCACAGGCAAAATCAAGCGGCTGATGCGTTCCCAGGCCGTGTATTCGCCCGTAATGCTTGGGGGTATGCGCCCGCCCATTGGCAGCCAACCCAGCGTCGCGCCGAAAAGCAGCAGCAGTAACAAGCCCAGCCAGAATACCGGTATCGAGCTGACGATCACAGCCACCACACGTGTTATCTGGTCGAACAAGCTGCCCTGAAAGACCGCCGCCAGCACCCCCACGATAATGCCGAACGTCAGGCCGACGCCCAATGAGACGACGCCTAGCTCAGCCGACGCGGGTATGCGCTCGACGATCACTTCCAGCGCGGGGCGTTTGGATACCACAGAGTCGCCAAAATCACCGCGCACCACACCCAGCAATTCGCCCTGGCGGGTGTCGATCTGATTACCGCGCCGATCAAACACCGGAATTTCGCGCCCTTGCCAGATCGTCACGCCAAGCAGCGTAATCGGGGCATCACCGAGCGCCCAGCTTAAATATTGTTCGTGGAAGGGGCGGTTGACGCCAAGCGCTTCCATCATAGCGCGGCGCTGGCGCTGGTTCATCTCCGGGTCGAAGCCGAGTTGTGTGGCCGGGCTGCCCGGTGCCAGGTACATAATCAGATAGGCGATGAACGTGATGCCGATGAACGTGGGTATGGCCTGGATGATGCGGCGGATCGCGTATTTAGTCATGGTGGGGTTTCTCGTTTCAAATGGCGAATGCTACGAAAAAGGGGCAATATTGATCTATTTTTATTGTCGGCAAGGAGCAAGGCGCTTGAACGAATTCACGCATATGTAGGGACGCGCTTCTGCGCGTCCGCCGGACACCAAGAATGGCGTCCCTACAGTACAATGCATGTGTTCGGAAGTTCAATCGCATCACCCTGCCCGAAAAGGGCGAGTCAGTGCCTCGCCCCTACAGCTTGAATGCTTGAATGCGAACGGAAACGCTGCGCTTACTCGCGCACCGTCCAGCTATCAATATTCCAGGTGCCCTGTGCTGGCAGCGGGTCGAAGTTCTCGACGTTGGCGCGTGCCGCATAGCCGGTGTTCTGTGCATACAGGAACAGGTACGGCTGGTCTTCGTGCTGGATCTCCTGAACGCGGTAGGCGGCTTCCAGGATGGCCTCTTCGTCACAGCCAGGGTTGCTGGCGATGAAGGCGCTCAGTTCTTCGAACTCTGCGTTGTACCAGCTACCGAAGTTGAAGCCGTATTCGCCACCGCCGTCGCCAGCGATGTCGGATTGTGCGCCGAAGAAGTTACGCTGATCGGCGTTGAAGGGGATGCCACCGCGCCAGCCAGCAACGGCCATATCGAAGGTCTGTGTACCCAGGTTGCCGTCGTACATCGTGTTGAAGTCCATGTTACCCAGCACTTCCAGTTCGATGCCGACCTGGGCGAAGGCGTCCTGCAAGATCACGGCCACGTTCGTGCGCGGCTGATCGGGGGCCATAATTTCCAGGTACATTTCGGTGCCTTCCTCAGCGAATTCGCAACCCTGGCAGGTACGCAGGCCGTCGCCACCGTTAACCAGCGGCTCGCCGGTGCTGACGAAGCCAGCTTCTTCCAGCAGGGCACGAGCGCCATCGGCGTCGAATGCACGGCGTTCCAGGTCGGGGTGCAGGCTGAAGGCGTTCGGGATGGTGCCGACGACCATCGGGCTGGCGTTGCCGTTCTGGGCACCAGCGATGATCTCTTCGATGTCAACCAGGTGTTGCAAAGCCTGACGCACACGCACATCACCGAGGATGGGGTGGTTGCCCTGGTCAATCGGGTCGCCGTTTTCGTCCAGGCCGGGCTGTGGGTTGCTGGGGTCGGCTGTATTCAGCGCGACGTAGTGCCAGACCGTACCAGGCGCATCGAAGAAGTCTACCGTGCCAGCTTCGTCGGCTGCTTGCAGCGTGCTGAAGATGCTGGTGCTTGGCTCGTGGATGTAGTTCACATCACCCGCTTGGCCAGCGACCAGGCGCTCGGCCATCACGTTGTAGTCGGGCACGTCCAGGTAGACGATGCCTTCGGGGATGACGCCTTCCAGCAGTGCATCCTGATAGCCAGCGTTGTCCTCCAGGTAGATCGCTGTACCGGGATCAATGCGGTTGAAGTTGAAGGGGCCGCCGGTCACTGCGGGCGCGGTATCGAAGGGGTGGCCGTTCAGCACGGTGAAGTCGAAGTCTGCTACTGCGTCGGCGCTGAAGCCGAAGGAGTGTGCAGGCAGCGGCGGAACCAGCGCAGCGCGGTTCACAGCCAGGCAGCTTGGCACTTCAAAGTCGAAGGCGATGGTGGTGTCGTCGATGATCTCTGCATTAACGATGTCGGCGCGTGCGGGGCCGTAGCTGCTGCTCAGGCCGATCTGCTCGCCAGCCTGGATCGCCTGGTAGGTGAAGAACACGTCTTCGGCGTCGACGACTTCGCCATCGTTCCAGGTCAGGTCGTCACGCAGGCTGACCGTCAGGCGCAGTCCGTCCTCGCTGATCTCCCAGCCATTCGCCAGCGCGCCAGGGCCACCAGCCGCGTCAAACGCCAGCGTCTCCGGGTCCAGGTAGATCAGGTCCAGCCACATCAGGCCGTTCGGGTCCGCGCAATCCACGCCGGAGCAGCGAATGGGAACCAACGGGCCGATGTTCGATGAGCCGCGCTGGTTGCCCCAGACAATCGGCGCACCTTCGCCCGGCTCGACTTCTTGCGCACCGACGACGCCAACTAGCGCCAGCAGCAACGCAACCACGACGGAAAGACCGACAATACGTGCATGTTTATACATGGAATCCTCCAAAAGAGACAAAAAGTTAATAGCTTTATACGGCCCGCAACGCGAACCAACGCCCGCTAATCCTATCCAGAGTTGCGCAGATTTTGAGTGTAAAAAAGCACAGGCTCAAGCAACTGAGGTTGTGTAGCTTACACAATCCGAACAGGTTTAACATTTGAGCATGTAGATTATAAACGCTTGAAAGAATTCCGTAAAGAGATTAAGACAGCTTGAAATGTGTAGTTTTCATGAAGAACGGGGTTATTTGCAAGCGACAGGTAGCCCTTTGCCTGGTTCTTGATGGCAGGCTACAATGCCGCACAAACTATTCTGATTCGGGTCGTGTTGACATTTGAAATTTTGACTTCGTACGATAACCGTGTTTTTGGGTCAAATCGCATGGCTGTCAACAAAACCTGGCGACAATCAAGGAGCATGACATATGGAATTGCGGGTCGAAAGCGTGCATTTAGGCGACGTGAAGGTCGTCGTGCCGGAAATTTTCGAGGACCAGCGCGGCTATTTCAGCGAGGTGTGGCGGCAGGATCAATCGGAAGCGTTGGGCCTACCGGGGCGGTTTATGCAGGTCAACCAATCCGGCAGCGTCAAGGGCGTGCTGCGGGGCTTGCATTTCCAGTGGTCGCCGCCGATGGGCAAGTTGATGCGCGTGTTGCATGGCGAGGCTTTTCTCGTGGCGGTGGATATTCGCAAGGGGTCGCCGACGTTGGGGCAGTGGTACGGGATTGATGCCTCAGCGAAGAACCGCATTCAGTTATGGGCACCTGCCAGCTTTGCGCGTGGCTTCGCGGTGCTGTCGGATTACGCCGAGATTCAGTACATGACGACGGGCATCTACAACAATCAAGCTGAGAGCGGCATCCTGTGGAACGACCCTGCCATTGGCATCGAGTGGCCGCTTGATGACCCGATTCTATCCAACAAAGACCAAAACGCGCAGACATTAGCCGAGTGGCTGGCCCGCCCGGAGAGCGAACATTTTCAATACGAGGCGTAAACCATGCACGCTACTGACCGTGCAGGTCGCTCGTGGTAACATCACAGGAAAACGTGGACGGTGAGAATCGGTAGTCGTTATGGCGGCTGACACCGCCCCGGACGCCAGGGTGACTACTCAGGCAGGCATATTTTGCCCGCGAATTGGCCCTCACCCCCTCAATCTTCTCAAGGGTAGGTTTTTCATGATTGACTGTATTTTATGGCGGCTTGCGCCGCCCCGGACACCCCATTGGGTGTCCCTACGGTTCACAACGGTTGTGTAGGGACGTGCAATGGCACGTCCGCCGAAAAACCTACCCCTG
>DAOTTW010000128.1:0-1976 GCA_034437615.1 Anaerolineae bacterium | reverse complement strand
ACAAAATAATTGACACGGTTTGCGGACACAGCTTGCCGTGTCCCTACGAACGATGCCCTGTAGGGACACCCTTCTGGGTGTCCGAGCGGCGTCAGCCGCATTGCTTGTTTTTTAGCTGGAAAAGCCTTAGTTTCTCGGCACGCCATACGCACGACACCACCGACGCCGTATAATGACGGGGCACGTAGCAAAAAAGTCGAGAGCGCCGCATGATGACCCGTTCTGCTCACATCCTGTCTAGTGTCCTGCTGTGCGTGCTGTGCGCCGTGCCCTTTGCCGCGCAAACCCTGGGTTTCCTGGGGGCCTACACATCCCCGACAGCCATCACGCTGACGCTGTTGAGTGCTGGTGTGGGCTTGTGGCTATATTGGCGCTATGCCAGCATGGATACGTTCAAGCAGGCGTTACAGCCCATGCCTGCACCGCACACGCTGAGCCTTGCCGCTGTCGGCATCGTGCTTCTGTGCTTGTCGGGGCTGTTCGTGCTGCGTTTATCCGCGTGGCCCCTCTCTGATGTCGGTGCGAATATCTCCGGTGATCTGGTCGATTATCACCTGATTAAAGCGATTGAACTCTATCGCACGGGGTCCATCTGGGATTTAACGATCATCTACGGCCAATATCCCATCGGCTACGAGAGCTATGCGGCCTTTAGCATCGTGCTCACTGGCGATATTCTGCTGATGGGCGTCTGGCACGCGCTGATTGTCCTGCTGCTGTATCTGACGCTGTTCTTGCTGCTGCGGCGCTATACGCTGCTGCCGGATGCGGTGCTGCTGCTGTTGGCATTGGCGCTGTTGTTCGTGCCATTCATCTATTCGCAGCTATTGCTCGTTGGCAAGAACGATGTCCTGCTATCAACCGCGCTGCTGATTGCTTTGCTGCATACACCCATCGGCCCACAACGCAATGCATCCGCGCTGCACATTCCGGCTCTGGCGTTTGCAACCATGCTGGCCATGAGCGTCAAGGCGACGGGTGTCTATCTGCTGGCTTTTTTGTGGTTGCTGGCGCTCTGGCATCTCTGGCGACCACGCCACCGCGCAAAATCCAACGTGGTGCAAGCCTTGCCGCTAGGCTGGTTGCTGTTGGCGGCGCTGATTATCGCGCCTTCTGGCCTGTGGATTGTGCGTAATTACGTGCTGATGGGCAGTGTGTTTTCGCCGGAAGTCGCGTCTTTTTTTGGGGGCAGCATCCTGGCAAACCTGACGAATCCGGCGCTGTATGCCGCAGGCGACGAAAGCCTGACGTTTATCGCTGTGAATATTGTCGTAGGGCTGGCGCTGTTGGGTGCTTGGCTGCTGCCACACATACCAAACCGCTTAGCGGCGCTGCTGCTCGTCATGTGGTTGACGTTTTTCATCACACCGTTGGGCGCGTTCCACACCTCACAAAGCCCTGTGCCCCACATCGAATGGCGCTACACCCTGCATAGCTTCTTACTGCTGCTGCTGCTGGCCGTGCTCATGCTAGAGCCACCGATGCAGCAGGCTTATGCCGCCCTGTGCGTGCGCCGAGAGCGTTATCTGCTGGCGTCTGCTGCGCTCGTTGTCGGCTGTTTTGCTTTCCTGCTGCTGCTGAATCCGCTTGAGCGCCTGCGCCCAAATCCCGATAACCTACAGCGCCTGCGTGCCCCCACACAGCAAACGCCGAGAGCGGCGCACAACCGCTTAGATGCTGATGATTATGCGCACCTGTATGCCTATGTGCGCGATGCGCTAGCGGGCGAAACATTGCTCGTTATCGACCTGAATCCGTTCTACTTATACGACGCCGACTACACAACACGTTTCATCGGCCCTGCGCTGTATCCGTTGGGCGCTGCGGAGCGCGTACAGCAGCCATCCCGCGCTGATGCGGCATATGCTGTGCTGAGCGAGCGTTATTATCACGATACGCGGCCACAGTGGACGCAGCAACAGGGCTGGCAGGTGATTTACGATGATGCGCTGGGCGTGGTGCTGCGCCGCATCGGT
>DAOTTW010000127.1:0-38850 GCA_034437615.1 Anaerolineae bacterium | reverse complement strand
GGGCTTTTTCGTCTATAATTACAGGTACATGATTGGCTAACGCGCTAAGCGGGGGTGATGCATGACGCACATGAAGTTAGAATGCCCGAATTGCGGCAAAGAGGTGCCAGCAGATAACATCAACATGCAACAAACGCTCGCTGTCTGCCCTGCCTGTGATACCGTCTTTAACTTCAGCGGTGGTGATGTCAACGTGATGGCTGGTCAAGCGCAGCCAGTCAAGCCCAAAAACAAATTTAGCCAGTATGAAGTCGCTATGCCGAACCGCTTCGACGTGCAAGAAACCGATAAGCAGATGACGATCAGCTACAGCTGGTTCTCACCGACGGCCCTCTTCCTGACTTTCTTCGCCATTATCTGGAATGGCATGATCTTCGGTATTTTCTTGCCAGCGATGGACGGCTTCGGTAGCTTGGGCTTTCCGTTTGCTTTTTTCCCGTTGATCTTCGCTGGTGTGGGCCTGTTCTTGATTTACCTGAACGTTGGGCAATACATCAACCGCACGTATATCATCACCGATGCCAGGCAAATGCGTATCTTCAGCCGACCCTTGCCCACATTCAACAACCAGACCATTAATCACGACGATATTCAGCAGCTTTTCGTGCAGCAATACGTTAATCATGGCAAAAATGGCACCACCGTCACGTATGGCGTAGTGGCCATCATTCAGGGTGGGCACCGTCAGAAGCTCATCAGCCAATTAGAGAAGCCGGAACAGGCGCTCTTCATTGAACAGGAGCTTGAAAAATATCTCGGCATCGCAGATGCGCCAGTGCGCGGCGAATATGGCAATCGCTCCTATTAAGTTGGCCATTCGGCGCTAGAATGGGTTGCATCAACGACATCATGCAACCTCAACCGGACAGACAAGGGCACCGTAACGGATTTGTAGCGGTTTCGTTACGTAGAGGCGCAACCCGTGTTGTGCCTTGTGTCGGTCATAGGTCATCAGCCACCCATCATCTGACGGCATGTTTATCGCCAACAAAACAGCGAGCAATTCATGGTAGCGCACCAAGCGGCAAAAAAGGTCCTATTCTTGCTTTCGCATACTGGTGGGGGGCATCTTGCGGCGGCGCGTGCGATCCGCGATGCGCTCTACATTCGCTATGGTGATAAGTCGCTGGATGTCTCGTTTGTCGATGTCTTCCGGGATTACTGCCTACCGCCCTTCAAGTACGCGCCGGAGGTCTATCCGGCCTGGGTCAACCAGAGCGCCTGGTCCTGGGGGCAATCCTACAAAGCACTGAACGGGCCACGCCGCGCCAAGATCGCCGGGGCGTTTGTCTATTGGGCGAATAAGAGCAAAATCAAGCGCCTACCCTACGAACATCAAGCCGACGTGGTCGTATCGGTGCATAGCATCATCACGCGGCCCTCTATGCAAGCCTTCAGCCAGCGACCATACCGGCCACCGTTCATTACAGTTGTGACCGATCTTGCCTCAACGCCGATGTTCTGGTATGAAAATCGCGTCGAGCGCTGCTTCGTCCCGACCCGTGCAGCCTATGAAGAAGCGTTACGCTGCAAACTGCCAGCAGAGCATGTCATCGAGACGGGCTTGCCCATCCACCCGAAGTTCCTGCATCCTGGCTTTGATAAGCAGCTTATCCGTCAGGAGATGGGCTGGCACCCAACGCTGCCGATGGTGCAGCTTGTTTCGGGCGGGGATGGCGTCGGTCCGTTGGAGGAAACGCTACAGGCACTCAGGGGGCTAGCGCAGCCCTTTCAGTTGCTTGTCGTCTGTGGGCGCAATGACGAACTGCGCCGCGTGCTGCACCGCAAATATGCCGACGAACACACGCACATCTATGGCTTTGTGGATATGCCGCGTTATCTGGCAGCTTCGGATATTCTGATTACAAAGGCCGGGCCAGCGACGATCAGCGAAGCCTTCGCGCTAGGTGTACCGATGATAATCAGCGGCGCGATACCGGGTCAGGAGACCGGCAACGTCGAATACGTCGTCAAAAACAAAGCCGGTGAATACGCCCCAAAGCCGGATCAGGTCGCCAACATCCTACGCCGATGGTTAGATGAAGGTCCCGCTAGCCTGCTGCAACGCTCAGAAAGCACTCGACAACTTGCCCGACCGGACGCCGTGTGGCAAATCGCAGACGCCGTCTGGCAGTATGCCCATCACCCTATCATACCAACGCAGCGGCAAGCATGGGTCTAAGCGAAAATACAGCGACGGTTGGCAGTGATATTCTAATCATTGACGACACGCCAACCAACCTGAAAATCCTGGTCAACATCCTGGGGCAACGCGGTTACAACATGCGCGTTGCCACCGAGGGCAAGCGTGGCATTCAATCGGCGCTGATGGACCCGCCCGATTTGATTTTGCTTGATATTATGATGCCTGTGATGGATGGCTACGCGGTCTGTACAGAACTCAAGCGACACGAACCACTGGCCGATGTGCCCGTTGTTTTCATCAGCGCCTTGAGCGAGACATTCAACAAGGTGCGGGCGTTTGAAGCGGGCGGTGTGGATTACATCACGAAGCCCTTCCAGGTGGCGGAGGTCATCGCCCGCGTAGAGACACACCTGACATTGCATCATCTGCGGCGTCAGGAAAGGCTGTGGGCCGTTCAGCAAGAGCGCGAGCGCATCGCCCGCGACCTGCACGACGCGGTTAATCAGACGCTTTTCACATTGGGCGTCAAAGCGCAACTGCTGCAAATTCAGCAAGCCGACCAAGATCAAGCGCTGGCGGCCAGCCTGGGCGAGATTCATAAGCTGGCCAAAACAGCGATTGCAGAAATGCGCGTGCTGCTCTTCGAGCTACGCCCGGATAGCCTGGCACGCACACCGTTAGCACGCCTGATTGAGCAACTGGCGCAGACGTTGCGCGTCTATGTGCAAGTGCGCACGCAAATAGACGATAACTGTTACGACTTGTCTTTACCGGCAGACGTGCACATTGCGTTTTATCGCATCGCACAGGAAGCAATTAACAATGTCATTAAACACGCCCTCGCAACACAGGTCGTAATGCAGCTACACTGTAACGGTCAGTCCGTTAGTCTACAGATTGACGACGACGGTAAAGGCTTTGACCCGGCGCAGATACCATACGGCCATTTTGGTCTCCAGGGAATGCGTGAACGCGCCGCACGGCAAAACATCCGTCTGACGCTCGTCAGTCAAGCCGGCAAGGGCACACGTATCCATGTGCTGTGGCAACCAGCGCCAGACGCCGAAAGCACAGACGCGACGACCTGAAATGGGCTGCACACACATCTGAATGCTATTTAGTGGCCGTTGCGGAGGGAGGAACGAGGAACAGTGACAACTATGAGTGAAACTATCCGCGTGATGATTGTCGATGACCATGCTATTGTGCGCTCTGGCCTTGCGTCGCTATTGCAAGCCTTCACGGACCTGGAGTATGTTGGGGATGTCAGCGGTGGTCAGGAGGCCCTGCAACAAATCGACACGTTCAAGCCAGATGTCGTGCTGATGGACCTGAAAATGCCCGGTATGAATGGCATCGAGGCCACGCGCCGACTGCTAAGCAAACAGCCTGGCCTGCGCGTCGTTATTCTGACCAGCTTCGATGATGGCCAGGAGATTAACGAAGCGCTGAAGGCTGGCGCGATTAGCTACCTGCTGAAAAATGCCGAAGTGCAAGAGGTCGTACAGGCGATCCGTGAGGCCCACGCCGGACGACCCACCCTCTCGCCGGAAATCACACGGGCACTAATCCAGGCGAACCGCAACCCCACACCGGATTATGACCTGAGTGAGCGCGAAAGTGATGTACTGAGGCTGATGGCACGTGGGATGCGTAACCCGCAGATCGCGCAGGAATTGGCGCTGAGCCTCTCGACGGTGAAATTTCACGTCAGTGCCATTCTGCGCAAGCTAGCGGTTGAAAATCGTACTGAGGCCGTCATGCTGGCCCTACAGTATAACCTCGTCGATCAATCTGGTTCTTAGGCTACCTCAACAAAATAATCGGCTAAGTTTGCGGATACGAACGATGCCCCGTAGGGACGCCCCCAATCCAGATATAAATGGGGTGTCTGGGCGGCGTCAGGCGCATTGCAGGTTTATTTGCGCCGAGGTGTACTAGCCACCTGACCAGTATAAAACCCGACCATCGCTTCTAGCGGGCATGGGTCAAAGTATGTTACAATAGTTTGGACAGATGTGCACAGTATAGTCGGATGACAGAATCGCAGGGGGTGACCGCCAGTAATGGTCGACAGAAATTATACCGTATTGATTGTTGACGACACGTTAACCAACGTGCGCTTGTTGCTCAGCTTGCTGGAACAATCGCAGTGTGATGTGCGTGTCTCGACATCGGGCAAAAGCGCCTTACTCGCGGCCCAGTTGAATCCGCCGGATTTGATCTTCATTGATGCCGTACTGCCCGATATGGACGGTGTAACGCTCTGCGGGCAAATCCAGAGCGACGACGGGCTGAAGCACATCCCACTGATCCTCGTCACAGCCCACATGGACCAGGAAGCACAAGCACTAGCTCATCAGCTTGGCTTTGCAGATTGTGTGCAGAAGCCGCTCAACCTGCGCGAGATTATGACCAAGCTCGACCAATATCGCAGCAAAAGTTAGCAGTTGGCGGACGCAGCAAATCGTTTCCTCACGTAATCACTGTAAACCATAGGGACACACCGACAGGGTTTCCGAGGCTATTCGCAATGGCTCACATCTTTGTGGTTGAGGACAGCCAAGAACTATCAGAAATCTTACGCGACCTGCTGATCTTCAATGGCCACGCTGTAACCACTTTCGAGGACGCTGAAGGCGTCATCGCCTGGACACAAGACAGCAGTAATCAACCGCCCGCGCTGATCTTCTGTGACCATAACCTCGGCGCGATGACGGGCATGGAATTGCTGGCCCACTTGCGAGACGATAGCCGTTATGTGGCCTTGCCCTTCGTGCTGCTCACCGGGGAAGAAGACACTAGCAAGCTAACACAGGGCGCAACCCACACGCCTTCGGCCATTTTGAAGAAGCCCTTCGTGATTAACCACATCCTGCAATTGACCGAAAAACTGCTTAATGCTTGAAGCGGATGAAGATGCGCCCGAAGTTCTTGCTGTCCTTATCAATTCGATGATAGCGCGCCCGCACCTCTTTTTGATCCAGATAACGCAGGACTTTCTTCTTCAGTTGCCCGCTACCCTTACCGGGGATGATCTCTACCAGGTCGATCTTCTTCTCAATCGCCTCGTCAATGATGCGCTGTAGTTCTTGCTCGATCAGGTCCCCCTTGTTGTAAATGGGGTGTAAATCCAGTTTCAGCTTGGCCATATGCTAAACATCCTTCACATTACACTTACGTCAGCAGCGCACAATCGCGTGGCCGTGCGTTTTTTCGCGGCGGACGCAGCGAGCCGCGTCCCTACATGACCACCGTGAACTGTAGGGACGCCATTCTTGGCGTCCGGGGCGGCGTCAGCCGCCACAACGATTACCGAAATCATACAACACCTACAGGCGCTTGATGGGCTTATCCACCAGCAGGCCCAAAATCGCCGGGATGATGCATAACACCGCCCCGAACCACAGCACAGGCTGATAACCGCCAAGCACATCGTAGCTCAGGCCGAACAAAACCGGCCCGACTGAGGTACCGACTACAGCCAATGTAACCACAAAGCCGCGTATGGCCCCTTGATACTGTCGCCCGAAAAGGTTAACCCACACGACGTTATCGAAGACGCCACCACTACCCATCACCAGCGCGAGTGCAATAGCGTACAGCACAAGCTGATACGGCTCCGTCATCACGTTGGCCATCACCGAGGTAAACGCGAGTGCGGCAAGCTGTGAGGTTAACAGCAGACCCGGTTTGATGCGGTCAACCAGGATGCCCGTGCCAATGGCGAAGAACGCCACCAGTGTAGACATCAGCGCGTAGGTGTCGGCGGCGGTACGGGCGCTATGCCCCACCGCCTCGAAGATCGACACCTGATGAAAGACGATGCCCGTTGCCCATGCAGGCGGCAAGAAGCGACCGGATAAGAATATCCAGAAGAGCGGTGAGCGCATGGCTTCTTTCAGCGACCAGTTCTCTTCAACGTCGGCGGCCACCGGCGGCGTCGGCAACGAGGCATTGCTTTTGCTTTTCCTGATGCGGCCACCGTCCGGTTCCAGGCCGTAATCTTCAGGACGATTTTGCAGCAGCAGCCACGTCAGCGGGAACACAGCGACGAAAACGCCCACGCCAAGCATCACCCATACCTGCTGCCATGCGTAAGTTTCCAGCAGGCGTTGCAGAACTGGTACATAAACGGCCTGAAATAGCGAGAAGATCACGGTTGATAGGCTCAAAACTAGGCCACGCCGCCGCCAGAACCACTGCGCAATTACAGTTGTGCTCGTTAATGAAAGCGCCCCCTGACCCAGACCCCGTATCGCGACGAAGCCGATCAACAAAGCCAGCGGCCCCGCTGCCCAGAACCACGCGACCAGCGCCAGGCTAAAAAGCACGGTTGCAGTCAGCGAAACGCGCCGATTGCCATGCAAATCAATCTGCCGTCCGACGAACGTCAAGCCCAACGAGGCGACGAACGTGCCCAGGCTATACAGTGTCGATACAGTCGTGCGGTCGATATTAAAATCCGCGATGAAGTAGTCGATAAACAAAGAAACGCTGAAGCTCTGGCCGGGTGATGTCGCGGCCCAGGCGAGTGTCGCCACGACCCACACTACCCAGCCGTAAAAGATTGGTGAGCGCGTTACGAGCCTGCGTTGCAAAGATTGTGAGTGGCCTGTTTGCATGTGTCATCCAAAGTTATTGACGTTTATTAAATCAGCGTGCCAAAGCGCATTATAGTAGCCAACAGGGTTGTGCTGTGCAGGTCTTATCAGATGCTCAAGAAGCCTGTGAACGCGCTGAAAGCAGTAGATTCCAATATAACTGTATAGTCTGTTCAATTCCCCTTTACCATTTCGGCAGCAGATGGCATAATACAATGGCATGTGCATAGCAAATATGTTGTGCATCTTTTTTCAAATAGTTTCACACTTTACTAGGAGTATGGATATGAAGAAGTTTCTCGTACTGATGCTGACTGTGCTACTCGCACTGTCGGCCCTTGTGGTACCTGTTGCTGCTCAAGATGAAGAAGAAATGCAGATGTCGCGCCCGGAAGCGACCGGCGAAAGCATCGTCTGCCCGGAAGGTGAAGCCGAGCTAACCTTCGCTGGTGGTAGCGTCGGTATCGAGCGTGAAGAAGCACGCATCGCCGCAGACATCTTCACGGAAGCCTGCCCGAACGTCAGCATCAACATTGTCGAAATGCCGGATAGCGCCACTGAGCGTCTGAACATCTACTTGCAGACGTGGGAAGCGCAATCCAGCGACATCGACATCTTCCAGGTTGATGTGATCTGGCCCGCGATCATCGAGCCGCATGTGGTCGATATGAGCGATTACTTCAGCGAAGAAGAACTGGGTGCCTACTTCCCCGCGATGGTGGACGGCCAGACGGTTGACGGCAAGCTGGTCGCGATTCCCTGGTTCACCGATGCCGCTGGTATGTACGTGCGCACCGACCTGCTGGACGAATACGGCGTCGATGTGCCGGAAACCTGGGACGACGTGGCCGCTGCCGCATTGTCCGTGCAGGAAGCGCACCGCGCCGTGACGGGCAACGAAGACTTCTGGGGCTTCGTCTGGCAGGGTAACGACTATGAAGGCCTGACCTGCGATGCACACGAATGGCTGGTCGCCGAGACGGGCGAGACCTTCCTGACGCCGCAGGGCGAGCCGAACGTGGATGCCGAACTGTTCATCGAAGCCGTCGAGCGCGCAGCCGATTGGGTGGGTACGATCAGCCCGCCGGGTGTGACGACCTACCAGGAAGAGGAAGCGCGTAACGTCTTCCAGAGCGGCAACGCCGCCTTCATGCGCAACTGGCCGTATGCTTACAGCCTGGGCAACAGCGAAGACAGCGCCGTTGCTGGCCTGTTCGACTGGGTGCCGCTGCCTGTCGGTGCAACGGGTGAAGCGGGTGCTTGCCTCGGTGGTTGGCAGTTGGCTGTGTCGCAATACAGCGAAAATCCTGAAGCCGCTGCTGCGGTCGTGAAGTATTTCGCTGGCTTCGAGCAGCAGAAGGTGCGTGCCATCGTTCAGAACAACCTGCCGACCATCCCGGCGGTTTACGAAGACCCGGATGTGGCCGCGAACCCACTGTTTGAAGCGGCTGGCCCGATCATCGCTACGGCTTACCCGCGCCCCTCAGTTGCGTTGGGTGAACAGTACAACAGCGGTTCAGCCCTCTTCTCCGCAGCCATCCACGACGTGCTGACTGGCGCGACCAGCGCCGCTGATGCGCTGTCCGAACTCGAAGTATCGCTTGAAGACCTGGTTGCCAGCATGGAAATGGGCGAAGGCTAGAGCACCCCCAACACGATAATTGGTCAAGTTTGCGGGCGTGCCTCTGCACGTCCCTACGTCCGTGCCAATTAAATCTTATTAGCATGTCAGGGGGAGGGTCCCACGTGGGTGCCCTCCCCCATTTGTAACTATTTGTAACTAATGGATAAACGAAAACAAACCAATATGATCGTAGGGGCTTAGCGTGCTAAGCCCTGGGCGCAATACATTGCGCCCCTACAGATCCGTTTTCATATCTCTATAAATCTATTACAATACTTTACAAGAGGACGCTATGGCTGCTGAAACCAACGCACTGCCATTTAAACCGACCAAACAAACAGCCATTAACCTCATCAGCGGGCTGTTCGTTGTCGTCGGCTTGATGGCTATCCTCGGTCTCCTGGTGGCAATCATCACCAACCCGCTTGTTGCTACCGAGGCCGAAAGTGAAACAGGCGGGGGGTTCTTCCTCGCATTCCTGAACAATTTCGGCATCGTAATTCCTGCGCTGTTGGTCGGCTTCGGGGTTTACTTTATCAGGCTGGCCCTGAAGCTGCGCACTGGCAATCGCTCTGCTGCCATTTGGGGTAAGCTGTACGCCATGTGGATTGTCGTGCTGTCGGTGATCGGTGTATTCCTGACGATCTTCAACAGCCTCGCGGCGGAATCGGCTGCACCAGAGGCCCTGCCGATCCTATTAGCCTGCATCGCGCTCGGTGTTGCCGCTGGTTTGGCCTATAATTGGTTCGACGGCAACGAGGACCAGTTCGAGGGCGAGGAAACCATCTCGTCGCGTGATGCACGTCTGGCGTGGAACCTGCTGATTCCGACGTTGGCTGTCTTGATCTTCGTCGCGGCACGCCCGCTAGAGCGCACATTTATCGCCAGCCTGACCGACCAGCGCTTTGCGGGTGGCGAAGCCTCAGAGACGACGTTCATCGGCCTGGATAACTACACGCGCTTGCTGGGCTTTCGCATCGACGCGCTACCCTG
Source organism: Anaerolineae bacterium (assembly GCA_034437615.1). Lineage (GTDB taxonomy): Bacteria > Chloroflexota > Anaerolineae > Aggregatilineales > Phototrophicaceae > DAOTTW01. Next base: position 29,483 of record DAOTTW010000127.1, on the reverse strand, counting down.
CACCACTGACGACAGTGGCGAATGTGCGACGCGGGAAGATGAAAACAGCATCATCGAGACCCGTGAACTAGACGTAGACCCACAAGCAGTACGCGACATCGTTAGCCAATTACAGGCGGGTGAGCGTGTTTCCGGTGTGCCGAATCTACTCAACGCCATCGGTGAGCCAGACGCCATTAACGAAATGCTGAACGATGAGGCCATCAGCCCGGTTGAGACGCTGCGCGGCTTCGATGATGGCGACCGTGCACTTGGCTCAACGATGTTACGTGCAATCCTGAGCAGCATCTACGGCGAAGACTTTGCCGTGCAATCCATCGAAAACGTTGATGGCAACACGGTTACGGCAACAGTCGAAATCGTGGAGATCATAGAAGAGGTCATACGCCCAAGTGTGCGTGAGGTCGTCGGCGAAGACTACCGCGAGTTGCAATATTCGCCCGTCAGCGAATTCAACTTGTTCGGCGCTTATTACGTTTTCAGTGCCCGCGACGGCGACTTCCTGACTTCTATTGGCAACACGATGTTCTTCACGGTCATCTCGGTGACGCTGGAATTAGTGCTCGGTATGATTATCGCGCTGGTGGTGAATTCCAACTTCCCCGGACGCGGCATAATGCGTGCGGCGATGTTAGTCCCCTGGGCGATTCCGACAGTCGTCTCGGCTAAGCTGTGGGAGGTCATGCTGCGCGATAATCAATCCGGCGTGATTAACTTCATGCTGCTGCAAACGGGCCTGATTGATAGCTCGGTGCCCTGGTTGGCATCCACCGACACACAAATCTGGTCGCTGATCTTCGTTGATGTGTGGAAGACGACGCCCTTCATGGCGCTGTTGTTGCTGGCTGGCCTACAGATCATCCCCAAAGACGTTTATGAAGCGGCAGATGTGGACGGTGCAAGCAGAATCCGGCAGTTCTTCAGCATTACGCTGCCGCTGTTGCGCCCCACTATCGCGGTGGCGCTGGTCTTCCGTACATTGGATGCAGTACGCGCCTTCGATGTGTTCGATGTGCTGGTCGGTAAGCAGTTGCAGTCGATGGCGACGTATAACAAGTTTATATTGGTCGAGACGCAACAATTCGGCTATGCGTCTGCCATCGGGGTGACGATGTTTGTTATTATCTTAATCTTTACGGTTGTATACGTGCGTGCGTTAGGAGTGGATGCCGAATGACAGCGCAAAATAAGTGGCAAAAAATCCTGGGGCGCGTGGCTTTCTGGCTGCTCGTGATCGGGGTGTTCATTTTTACGATGTTCCCGTTTTTCTACGCGGTGAACGCATCCTTCAAATCGGAGGCCGAAATCCAGCAGCCCGCGACGCTCGTCCCGCGTGACCCCACCTTTGAGAATTACTATCTGGCGGAGCAGATCAATGGGCAGACGGTCTTTTCCGGTGTTTTCACCAGCGATCAATTCCTGCGCGGTTTGGCCAATAGTGCGATTGTCTCCGGCATCACCGTGCTGATTGCGCTGGTGGTCGGCTCGTTTGCGGCTTACTCGCTAGGCCGTTTGCGCTTCCGGGGCCGCACGATCATGCTGTATCTGGTGCTGGCTATGACGATGTTCCCGACGATTTCGATTCTGTCGGGCTTGTTCGCTATCACACGTGAACTGGGTGTCTTTGGCAGCATCACATCGCTGATCCTGACCTACCCCATCTTCACGCTGCCGTTTACGGTCTGGGTGCTGGTGAGCTTCTTCAAGGGCCTACCTGCTGAGCTAGAGCAGGCCGCGCTGGTGGACGGTGCCACGCCCTTCCAGACGTTTTACATGATCCTGCTGCCGCTCACGGCCCCGGCGCTGGTGACAACGGGCTTGCTAGCCTTCATCGCCGCCTGGAACGAATACCTGTTGGCCGTGACGTTCACCACAATCAACGACGCCGCGCAAACCGTGCCCGTCGTCATCGCGAACTTCAGCGGGACGTTGCCGCGTGAAGAACCGATTGCCGAGGTGATGGCAGCCGTTGTAATCGTGACGATTCCGCTGGTCGTGCTGGTGCTGATCTTCCAGCGCCGCATTGTGGAAGGTCTGACGGCGGGTGCCGTGAAGGGCTGAGGTTACGGTGCTTCTATTAGCTGCTGCATAAACTGCCGAATACGCTGCTGGTCCGCAAGCTGGTAGCGTTCGATGTGCGCGGGCGGCTGGCTATAATCCAGCGTATAATGATAGTCACGCTCCAGCGCCAGCAGCTCGTTATACGGCTCACCGAGATTCAGCACAAGCTGATCTTCGCCGGATAGCAACAAGGGCACCTGTGGAAACGCCTCGTCCACGCCAAACCCGTAAAAATCACTGCGTCCTGCATCCGGTGATGGCGTCGGATTGTTGGCGACGATCATATAGGGGGTGCTGTCTGCCTGCGCAGCATGATAATCCGGTATCAGCGGCAAGTGCGGCGCTTGTTCATGCAACAGGTCAATCTCGATCAGTTTCAGGCCAGCTTGCAGGGCCTCTCTGCGCTTGCGCAGATAGGGCGCGTGGCCGCTACGAGGCGGTTTGTTGCCTGGTGACAATAATTCAATGGCTGCGATGGGTTGTGCGGCGCTTGCTGTGCGCTGATAGACGGCCACACGATGTAGCGGACTGTATTCTTCTGCAAAGGTCTGCGTCAACGTAACGGAGAACGTCGGCGCACTAGCCTGCTCGATCTGCGACGCCGCTTGTGCGAAACGATGGCGATATGTTGTAATATCAGGCCGTATGGTCATCGTCGGTAGTTCCGTGCCATCCGGCAATAGCTGAATGTGCAACTGAAATGACTGCTCTGATTTAGCGTAGTAGCCTTCCGGCAGTGTTACATTCAAATAACGGTGGATAGCCGCGATGTAAGGCGCATGAAAGCTCTCCCAGCCGACAGACGGTTGTTGCAAATGGCTATTCAGGTGAGCATTCACACCAGCATACGGGTTCTGTGTACGGCGAATCGGCATAGCACACCTTCGTCTATCTGTCGTCGTACTATTTTAGCAGAGGGCATCTATATGCGAGTTCACAGCAAGCCGCGTCCCTACGAACGTTGTCCTGTAGGGACGCCAGGGATGGCGTACTGGGTGGCATAGCCACATCGACAATATATTTACGCCGTATTCTGCTAGTCGTGCTTCATCAGCCAATAATATGCATATGGCTCCAGCTTGATCGTCCCCTGTATATGCGCTTCGCGGTCCCCGGCCAACACATCGCGGTACGCCCCGGCGGGCAATTCGACATCGGTGGCGGCGTCCGTCAGGTTATGCACAGCAAAAAGCGATGTCACCCGATTGTAGGCTTTGTGATGACGCCAGAAGGCCAGCACGTGCTGCGGCACATGCTCACAGAATTCCAGTTCGCCACCAGCCAGCACAGGTAACGCCTTGTAAGTATGGATCATGTGGCGGATGGTGTTCAGCAGCGAATCCGGCTCGGCGCGCTGGTTCTCGACGTTCACCGTGCGGTAGCCATATTCGGGGTCGCTGATGGGTGGCGCATACAGGTCTTCGATGCGGGCAGCGCTGAAGCCGCCGTTGATCTCGTCTGACCATTGCATCGGCGTGCGCACCCCGTTACGATCCGGCAGCGTCACGTTATCCCCCATGCCGATTTCATCACCGTAATACAGCACGGGCGTCCCCGGCAGTGAAAACAGCATCGAATACATCATCTGAATGCGGCGCGGGTCGTTTTGCATCAACGGGGCCAGGCGTCGGCGGATGCCCAGGTTGATGCGATAGCGGCGCTCCTCGGCGTAGTGCTCCCACATAAAGTCACGGTCTTCATCCGTGACCATCTCCAGCGTCAGTTCGTCATGATTACGCAGGAATGTAGCCCATTGCGCACCAGCGGGAATGTCCGGCGTGTCGTTCAGGATATTCACGATGTCCTGACGATCCCCACGTGCAACGGCCATGTATAGGCGCGGCATCACCGGAAAGTGAAAGCACATGTGGAATTCCGGCCCGGTGCCCTGGTCGCCAAAGTAATGAATGACATCGCGTGGCCACTGGTTCGCCTCGGCCAGTAACAGCGTGCCGGGGTAATGCGCATCGACGTAGGCACGCATTCGCTTCAGGAAGTTATGCGTCTCCGGCAAGTTCTCGCAGTTGGTGCCTTCGCGCTCAAACAGATACGGCACGGCATCCACCCGGAAGCCATCCAGCCCCTGATCCAGCCAGAAGCGCATCACGTCAATCATGGCTTGCTGCACCGCCGGGTTATCGTAATTCAGGTCTGGCTGACTGCTGTAAAAGCGATGCCAGTAAAATTCCTGGCTGCCTTCATCGTAAGACCAGTTTGATTCCTCTGTGTCTATGAAGATAATCCGCGCATCGGAATATTCTTTTGCGGAATCACTCCAGACGTAGTAATTGCGCATGGGGGAATCTTTGCTGCGGCGTGCCTCACGGAACCAGGGATGCTGGTCGGAGGTATGATTGACGACTAAATCCGTAATAACGCGAATGCCGTTGCGCTTGAGTTCCTTGACCGTCATGCGGAAATCTTCCAGTAGGCCAAAATCCTCATGAATGCCGAAGAAGCTGGCAATATCGTAGCCGTCATCGTTCAGCGGCGACGGATAAAAGGGCATCAGCCACAGGGTATTGACACCCAACCACTTGAGATAGTCGATCTTCTTGCGCAATCCGGCGAAGTCGCCGTTGCCGTCGCCATCGCTATCATGAAATGCCCTCAGATACACTTGATAAAAGACAGCATTTTGATACCAGTCCATCAATTACGCTTTCTTTATGGAAAAATAAAATGGGTGGGGGCATGGCGTACTATGCCCTGGGTTCAGCGTGCTGAACCCCTACGACAATCGTGTTTTGGTGACAGTTTGATATATTGTAGCGCGTCCCGTGCCTCTGCCAAGCGGCATCAGGTAGCACGCGCAAATAAACACTTCAGATACGCCCCCTCCGGGAAGCCTATCGGATGATCGAGCGCGTGCCCGCTGCGCTCTAGTTCGTGCAGTTCGCGTCCGGCCTGCTGGCTGGTGCGGTGGATCGTCTGATAGAAGCTATCCGCATCCACGCGGCTAGAGCAAGACGCCATCACCAGCACGCCATCACGTCGCAGCACGCCTAGCGCCGCAAGCGTCAGGCGTTCATAGGCATTCAGGGCGCGTTGCACCTCGTCCTTGCGCTTCGCAAACGCTGGTGGATCGAGCACGATCATGCTAAAGGTGCGGCCTGCTTGCTGCAATGCATCCAGGATGTCGAAGGCATCGCCTGCTTGAAGCTCGTGCTGTGTGTTGGCGGCTGCGTCGGGGTTGTGTGCAAAGTTGGCACGGGCCGCCTGTAGGGCTGGTTTGCTCGTATCCACACTGAGGACGCGCTCTGCGCCACCGTGCGCCGCGTACAGCGAAAATGCGCCGACATACGCGAACACATCCAGCACATCATGCCCCTGCGCCAGATCACGCACACGGGCGCGGTTATCACGGTGATCGAAGAAGAAGCCTGTTTTGTGGCCACGCCGCACATCCGCCGCGAAGCGCAGACCGTTCTCTGTAAACAAGATCGGGCCATCCAGCGCGTCACCACGCAGCAACAAACCATCATGCAGGCCGTACCGCTGTGGCAAGTTGCGTGCCATGCGCAGCAACCAGCGTGCATCCGGCAAAACAGCATCCAACGCGGGCAACACATAGCGTAGATAGGGAAACCAGATGGCCGAATACAGTTTAATCACCAGCGTATCGGCGTAGCGATCAACAATCAGGCCGGGTAGACCGTCATTTTCACCGTGTATCAGCCGATAGCCCGTCATGCCCTGCTCTTGCAGCGCTTGGCGACGCTGGGCCGCCGCTTGTACCTTCGCAGCGAACCAATCCGCATCAATGGGCGCAGGCTGACTATGTTGCAGCATCTTCACGCGGATGGGTGAATCGGGGTCGTATAAGCCAATGCCGAGAAAGCGCCGCTTATTATCGTAAATTACAGTTAGGTCGCCGGGTTTGCCATCGTGACGCTGCTTACGGATCGAATTCTCGAATATCCAGGGGTGGCCCTGAAGCAATCGTCTTTCAGCAGACGCTTTAATTTGCAGCGCGATGTTTTGTCCTGCGGGGGTCGGTAATTGATTGAGGGCAATATGGGCGCTCAAAGGCAGGTCTTTCATAATTGGCCATACTTTACGGCGGCTCGCGCCGCCCCGGACACCCCATTTATATCTGGGTTGGTTTATATCTGGGTTGGTTCATATCTGGGTTGGTTCATATCTGGGTTGGGGTGTCCATACGGCTCACAATGTATGCGTGGGGACGGCGACGTTTAACCGTCCTCTAACGTGCTGAGGTCACCCAGCGGCAAGCCCTGCGCTTGCGCTTTCAGCACGCGCCGCATAATCTTACCACTGCGCGTCTTGGGCAGCTTATCCACAAATTCGATCTTGGCAGGCACCGCAATCGGGCCGACTTCTTCGCGGACGTGGCGCTTGAGCTTATCGACCAGTTCATCATCCCCTTCGACGCCCGCCACCAGAATGCAATAAGCGTAGATCACGTTGCCCTTCAGTTCATCCGGCACACCGATGACAGCGGCTTCGGCCACATCCCGATGGCTAACCAGACCGGATTCCACTTCAGCGGTGCCCAGGCGATAGCCACTGACCTTCAGCACATCATCGTTGCGACCAATCACCCAGATATAACCGTCGTCGTCTTTGCGTGCTGCATCGCCCGCCAGATACCAGCCCTGCTCGCGATATTTCGACCAGTATTGCGCGATGTAGCGGTCATCATCACCCCAGACCGTGCGCAACATGCTCGGCCAGGGGTTTTTAATCACCAGTTCGCCATCTTCGTTAGGCCCGCAGGATTCGCCGTTCTCGTTGACGACATCGACCTGAATCCCAGGAAACGGACGGGTAGCGCTGCCGGGTTTCAGGCGCACCGATGGCAACGGCGTAATCATAAAGCCGCCCGTCTCGGTCTGCCACCAGGTGTCGATGATCGGGCAGCGCCCCTTGCCGACAACGCTATGATACCAGCGCCACGCTTCCGGGTTGATCGGCTCACCGACGGACCCCAGCAAGCGCAGGCTGCTCAGGTCGTGGCGCTCTGGCCATGCATCGCCGTAGCGCATCAGTCCACGAATCGCCGTCGGTGCGGTGTACAGCACCGTGATGCCATAATCTGCGACGATACGCCACCAGCGGTCAGGATAGGGGTAATTGGGTGCGCCCTCGTAAAGCATACTGGTGGCACCGAGTATCAGCGGCGCATAGACGATGTAGCTATGGCCCGTAATCCAGCCCGGATCAGCAGCACACCACCAGCGGTCATCGTCTTTCAGGTCGAAGGCCCATTCCAGCGTGGTAGCAGTGTAGACCTGATAGCCGCCGTGTGTGTGCAGCACACCTTTGGGCTTACCTGTGGTGCCGGATGTATACAGGATGAAGAGCGGGTCTTCGGCGTCCATGACTTCGGTCTCACAATGGGGGCTGGCAATCGGCAGGCCCATCAGGTCGTGATACCAGTAATCACGGCCCTGCTCCATGTTGACCGCTTCGCCCGTGCGCTTGACCACAATCACCGTATCCACCACAGGCGAACGGCGCACAGCTTCATCCACGACGGCTTTCAGCGGGACGACCTTACCACGCAACCAGGCACCGTCAGCCGTCAGAACCACGCGGCTTTTCGCGTCGGCGATGCGGTCGGCCAGCGCTTGATCGCTAAAGCCACCGTAAACCACGCTATGCGGCGCACCGATTTTCGCACAGGCCAGCATCGCCGCGACAATCTCCGGGATGCGCCCCATGTAAATTGTAACGCGGTCGCCCTTCTTCACGCCGAAGCTGCGCAGCACATTGGCGAACTTGTTGACCTCCTGCCACAAGCGCCAATAGGACATGGTGCGCTTGCTGCCGTCCTCGCCTTCCCAGAGGAGCGCCAGCTTGTTGCGCCGCCACGTCTTTACATGGCGGTCCAGCGCATTATGTGTGATATTGGTCTTTGCGCCGACAAACCACTTATAAAACGGCGCGTTGCTATCATCCAGCACTTGATCCCACTTCTGATACCACTCCAGCGTTTCGGCACGCTCTGCCCAGAATGCCTCGATGTCTTGCATGGCGTGGTTATAGGTCGCTTCATAATCTTTTATGTGCGCCTGTGCGACGACCTCGGCGGGCGGCTCATACCATTCGCTAGTCGGTGGCGAAAATGCTTGGTCTGTCATCAAAAAATATCCTTCGCATGATATAACGAGCAATAGTTTCCGTTGCGCCTCAAAGTTTGACGTTAAAGGTAAGCGCGGAGTTAGCGCCATTATAAAGGCCATGCAAGCATTTGCAACAATCGGTCTTGATGCGACAAGCCATCACAGATGCAGGACCATCTCGATGCGCCGAAACGCTTCGACGTAGCCATACTGCTGAAGAATAGGCCAAACTGGGTCTTCTGCTGCTAAATTCTCGATTTTGGTATCTTGCAGGGGGTAGTGATGGTGCACGGTGGTAATCAAGGCACGCATCATTTCTGGGCTGGCATTCGGGCTGAATACAAAATGCATCAATTGGAACGGGGTCCGCTGAAAGACCAGCCAACCGGATTCACCAGAGGCAAGCGTAACTGCAAAGCCCTTCAGGTTGCCGCCATTGAGCAACGAAGCGCTTTCCTCCGTCCAGGCGGCACCAGCGCCACGCATCGCCAGGTATTCGGGGATAGCGCGTTCATCAATCGGCAGGACAGCAGCATTTGCGGGGGGCGACTGGTCAGGTTGCAATTTACCGGGTGCGCGCCGGACGACCAACAATTCCCGCGTCACCTCAAAGCCGAGCTTGCGGAACAGCCGATAAGCTGGCTCATTGCCCTTAATGACCTCAAGCTGTGTCAGGTGCATGTCGCGCTCACGCGAGTAATCCAGCAAGTAATGCATCAAAAACTGGCCGACGTGCCGCCGCCGCCGATGCGGGATGACGCCCAGGCGCGTAATCCAGGAACGGTCATCCCGCACGCCCAGCATACACAGGCCGTTCACTTCACGGTCATGCGGATCAATGGCAACGGTGGAGCCGATCATGTCGATGTCGTAATTTGTCACGTATTCGATCATGCGCTTGCCGTTCATCGGCATCGGCACAATATAATCTACACGTGCCTGATTGTAGATTTCCGCCAGTTCATCATAGCTGTACTGGCTCGTGGGTATCGGCTCATGGTTTGCGGACGCTTCGGCGTTAGATGGCTGTGGGTCCGGTGCCGATTCTGCGGGCTGAGACTGCACTGTCAATACTCCCTAGCGGTCGATGTTTATTCCGGCGTTGCGTTTTTATCTTTCAGAAAGAGCGCGATGTCCTGCGCAAATTTGCGCGTGTCAATCGGCTTGTAGATGGCACCATCCAGGCCATAGGCCTTAATCATCTCACGGGCGGTATCCTCTGGCCATGCTGTAAAAGCAATTAGCGGCAGGTTTTCCAGGCCCGTTTGCTGGCGCAACAGCGCGACAATCGTCTGCCCGTCAATATCCGGCAAGCCGAGGTCAATTAGCACGAGGTCGGGCTGGCTTTCCATCACGGCCATGAGTCCGGCCTCGCCATCTTCTGCGATCAGCACCTTGTGGCCTGCCTTGTGCAGCAGTTTCTCGGCCAAACGGGAGGTTTGCGCGTTGTCTTCGATGACGACAATTAAACTCATCTCGTTTCGTCTCCTCTGATTTTTCCTGGTTATGATGACTGACGCCACCCCGGACACCCCATCGGGTGTCCCTACAGGGTCAGGGCGTCATGTGTAGGGACGCGGCTTGCTGCCTCCGTTGGGCACCTCATCGCGTGTCCCTACGTATAACGACCTTTGTAGCTAAGCATTAGTCGCCGGTTTCTGGTTGCGGCAGGTTCGGAATCACGTCTTGCGGCAGTTGCTTCGGGCGTACACCATTCAGCGGCAAGTAAAACGTAAACTTGGAGCCAACGCCGACTTGACTTGCTGCTTCGATGTCGCCGCCATGCATCAGCAGCAATTGCCGTGTGATCGTCAGGCCCAGGCCAGTGCCACCAGCGCGGCGCGTCGATGAGCCATCGGCCTGCCGGAAGCGCTCGAAGATGACCGACAGCGCGTTCTCGTCCATGCCGATGCCGGTATCCTCGATGCTGACGTAAACGCTCTCGTCTGCATCTTTGGTGGCGTCGGTTTCGGTCAGGCCATAGCGGATGTTAATTGCACCCTCTTCGGTAAATTTGATCGCATTACCGATCAGGTTCAGCATGATCTGATTCATACGCACCGGGTCCACCTGCACTGCTGGGATCGGGTCATCTTCGATCAGTTGCAGCGTCACGGGTTTATCCTTGACGAGAATCTGGCTGGATTTCGTCACGTCTTGCAGGATGTCCGTCATTTGCACGGTCTTGATGTTCAGTTCCATCTGACCCGCGTCGATCTTGGCCAGGTCCAGAATCTCGTTGATGATGCTCAGCAGGTGCTTACCACTGGTGTAGATGGCGTCTACGTCCTCAACCGCATCTTCGCTGAGGTCACCATCCACGCCGTCTAGCAGCACTTCGGAGTAGCCGATGATGGAATTCAGCGGTGTACGCAGTTCATGGCTCATGTTGGCCAGGAATTCTTGTTTCAGGCGGTCTACTTCTCGCAAGTATTCGACTGCGCGGCGTTCGCGCTCGTAGGCTTCGGCGTTTTGTACGGCAACCGCGATCTGATCGGCCAATATAGTCTTCAGGCGCACGTCCTCTTCTGTGAAGCGGTCGTACACATCAGCTTGCACGTCCAGCACACCGACCAGCGTATCACCGACGACCATCGGCACCGCCAGTTCGGAGCGCGTCTCTGGCAGCAGCGGGTTGGGCAAGAAGTCCAGTTCTTGTGTGATGTCATTGGCGATAACACCCACGCGCTCACGCGCAGCGCGTGCCACCACGCTGTTAGCGGCAAGCGGGATGCTGTGGCCGCTTTCCTTCATGCGGCGTCCCGGCTCTCCGGCACCTGCCACCAGCAGCAAACGCGAGCGGTCCGAGTTGCTGATGTTCTCTTGCAGGCGGTAAATGTGTACATGGTAGAGGTTGAAGCTGGCTTTGGTCAATTCCGTCACAGATTGCAGTAGTTCGTCCACATCTAGCAAGGTGGTCGCAGCGGCACTCACGCGGGCGACTGTTTCCAGTTCGGCGGCGCGGCGTTGCGCGGTCTCTTGTGCGATGCGGGTTTCTTCTGCGGCACGCATGGCGTCTACAGCACCGACGGACTGGCGTTGAATGGCGGCGTAGATGCGGCGGTCAAAGTTTGTGAACTGCTGCGGTGCATCCCAACCGACAAGCACACGGGCAATCCAGCCGCGTTGTGTGCGCAATGGAATATCCACCAGGGCGTGCACACCGTAATTGATGAGTTCTGCGCTGGCGGCTGCGCCGATTTGCTCGGCGTTCTGGCTATCCTCGATGAAGTACGGCTCATTCGCGTCTGCGTTCAATATGGAAGACAGAGCGCTATCGGCTGCTGTAATGCGGACCCCTGCGGGAATCGGTGCTGCGCCCTGCAAGGCCCATACAGCGCGGCTCGTCGCGATTTCGGGGCTGTTATCTTCCAGGTAGAAGAGATAGGCGACATTTGCGCCCTTGCTGACGGCGTAGTTGCCGATGGCTGCTAGCATATCGTCGGGCGTGCGGGCATCATTAAGCAGTTGGGCGCTCGCAAGCAGAGCTTGCTGCTCTTCTTCGGCGCGTTTGCGCTCGGTGATGTCCTGCGCAATCGTGGCAATGTTGCGCGGGTTGCCTGCTTCATCGCGGATAATAAAGATCGTCTGATCGACTGGAATCGCGTAGCCGTCCTTGCGCAGCATTTGCAGTTCGCCACGCCAGTTGCCGTGTTCCATGACTTGCGGCACCAGTTCGTTTTGAATGCGTGCCATCGTCTCTGGTGTATACCAGACCGCGAACGATTGGCCAGTGATCTCTTCTGCGGTGTAGCGCGTCATGGCCAGGCCAGTCGGGTTGACGTACTCTACGCTGGTATTCATGTCCGCGATGCCGATGAAATCCTGTGAGGTGGTCACAATTGCAGATTGCTGCTGGACACGCTCGAATGCCCGTGCATTCTGAATGGCAACGGCGACCTGGTTGGCCAGCGTCGTTTTCACCTGAACTTCGAGCGCATCGAACTGATTGGGCTGGTCATCTTGAATATCCAGCACACCGAGCAGTTGGTCACCATAGAGGATCGGCAGCGCAAGTTCAGATTTTGTATCCGGCAGCAGTGGGTTCGGCAAGAAACCCGGTTCGTGCTGCGTATTCTGGATGACGATGCCTTCGCGCTCACGGGCGGCACGCGCTACCAGACTGTTTTGATCCAGCGCGATGGTATGATGCGTCTGCACCATCTGACGCCCGATCTCGCCAGCGCCAGCAGCCAACACCAAGTTCTCGTTTTGCTCGTCCATCAGGTAGATGTGTGCATGGTAGCGCCCGAAGCGTTCTTTCGTCAGGTCCGCCACCGCAAAGAGCAATTCGTCCAGGTTCAATTGTACAGCCGTTGCTGTACTGACCTGAGCAACGGCTTCTAGCTCACGGGCGCGGCGTTCGGTCTGTTCGTTGGCGCGTAAGTTGGCGACAGTCGCGCTAAGCGACTGGATCAGGCGGGTAAAGATATAGATTTCGTCTTCGCTTGGTGTGCGCACGTCACGCCAAGCCACCGACAGCGACCCCTGCCATACGCCAGCCGCCTGCAAAGGCAGCCCGATGAACGAAACCGCGCCCGCCTGCTGCATCAGGGATTGCATTTGCTCATTGATGCGCGGGTCGTTCGTGCCATCTTCGATTATTAGCACATCGTTCGGCGCTTCCAGCATCAGCGGGATAGTTGGAACAGCGGCCAATGGCAACGACTTATTCAGTAGCGGGAAGTCCAGGTCGGGTTGGCCATTTGCCCAAGCAGCAACGGCACGCACAGACTGGGGTTGGCCATCGGCGTCCAATTCGTAAAAGGCCAGCGATAGGTTATCGGGGCCGAAGCGCTCTGCAAAGGTGGCGACAGCTTCGAGGATGTCATAACCATTCTGCGCGCTGGATAGCTCCTGATTGATCGTAGACAGCGTATCTGCGCGATTACGGCCAGCCTGCTGCGCGAGATATGCACGACGGCTGGCGATCACCGCAGAGGCCGGTGGTTGTATGGCACTCACTACGTCAATCAGGGCTTGTGGTATCGTCTGCGGTTTGGCCCAACTGATACTAATTGTACCGAGCAAGACATCGCTGGTATGCAGGGGAATCAGGACGACGGCACCCGCGTTAGACGCCTGCAAGAACTCGAGTGTATCGCCCTGCAAGATGCGTTCATCTTCGTAGATATTTTCCGATACGAAAACGCTGTCGGGCTGGTCGATCAGCAGGTCCAGCACCGGGTAAGCGTCGATGGGTAGGTGCGTCTCTGGGAAAGTGGCCAGCGAGATGACGTTGCCATCGCCGTTTTGCACAGCGACAATATCGACGCTGACGGGCTTGCGTTCGCCCTCTGGTGTGTTGAAGTAGGATAGCCCCACAAGCGTCACGTCATGGGAGCCAATCGCAGGCTTGAGTGCTGAGAGTATGTTTTGCTCGTTGGTGGCCTGTGACAAGGCTGAGTTGACGCGGGCCAGCAATTCGGCGCGTTCGCGTGCTTGGCGTGTCGCCTCCGCAGCGCGAGCCGCGTCAATCGTCGGCGTTGCCAGGCGCATAATAGATGCGTAGATGCGTTTATCGGCCTCTGTGAACGCGACGGGGTGCGACCAGTTGAGCAAGATCAGGCCGACCCAGCGCTCAGCAACGCTGAGGGGCAAGACGACGCTGGCTTCTGTGCCAAACTGGGCGTACACCGCACGGGCTGCCTCGTCAACAGTCGGATCGTTGGCGATGTCGCCATGCAGTGTGGGTTGTGATTTTTGTGCCAGCCATGCTTGTACCGCTTCATATTCGTCTACTTCAAACAGCGTGCCGAGCGGTGTTTGTGCAGTATCCTCACTGGCACGCCAATTGGCCACGACGAACAGATCGCGGGGATTGCCGTCCTGATGGCTATCAATATAGAAGAGGTTTGCAGCCACCAAGCCCTGTGATTGCGCATGTGGCAGCACCGCTTCTAGCAACGCCTGCGGATTATCGGCCTGATTGAGCGCGTTGGCGACATCAAGCTGAAGTTCGCGCTCGTAGTCTTGTTGCTTGTTTTCGGTGATGTTCTGCGTGATGGTCATTGCAGCGATAATCTCGCCGGATTCGTCGCGCACCGGCAGCGACACGGTGCGATAGACCAGGTTCCTGAACGGAATCTCCTGCACGATTTCCTCGCCATCGAGCGCCCTCTGATACGTCGCACGCACGATTTCGGCGGTCTGTTCATCGTAGACATCGTAGATGGTGCGGCCTTCCATCTCGGCTTTGTTCAGGCCGGATTCCTCCAGGCCCAGACCATCAACCAGCAGGTAGCGCATCTCTTGATCGTACATAACGATGGCACCGTTCGGATAGTTGGCCGTGATAGCGCTCAAGCGTGCTTCGTTTTCGGCCAAGACCTCTTGTGCGCGGATTACAGCGTCGAAGGTACGTGCGTTATTGATGGAAACGGCGATCTGGCTGGCCAGTGTGCTTTGCACCGTGACATCTTCTTGTGTGAAGCGGTTGGCCGTATCGGATTGCACATCCAGCACGCCGATGACTTCGCCTGTAACGATCATCGGCACGGCTAGCTCAGACTTGGTATCCGGCAGCAAGGGGTTCGGCAGGTAATCCGGGGCCGTGCCTACGTCGTTCACCAGCACAGGTTGTGCATTACGGGCGGCTTGCGCCACCAGGCTGTGTTCTTCGTTAAACCTGATGCTGTGCTTGTTTTCGACCAGTATCGTGCCCACTTCACCAGAGCCAGCGGCCAATTCCAGCACATCGCGCGTGTCATTCAGCAAGTACACATGCGCGTGGTACAGGTTGAAGTTATCGCGTGTCAGGCGCGTGACTGATTTCAGCAGGGTCTCGATGTCCAGCGTCGAGGACGCTTCCAGACTCACCTCAGCCACAGTCGTTAACTCGCGGGCGCGGCGCTCAGCACCTTGCAGCAAGCGCAAGTTCTGGAACGTCACAGCGAGTTGATCCGCCAGCGCTTGCAGCAGTTGGCGCGTATCGTCTGTGAAGATATGCGGGACGTTGTGCTGAATATCCAGCGCACCGATGATATCCGTATCGGCGCTCAGTGGCACAGTCAATTCTGCACGTGTATCCGGCAGCAGTTCGTTCGGCAAGAAGTTCGGGTCTGTGGCTGTATCTTGCACCACGCTGTAATTGCCCGTGCGGATCACCTCAGCGACCAGTGAGCGACCATCCAGCGGCAGTTTCCAGTTTTGCGCCAGCAAGCGCCGCCCCACATAACCTGTACCCTCGCGCAACACGGCGAATTTGCCTTCGTCGCCAATCAGGTAAATTTGTACATAGTAGAAGTCGAAGCGGTCACGCAGCAGGTTGGTCGTCAAGCTCAGCAGGTCTTCCATCTGGCGTACCTGGTTGGCTGCGGCGGCAATTTCTGCGGAAGTGCGTAGGTCTGCGGTGCGGGCTTCGACGCGGGCTTCTAGATTCTGGAATAACTCGCGGAGTTGCGCGGACATCTGCTGGAAGGAACGACTCAGGTTGCCGAGTTCGTCGTTACGGCGCAGCAGGTCCGTGTTTTCTGTGGTTGTATCAAATTGCCCCTGCGCGATGCGCTGCGCACGCTCCGATACGGCACGGATAGGCCGAGCGATGTATTGCGATACGATGCCGATCACGATGACAGCCAGCACGATGAAAACTACCGCGATGGCGATAACTGTCACGGCAACTTGCTGGATCGTCGCTGTCAGGATGCTTGTGTCACGCGCTGTCGCCAGCACCCAGTAATACTCTGCTGTTACACCTGGCGGCGAAACCCTTAAGTAATTTAGCAGAAAGCTGTTATCGGCTGTGCGCGTCTGCTCTGCGAAGTTGGCCGCTTGCAGGATGTCGCTGGTATCCGCGCCGTAGAAATTTTCAAATGTCATTTGCTCAGCAGTCGGACGGTCTAGCTCTGGGATGTCCTGAATGCCTGCTTCAAAGCCGAACGTCAGGTTCGGGTTCAGCGAGTTGTACAGGTAGTAGCCTTCGCTGTTGATAAGGAAGGTCTCACCGATGTCGGGTGCGAGGTCATCCAGAATACGTTGTGCAAGTACGTTCGTGACGACCACACCAGCAATTTGCCGCTGGCCTGTCTGTGGGTTTTCGACGTAAACGGGCTTACCGTAGCGTAACACAGGCACAGGCTCGCCATCTACCAATTCGATTTGTGGCGGTGTGCCTTCGCGGTTCAGGTTCAGCGGTGAGACGAAAACGGCACCTTGTGGCAGGTTAATCGTACCCGCAAAGTAAGGGCGATCCGCTTTATTCTGGAGTTGCTGCTGTGGTACAACAACGGCTTCGCCGTTTTCCCTGTCCACACGCACGACCTCATTGCCGTTGACATCCAGAAAACGTACCTGCTTGTAGAAGTCGCGTTCGCGTGATAATGCCGCGAAATCCTGCGCGAGTTGCGTGCGTGCAACGACAACCCCGGACTCATCGCCCGTCAGCAGTGCACGTGCCAGACGCTCTGTATTGGGAATACTCGCAAGAACGCTAATATCGTCATCCAATATTTGCAGTTCGACTTGCAGCAGGTTGCGCGTGGCGGTCAAACGACCTTCTTCGCGTTCGCTGATGATTGCAAGTTGGTCTTCGGTTTGGCGCACGTAAAACGCCACCGAGAATACGATGATTGGCAAGATCACCAGCGGCAACAGTGAAAACACAAGGCGCTTTTGGAGTGTATCTGCTTGTAAGAGCCGTCTTAAAAATGTCATGGTGGCCTCTGCTTCTATTGAACGGGGTGTGTGGACAATGCCATGCCCTCGGTATGTGAGATTGCTGAACATTCACTTATGATTATAGGATGGGAACGGATGATGAAGTGTAAAGAATGCCGTTACCTGGAGGCAATATCACAGCTTTGTGATTACAACGCCTGCCACAAGTCTAACAGAACATGACGGATATAGCCAGCTTAATACAAAAAGGGATGCCCGCAAGCGTCCCTTTGGCCCATATTTGGCTCGGTTACGTAGCTTGGCCTATGCCATGACGGGTATTTCAAGTTCAACACGGTTCTGCTGTTTCAGGATGCGACGCGCACGCATCACCTCGTCGTCTTTCTCTTCTTCGGACCAACCCAACACGCTGCCCATCGCATCCGCGAGTTCTTCCAGCAGTTCGGGCTGCTGCGTGACGTGGCCCAACATGGCGATCAGCGAACGGCGCAGGATGAAATCATCGAGGTGCTGCACTTTTTCCTGCTGCGTGATGTATTCGACTTCGCGGCGGGTGTAATCCGGGTGATGTTGCAGTGGCGCGTCGCTGACGGCGCTCATGTATTCTGCAACGTCAGCGGCGTGCGTGCCGTAGCGCTCGAAGAGCATCTGAAGCTGTTCGATGGGTAGCTCGGTGCGCTCTTGCAGCTTCTGTAGCCACTGCTGACGTGCATCATCGGTCTTGGGGTAATCCTTGCCGCCACCGAAAGCGCGGTTCTTGGTATCCACCTTGCGCTCTGCATCAATTTCGCCCAGCACTTTGTCGGCGGTCTGCTCAGAAAAGGCACGCCAAGAGGTCCACTTACCGCCGATCAGCGAGTGAATCGGGTATTTCAGGCCGTTACTGGCGTCCGGTTGCAGGGTCTTGATGCTGTGGTCGCGGCTGATGGCTCCGGTGCGGCCATCGGCCTTCGGCAAGGGTCGCACACCACTGAAGGTAAAGACAATCTGTGAGCGATCTACCTGAATATCGGGGAACACCTTCGGAATCATGCCGAGGATGTAAGCAATTTCGTCATCGGTGCAAATGGCTTCGCTGGGGTCCTCGATGCGTATATCCGTTGTGCCGACCATGACGCGGTTCATATAGGGGAAGATCAACACGATGCGCCCGTCGCTGTTCTCGAAGAAAATTTCCGAGCCATTGCACGCTTCAAATAGCTGTGGGTGGTCGAGTATCAGGTGTGAGCCTTTAGTGCCGCCGATAAACTCGGTCTTTTGCTGCATAGCCCGATTAACAAAGTCGATCCAGGGGCCAGCAGCGTTGATGACGGTGCGCGGCTTCACGGTGTAGGTTTGGCCGGTTGCTTCATCGCGCAGGGTGACGCTATCGGCCTGCGCGTCATCTGCGCCCATGTAGTTGAGCGCGTAGGCTTGCGCGTTGTTCGACTCGGCATCTGCGATGAGTTCCATACAGATGCGCTCAGGGTATGGCATCCAGGCATCGTAATAGGTCGCCGTGCAGATGATGTCCTTGTTGATTTGCGGGTATGCTTGCAGCGATTTCTGCTTCATGCGGAAGGTGTGGCCCGGCATAGTTTGCTCTGGACCTGTGAAGGCATCGTACATGACCAGACCTGCTTTAATGATGATTGCGCCACGTTCGGCGGGCCGACTCAGCAGACCGATGAACTTGAGCGGTGCGTTGAACATGCCGGAAAACCAGCGGAACATGGGGATCGTGGTCGGCAGTGGCTTTGCGTAGTGTGGCGCGTTTTTCAGCATTCGGTTGCGCTCATGTAGCGCTTCCCGCACGAGGCGAAACTCGCCGTTTTCGAGATAGCGGATACCGCCATGCAGCATGTGTGAGGAGGCAGCGCTGGCCCCTGAGCAAAAGTCGTTTTTTTCTACGAGTAGTACGCGCAGACCTTGCAGCGCGAGTTCGCGGTATGTGCCGATACCATTGATGCCACCGCCGATGACGAGGACATCAAATTCGGGGTTTTCTTGAATGTGCGTTAACATCTCTTGGCGTTGCATGACGTTACCTAACAGCAAATTATTGTTTGTTTTTCACGTTGCTTATTGCCTATGGTAGCATACCGTTGAGCATTGCGCAGTAATCCGCGATTAAGGGTTTTGTATCAAATTCGGTTGAATTTTTAACGGACGCGCCATTGCGTGCTGCCATAAGACCCGCTATTCACCCTAAAAACTGACAGGACAGATCAGCGTGCACGAACCACATAGGACCTACGATGCAGCTTGGCTTGAGCGAGAAGCACAGCGCAGCCTACAACGCTTACAGCCAAAAATTGAAGCAGCTTTGCAAGCGGACCCAGACGCCAGCGCATTTTTAGGACGCTTGCAGGCACATTTCCCGCGTGTGTTTCGTCATCTGCTGCTGCTCTACGGCAATCAGTACGATTTTTTCTACCATCTGGAACAGGTTTTGCTGCACGCGGCGCAGATGTATCGGGCGCGTTCGGCAGCACTGCGAGACTTGGACGATCAGCGTTTAAACAAACCAGACTGGTATCAATCGCATGAGATGCTGGGGGCAGTGTGTTACGTGGATTTGTTCGCAGGCACGCTCAACGGTCTGCGTGATAAGATCGACTATTTTAAAGAGCTTGGCGTGACGTACCTGCACCTGATGCCGCTCTTTGACGCTCCAGCAGCTAACAGCGACGGCGGCTACGCGGTCAGTGATTACCGCACCGTAAACCCTGCTCTGGGCACGATGGACGATCTCGCGGCGCTAGCGGCGGATTTGCGTGCTGCGGGCATCAGTTTGGTGCTGGATTTCATCTTCAATCATACATCTGACGAACATAGCTGGGCACAGGCTGCCATCGCTGGCACGACAGACGCCGATGGCAACCCCCACCGCGATTACTACTACACGTTTCCAGACCGCAATTTGCCGGATCAGTATGAGCGCACGCTGCGCGAGATTTTCCCGGAGCAGGCACCCGGCAATTTCACGTGGAACGAAGCCATGCAGCGTTGGGTGTGGACGACATTCTATCGCTTTCAGTGGGATTTGAATTATCGCAATCCGGCTGTGTTCAATGCGATGCTGGGTGAATTGCTGTTTTTGGCCAATGTCGGTGTTGAAGTCGTGCGGTTAGATGCTGTGGCATTCGTGTGGAAGCGCCTGGGCACCCCCTGCGAGAGCTTGCCGGAAGCACATCATATCATCCGTGCGTATAACGCCCTGATGCAGATCGTTGCGCCTGCGGTGGTCTTTAAATCCGAAGCTATTGTTCACCCCGATCAGGTGGCCGAGTATGTGAACCCGCAAGAAGCCCCCCTATCGTACAATCCGACGCTGATGGCGCTGTTATGGGAGTCGATGGCGACACGCAAGGTATCGCTGCTGCTGAAATCCATGCAGCGCTCGTTTTCGTTGTTAGCCGGCTGTACATGGGTCAATTACATTCGTGTGCATGATGACATCGGCTGGACCTATGCGGATGAGGACGCAGCAGAGCTTGGCATCGACGCCTACGATCATCGGCAATTTCTCAATCAATTCTATAGCGGGCACTTCCCCGGCTCGTTTGCGCGGGGGCTGCCGTTCGGCCACAACGTGAAAACGGGCGATATGCGCATTTCTGGCATGGCGGCTTCGCTCATCGGTTTAGAAGAAGCGCTTGAGCAAGACGATCCAAACTTGCTTGATGATGCGATTAAGCGTCTGCTGCTGATGTACAGCGTTATCATGAGCGCTGGCGGCATCCCACTAATTTACCTGGGTGATGAGATTGCGATGCTGAATGATTACAGCTTTCAGGATGACCCCAACAGGCGTGAGGATTCGCGCTGGGCGCATCGCGTGCGCTTTGATTGGTTGCGGGCTGAACAACGGCACGATGCCGATAGTGTTCCTGGGCGTGTGTATGGTGGTGTGCAGCAACTCATCAGGCTGCGCAAACAGTTGCCGACGCTGGCAGGCAAGGAGGCGCTGTTTTTCGATGCTGGCAACGTGCATGTGCTGGGTTTTGCGCGTGGTGGTGGGCTGATCGTGCTGGCGAATTTCAGTGAGGTGCAACGTATCGTGCCGCAGTCTGTGCTGCGTAATCTTGTGGGTTCTGGTCAGCAGGTTGTCGATCTAATCAGCAATAAGCACGTTGCAGCAGATGTCGATTTAACGCTGGAAGCCTATCAATATTGTTGGCTTGAAATAGCCCGATAAGTGTTGCATCTGATAAGTGTCGTGATAAGTTCGCGGCAATTTTCGCATGGCTGATGTGTTCATTTGGGATATTGCACCTGCCCTATCAAGCTGGGGGTAGGGTGGATGCTGCGCTGTGCTGTTGGTATGGTATGTATACCGTATAGATAAACCTGCGGCAGAACGTGTGCCACTGTGCTGCATTATGCACTGACGTTACTGCTTCATTGCGCCTCTACAATTAGACGCCTATCACTTATCATAGCTAAACGGTGCTGCGTTCTACGTGCGATTATCGGTACAATAGGCGCACTGACCGTACACAATTTGCCGCCGACAAGACGGTGAAAATAGATCAAGGAGGCCGAAGATATGAAGGTCATCACGTTCTTGAATGAAAAAGGTGGCGTTGGCAAGACGACAATGGCGGGCACCATCGGGGCAGGGCTGGCGATCATGGGCTATCGTGTGTTGCTGATGGATGCGGACCCACAGGGGCATTTGACGCTATCGTTTGGCATCCCAAAAGCACACGGCATGTATGATTTGCTCGTCCGCGATGCCGATTTCAACGATCCGGGTGTGATTGTGCCTGTGGATGCAGATCGTTTTTTGCCACCAAACATTAAAACGGAACCGAAGGGGCGTTTGTATGTGGTGCCGGGCAACCGCGAAACGCGCTTGATTTCACAGGCATTGGAAAATGAATTTTTTGCGATTCGTGAAAAATTAGCCGATTTACAGCAGCGCAACGTAGTCGATGTCGTCATCATCGACACCAGCCCGACGCCATCACCGTTTCACGCACATATTTACCTGGCGACGCATCACATTTTGTACCCAACCGAGGTAACTTATCTGAGCTTTGACGGGCTGGTTACGTCAGTGAAGGCGACGACGGGCTTTAGCAAGCAGAAGCAACAAAGCGGACTCGAGGACATTAAGCTCACCGGCATCATCCCAACGAAGTTTCGTGCAAAGACGCTAGAACACCGCGAGAAATTGCAACAACTCAAGCAGGGTTTTGGCAAGATGGTATGGACGCCGTTGCCGATGAGCGTGGTGTGGGAGGAGGCGATGGCGCGGCAAATTTCAGTATTTCGCTATGCCTACGATCATCCGGTTGCGGGTGAGGCGTGGAAAGTCGTTAAATTAGCAAAAGAAAGGGCCATAGATGTCGAAGCGACGTAATCGCGGCGCAGCCGTTAATAACATTTCAGGGTTGGATGACTGGTCCAGCGAGAATGACGAGGCTGAAAACAACGAAACGCCTACTGTGCCTCCATTGCAAAACCTCACGGCAACTGAGGGTGCGAATCTATTGTATGACAGTCAGGTGGCCGATCAGCCATTGCAGAAACCATTGCGTGCGAGTCCAACGCCGATTGAACGCATCCACCCGGACCCTGCGCAGCCTCGGCGCACGGTACCGTATGAAATCCGCAGCAAGCACTGGGTTAATGCCTCGCCTGATTTTGAGAGCATGGCACACCTATTTGACATGTGGATGAAAGAAGTACAGCACGAGCGTGATGGGGAAGCGATCAACATAGAGGCATATCTTGAAGGCACCGTTACCGAGCGCGCTCCTGCTGATTTGCCTGAAGACGCTGGTGACGATACCGCCGAAAACAACACGATTGCCCGATACATCACACCCTACAGTAACCTCAATCGCAAACTCGGCGCGATTGAATATGCGTTGCTGCAAGTCATCGACTTGGCGGCCAATATCCGCAAACACAGTTTGATGAATCCGATCACGATCGCCCCGCACCCAGCAGGCTACATGTTGGAGACAGGCGAGCGTCGTTGGTTGGCCTACCATCTGTTGCACTGGTACGAGATGACACGTGGCACAGGCAGTACAGAATATGCAAATATTCATGCTCGCCGCGTTGATCGGGTGGACATCTGGCGACAAGCTAGTGAGAACAATGCACGCAATGACTTGAATGGCATCGGCAAAGCACGTCAATTAGCGCGTTTGCTGATGGATTTGTATGAGGCACGCAACAGACGTTTCAAGCCTTACGATGCTTTTGAGGCGGATCGCCTATTTTATGCGCAGGTTGATGATGGTTCGGTATACCGCGTACCGCATGGCCAGGCTGAGCGTGTTGTGAATGCGATGGGCTTCAAGAATGCCGTGCAAATTCGTCAGTACCGACGATTGCTACGCTTGCCTGATGTCGTTTGGAACCTTGCGGATGATTTGAACTGGTCGCAAAATGCGATTGACAAGGATATTTTGCAACCGGCGCGTGACGAAGAAGATGTCATCCGTCGAGCGTTACGCATAGCACGGCGAGACGGCTATCCAGTAAGTGCACTTACGGAATACGCCGAGCTTATTGACCTGCACGAAGAAGATACCGCGATAGCAAATCAACCATCCATTGCAGATGTCGCAAAATCAAAGCAGGACAAAGCCGCAAAAGAGCGCGGTAGCCTGGGCAAGTTTGGCTTACTGGTAGATCGTTACCGTGTCGGTGCCTTAGAGCGGGAATTCGCCAAGCTCGGACCGTCGGAGCGCGAGAAGGTGCTTGCTTACTTTGACAATTTAACACGTGCACTCGAACGGCGTCAGCAACAACTTTTTGATGAAGATGCGTAAACAATACGGGGCTGTGTCTAAGCACACAGCCCGCGCTTCACAGCAAACTATTTCTGTATTGCATCACTCAAAATGAATGAGTCGTCTCCACTTTGCAAGCTAACCCTTTCACCCGTCAGCGGATCATACCAACCAATACGCAACGTGCAGTCGTAGCAATCTGCCGATAACACGTGTTGTGTTTCGATCACCTCATCAACAGCCCATCCAGTTGTAGGTCGCGTCCAATCAGCGGGCATACTATCACTTTGGGCCAAAATCCTGTCACTGTCCAGTAAATGCACGAACAAACGTAAATCCCGATAGAGAGCCTCCGTTGCTTGCCACCATAGCGTAAGTTCACTTACGGAATCATCCCACGTGTAACCAAGTAGACGTATGCCATTGTTCCAGCCAACATCAGCAAGTTGCTGCATGACAGTTTCCGGGGGCAGTGCATACGTCCGCTGTGGCACGCTAATATCAACGCTACCAAGATAAACCGAGTCAGACAGCAGCGAATCATCCTCTGCAATGGCCTGTAAATAGACACTGTATTCACCATCATCCAGTGCACCAGGAACGTACATGCGGTGCAATCCTTGCCATATATCGTACTGTTGCCATTGCGAAGTGAGATAGCCTGCGGTTAATGGGAATTGCGCAGATGTACCCCCCAAATGATCGTCCGCATCTCTCCAAACCAGCCGCATCTGATAATCCTGCGCAGGTCGTTCTTTTGCTTGCCACATGATGCTTAAATTAAAAGACTCACCGACTTGTGCTATTTTCGGCAAGCCATCTGATGAAGCAAACCCAAATGGCGTTTCTGCGATGCGCCGCGTATTTTGAGCAGATGGTACAGTGCCATCAGGTCGCAAGATACGGACCAAGCCTAATTGAGTGTCTACACCGACAGGATTCCCAGCAGCATTCAACACGTCAAGTGGTTGACGTGTCTCCGGGTCGTATAGGCTCACATACAGCGTGTAATCTCCGGGTGGCATCGTCCTCAGTATTGGCAACGTTAGTTGCTCAACCACATACAAGCCCGTTTGCCAATGTCGCGTAGCAATACCACCCGGCATAAATGAACCCACATTCGCCACAATCAGTCCGTTCGCATCTCGTAGCGTCACGTTACTAGAAAAATCATCACGATCCTGCGACGTATTTACTGTCCAGTAAAGGGTAATTAGTGCCGCGTTACCGGCAGGAATAGTCTCAGGTTGCTCGAATGCTATTAACTGCAAACCGTGTCGAAAACCAATAGCAGCCTGATGCTCAACGTCTTGTATCGTCTCACCATCATAGCGTGTGGTACGCAGGATATTATCGTTGGTATCAACGACAAGCACCTTCCCCGCAAAAAGGATAATGCCAACCAAACTCACCAATCCAGCCAATACATACGGAAAATGTTCTCTGTCTGTCCTTCGCATACCAGAAACAGAACGGCCATACGGAAACCAGCCCGCAACCAGCAGAAAACACCCAAATCCCAATAGAGTCACTGACAAACCAAGTCGCTCCATCGGCGTGTCATCTAACCAAACATGCAGCACGCCGTTACCTTGTTCGACATCAACCGCGACCAAACCTGACTCATCAGGCAAAACCGCAAGTTGAACACGTCGGCCAGAGGCAGGCACAAACTCAGCACGCCAAGCTGGGGTGTATAACCGGTTAAATGTGAAACGTTGCGCATCCGAAGCCTGAACTTCAAATTGCTCAGATAGTCCATCGCTTGCCATGTCATCCGTCTCATTATCACTGGCAGGCATGAATGCTGCTGTTTGTGATGGACCTGTGCCAAGCATTTCTATGTTAGCGTGCAGAGGCAAATATTCCGCATATGAGGCTAAAGCAAACTTGCCCGTTTTACGCTCATAAGTTTGTACACTCTCGATAGATGTGGGGTTGAAATTCAAGGGCGGACCGTAAAGCCAGGAAAAACCATAAATGCCTATGAGCGTGATAATCAACGCGAACATAGTGAAACGCAAACGTTCAAACGATAACAATGAAGCTAACCCCACCGCACTGATCCCCGCCAACCACGCCAGCAAAAGGCTAGCGATGCCTAGCGTGCGCCATGCTTCCCATGTGTAATCAGCCAAAGGCAACACGCGCCACACCGATGCAGCAAGGGGTGTGTTTAGAAAAATGATGGTCGCAGCAACACAAGCCAGCAATCCCGTAAGTAGACTTACGCTCTTAGCTGAATGCTGATAAAACGCAAACCCTAAACCCACCGAAGCCAATATCGTTTGTGGCCAGCCTAATGCAACAGGAACTTGTGCGTTCAACCTCGTCGGGTCCGCAGTTTGCGGCAATGAGAAAATCTCAGGCAAACCTCGCAGTGAATTCGTTACGTTGAGCGCATCAAAGCCCTGCATAACAGCGTCAATGCGAACGACCTCCTTCTCCAACAGAGCGGGCACCAGGAAAAATGCACTTAGACTCAAGCCAATAACACCCGCACTAAAAAGCCGACTGAATACCCGCACTTTATCCTGTGACAACAGCCATAAAAACACACACAGACCCGCAAGGATCAATGTGCCATACAGCGTTGTGACGTTATGCATCAACGCGAAGCAGGCAAAAACCAACACACTTAGCACAAAATCCAACCGCTGACCACGAAGCGCAAGCCGACAAAATCCCCACAACACCCAGGGCAGCAGGGCCAACGCCGCTACCTCAGCGCTTGCACCACGTGTGACAGCATCAAACAACACATACGGTGCATACACATAGGCAGCCGCGCCAACAAAACCACCTGAACAATTCGACCATTGCGCCGTCAACAGGTAAGCACCACCCGCAGCCAATACCAAATACAGCGCTAAACCCCACCGCCATGCATCCGCATAGGAAAAACCGACATCATGCAGCAGCAATGGCAAATAATAGGACCCCGCTGGATAAAAACCGAAAAGCGGCGCACCGTAACCATTCGCAATGCCAGGCACATAACGCGGCCATAAAGCACCTGTCACATCAATAGCATGGTCAAGGGCAACCACGCGCAAAATATGCAATTCACCATCATCGGTGCGCAACAACGGACCATGTGTTAGCGCGTGGATAGCGGGCAGACACAAACACACCAGCGTTACAGCGATCAACCCACTTTGCAATAACCTGTGCTTCATCATCAACGAACAATAATCCTTATCAATTAGCAGCAGTGGAGATAATCAAGCGGCATTCTAGTGCATGACAACGACAGTCTGAATACACGCTTGCCCAATGGCCAATCCATACGGCAAACTGTCAGCAATACACAACACAAATGCGAGGATACAATGTCAAATAACGCGCTGCACATCATCGGCATACCAATGGACCTGGGTCAGAGTCGGCGTGGCGTGGACATGGGACCAAGTGCCATACGCTATGCCAATTTACAGGAAGGCTTACACAGGCTGGGCTATCACATCAACGATTATGGCAATATCAACGTGCTGCAAGCCGAACAAATTAGCGAACAAACGGACATAACCAACGCGCATCATCTACGCGAAGTCAGTGAAATCTGCACACGTATTGCAGACTATGCCGGCAATCTAAATCAACAGGAACCCGTGATCTTTTTAGGCGGTGACCACAGCATCAGTATCGGCACCATCGCAGTGATGGCTAAACAGCAAAACATCGGCGTTCTGTGGATTGATGCACATGCGGACATGAATACCCCGCAAACATCACCATCTGGCAATATTCACGGCATGTCAGTTGCAGCCTTGCTAGGGCACGGGCCGACAAAGCTAACAGCCATTGCCGACAATGCACCCATCCTAACACCTGCCCAGGTTGCCATGATCGGCACACGCGATGTGGACGCCGAAGAACGCGCACTCTTGCATGAAAGCAAGGTTTTTGTCGGCACCATGAGCCAAATAGACGAGCAGGGCATCAGTACCATAGCGCAAGCCATGCTTGCCCACGTCGCACACTGCGAACGCCTGCACATCAGCCTGGATTTAGATAGCCTGGACCCCAACATCGCCCCCGGCGTCGGCACGCCCGTCCCCGGTGGCTTGACCTACCGCGAAGCACACTACCTGATGGAAATGCTCGCCAACACAGGCAAAGTGCGTTCAATGGACATTGTAGAGATCAACCCCATACTCGATAACCGCAACGAAACCGCCCGTATCGCCGTCGAGCTAACATGCAGCCTATTCGGTAAACGCATCCTGTGAAAACAGCAGCCTGTCTCTTATCTGACCGATAAGTAACTGTTATGGCCACACTGTAGCAATTCCGTAACCCATCACAACATTCAGGGTTATTTGGAAGTGAAACGCAAAAAACGCTGTGAAAAATATCACAACATGCTCACAATCTACTACACTTAAATGCATGGAACACGTTTTTAATCGGTTTCTATGGTGAAGAGCCAATTAAATCCACACTTGCTAGGCAAAAGTGGCTTACTTATACTCTTGCCGTTTGCAACACATGTAATACTGGTCACTAGGCACTTTCGCTACGGCAAACATCCAGATAAAAATGCCCTTGTAGCGTCGGACAAGTCACCAGATGCGCTTACACTGTACAAGTACAATGATATTAGTGGTAGTCAAAGCAAAGGTAATGTAAATGACGGAATTTGTCCAACACCCCGACTTCGGTGAAATCGTAGACTTCGAGTATCTGCGCGGTCCGCTGCGCGGTTCATACGACGCACTATCGCCAGACTTCAACATGATCGGCGCGATGCGCGTCGGCACGGAAGCCTTCGATGACGAGCCAAGCTACATGATCGCTGGTGGCGCAAGTATGCTGGCGTGGATGATGCTACCTGCGTCAGATGAGCACGAAATCGCCGAAGAACTAAAGGATTCGATTTTTTCACTTGGCTGGACGGAGGAGCATGTCGGCTCCGACCTACTGAGTTGTGAGACCACCGCTACCCCGGTCTCCGATGACCCAAACGAGCGCGAATTCCACATCAAAGGGGCAAAGTGGCTCATCAATAATTCGTATCACGCCGACTACCACATGGTGCTGGCAAAAATCGACCCAACGCAGAACGGACCGCGTTCGCTGTCGTTGTTCCTCGTGCCACGTAGTAGCTGCAAAAACTGGGAGCGCCTGGAAACACACGTTTTGCGCAACATGGTACTGACCAAATACGACATCGACGGGCCTGGCCGCCTGATGGGTAAGCGCGGTCACGGTTTGTCCATCGTGCAGCGCATGGCTATGCCCAGCAAATACCAGTGCGCCTACGTTGGGATGCGTATGGCTAAGACGGCAATCCCGGCCACCATCGACCACCTATCGAGCAAAAGCATCTTCGAGACCAACCCGATTAACTTCAGCAACGTCTTTCGTCAGGTCTATCAGCTTTCACTACAAGCAGCCTTCCTGGATTTCCTGTATCACCGCGCCGTCGCCTACAGCGATAGCGACTTCCTCGCGTTTCATGGCACCATGCTGAAATCCTTCTTGCTGCTGCGTGCCAACGAGATGATGAGCCACAATTTACTCGTCGCAGGGTCGAAGGGCTTCCTGAAGGAATCGCTGATCGGGCGTAATGCCATCGACTCCTTCGTGCTGCCTGTGTTCGATGGTCACTACACCATCAACACCCTGATGACCGCCAAGCACATGCCGCGCTACCTGAACGCCGAACACACCGAAGACATCAATGAGCGTGTAGCCTACCTGCGCGAAAAGCTCTACGTCACCGAACCCGGCAACCAGATCAACGCCAAGCCCAGCGACATTCGCCGCCCGTCTTTCTACAATTACAGCAACTACTGGGCACAAATGAACGTGCCGCTAGAGATCGAAATCGATGTCATGCTGGACCGCGTGCGTCAACTCATGGACGAACTCGATACGGCTGGCCTCACCTCAGAAGCCGAATACAAATACAAGACGGGTACGCTGGTCCACTGGCTGGAAAGCGTGCTGGCCGCCGCAGAGATGTGGCGCG